>DATBQE010000050.1:0-75001 GCA_036561005.1 Burkholderiaceae bacterium | reverse complement strand
GTTGCAGCAAGGGGCGCAGGCCCGCCACAGATGTGGCGGCGATCAACAAACTATCGGGCGACGCGACATGGGCCAGTGCGGCCTCGAAGTCCGCGCTGATGGTCAGCGCAGGTGGCAGGCTGAAGCCGGGCAGATAGACGGCGTTCTCGCGTTTATCCGCGGCATTGGCCATCGCCGATGCATCGCGCCCCCAAAGGAAGACGGCATTGCGCTCGGCCAAGGCCAAGGCCAGAGCCGTGCCCCAGGCGCCGGCCCCGAATATGGTTATATTCATCTGGAAATCAGTGCTTGACGAGGCAGGGTGCAACCGCAAGTGCGACAATGGAAGCGATGCTCACTCCGCGCCCCACACTTCGCTGGCCTTGACATAGCCGCTTTGACCATCACGATGCTTGACCCTGATCCAGCCGGAGGTTGGCGGTTCGGCCAGGTCCAGCAATACGCCCTTGTCGGCTGTAAATACCGGTGGGCTGGCCTCATCGGCGCTTGCTCGCACTTTCACGTTGGCCACCTTGACTACAAGGGTGCGCTTGCCCGTCAAATTCTTCGACTCCAGCCAGAACAAATCGCCGGCGCTGTCGCGCACCTTGGTCCAGTCGCCGTAAGTCAGGATGGGTTCAACCGGCATGCCGCGCGGCACCGCAAACACCTTGCGCCCCTTGGCGCCTGGGGCG
Source organism: Burkholderiaceae bacterium (assembly GCA_036561005.1). Classification (GTDB taxonomy): domain Bacteria; phylum Pseudomonadota; class Gammaproteobacteria; order Burkholderiales; family Burkholderiaceae_D; genus PKWO01. Next base: position 74,327 of record DATBQE010000050.1, on the reverse strand, counting down.
TCATAAGCGACTACCGGATCGGCGCCGACCGATTTGAATTCAACCGCTTGCGCACTGCCGGCAGCCATTGCCGCCAGCAGAGCACACACAAGCAATCGGGCAGGTTTCATGAAGCCACCTTGACTATGGAGAGACTTTGAATCAATTGATCGTGGCAGCGGAACCGTCCGGCATCACCAAACCTGATCCATTTGCATGGCCTTGGGCGGCCTGGGCTGCTTCGGCTGCGGCTTGCAGACGCTGGCGATAGTAGGCTTCGAAATCTATTTCGGTCAGGTGCACAGGCGGGAAGCCGGCGCGCGTGATGATATCGGCGATGTTGGCACGCAGATATGGATACAGAATGTTTGGGCCGCCGATGCCGAGCAGCGGGTCAAGTTGCTCTGCGGGAATGTTGCGTGCTTCGAAAATGCCGGCTTGCTTGACTTCAACCAGGAAGGCGACCTTGTCCTTGATGCGAGCGGTCAGCGTAATGGTGACAGTCGATTCGTAGATGTCCTCGGCCAGTCCTTCGGCAGCGACGGCAACACCGATTTCCAGCTTCGGCGTTTCGTTATCGAGGAAAATTGCCGGTGAATTCGGTTGCTCCAACGACATGTCCTTGACGTAGACACGTTGAATTTGGAATACGGGTTGCAGGTTTTCGTCTGACATGAAGCGCTTTCAGTGGGTAAGGTTGAACGGCGCCGAGCCGTTGGATTGCGTTGGCACGCGTCGAATTGATTCAGGGTTTGAATTCAGGGATTGAAATGATACATCAGGAACTGTGCAATAAGGCGTCAAGCTTGCCTGCACGGTCGAGCGCGCTCAAATCGTCGAAGCCGCCGACATGGGTTTCGCCTATATAGATCTGCGGAACAGTACGGCGACCGGTTTTTTGCATCATTTCACCGCGCAATTGCGGCTCCAGGTCGACACGGATCTTTTCGATGTCTTCGACGCCCTTGGCGCGCAGCAGGCGCTCGGCCATCGTGCAATACGGGCAGACGGCTGACGTATACATGATTACGGGAGCATGCATCTTGCCGGTTTCCTATTTGATGGTCGGCAAACCCTGGCTTTGCCAAGCAGTCACGCCGCCTTCCATGATATTCACGGTTTCAAAGCCGGCAGCCTTGAGCTGGGCGGCTGCCTTGGCCGACCTTACGCCGGTGGCGCACATCACGACCACCTGCTTGCTCTTGAACTTGCCCAGTTCGCCGATGCGCTCTCCCAGCTTGGCGAGCGGGATGTTGCGCGCCTCGCGTACGTGCCCCTTGGCAAACTCTTCTTCTTCGCGCACATCGAGGAACAACGCCTTGCCCTGGTTGAACAGCTGGGTGGCTTGCAGAATCGAGACTTTTTCGCCGCGCCTTTGCAGTACCGGCCAGAGCAGCATGCCGCCCGACAGTAGAGCCATGGCGAACAGCAAAATGTTATCAGTTATGAATTTCACGGGCTTCCAATGGTTTTACACAATGACGGCATTATAAAATAGATAGCGCTATTTGATTTCAAATTGACCGTCAACCCCATTTTCCTTCATTTTCTAGCCTACCATGTACAAAATCGTATTGATGCGCCACGGCGAATCCACCTGGAATCTCGATAACCGTTTCACCGGATGGACCGATGTCGATTTGACCGAAAAAGGCATGACCGAAGCCAAGCAGGCCGGCAAATTGTTGAAAGATGCCGGTTTTACCTTCGACCTCGCCTACACGTCAGTGCTGAAACGCGCAATTCGCACCCTGTGGGGCACGCTCGATGAAATGGACCTGATGTGGTTGCCGGTAACGCATGACTGGCGCCTCAACGAGCGTCATTACGGCGCCCTGCAAGGATTGAACAAAGCCGAGACCGCTGCCCAATATGGCGACGATCAGGTGCTGGTATGGCGCCGCAGCTATGACGTGCCGCCCAATCCGCTTGAGCCGTCCGACCCGCGCGCCTCCTACAACGACCCACGCTATGCCGCGCTCAAGCGCGAAGAGATTCCATTGACCGAATGCCTGAAAGACACCGTTGCGCGCGTCTTACCTGCCTGGCACGAGTCGATTGCGCCCGCAATTCGCTCGGGCAAGCGCATCCTTGTATCGGCCCACGGCAATAGCTTGCGCGCCTTGATCAAATATCTGGACGGCATCAGCGACAGCGACATCGTCGGCCTGAATATCCCGAATGGCCAGCCGCTGGTCTATGAGCTCGATGCCGATTTGAAGCCGATCAAGAGCTATTACCTCGGTGACAGCGCAGCCATCGAGGCCGCATTGAAAGCCGTGGCAAGCCAGGGCAAGGCCAAGTAAGCGCTTGCGTCCCTTGTCATCCGTGCGGGTTTCTCGCGTCTTTCGCGGTCTGGGCATATTGCTCATGCTGGCGTTGGCTATGCCGGCGCTGGCCGCCAAGCCGACCGAACGCGCCAAACAAAAGCAGCAGGCCGAGGCCCAGCGCGCAGACTTACAGCAGAAGCTGTCGCGCCTCAAGCATGAAATCGACGACACCGAAGTCGCCAAAACTCATGCGGCCGACGCCTTGGCCGAGTCTGAAGCGGCCATATCCGATGCCGACCGCGCCTTGCACGATCTGGAGCAGGAGCAGCAGGTCGAAGAGGCCAAGCTGGCGAAAATCGTCAAGGCGCAGGAAGACCTGAAGAAAGCGGTCGAACTGCAGCAGCAAAAATTGGCAAAATTGTTGCGCCAGCAATACGTGGCCGGCAATGAAGACCGTATCAAGCTGCTGCTGTCTGGTGACGACCCGAACCGCATCAACCGCGAACTGCAATACCTCGGCTACGTGTCGCAGGCGCAAGCGAAGCTGATTGCCTCGCTGCGCGCCAATCTCGCGGCCATCGAGGCCAACAAGGAAGCCGAAGAGGAAGCCAAGGGCGAACTCGACGAAATCGCCCAGGAACGCCTGGAGCAAAAGGCCGAGCTGCAAAAGCAAAAGGCGCAACGTACCCAATTGCTCGGCAAGCTGTCGAGCAAGCTGGCCGGGCAGCGCAAGGAAGCCGGCAACATGGAACAAAACGAGCAGAGGCTGGCCGGGCTGGTCGACAAACTGTCCAAGTTAATAGAAGAACAGCAAAAGGCCGACGCCATCGCGGCGGAAAAGAAACGCAAGGAAGAAGCGGCGCGCGCCAAGGCAGAAGCAGACCGGCGCGCGGCCAAGGCTGCGGCCAAAGTTGCCAAAGCCGCATCGGCCGGCGCAGAGCCGAAGATGCCGAATCCGGCCGACGCCATCGACGCCGACGAACCGCCGCAAGCGCCGGCGCCGGCATTGGCCAAGGTGGAAGCCACGCCGCAGGCGCGGGCGGACGATGGCGGCGCGATATTCCCGCGCGATTTTGAAGCCTTGCGCGGCCAGTTGCGTCTGCCCATCCGTGGCGAGTTGGTGGCGCGCTTTGGCGGCCGGCATGGCGACGGCCCGAGCTGGAAGGGCGTTTTCATCCGCGCCGAAGAAGGCACCGAAGTGCGGGCCGTGGCAGGCGGACGCGTGGTGTTCGCCGAATGGTTGCGCGGCTTCGGCAACCTGATCATCGTCGACCACGGCAGCCAGTACATGACAATATATGGCAACAACCAGGCCGTGTTGAAGCGGGCCGGCGATGTGGTCAAAACCGGCGAAGTCATTGCCAATGCAGGTAATAGCGGCGGCAATGAACAATCGGGGCTATACTTTGAAATGCGGCATCAGGGGCGGGCTTTTGATCCGTTGGGTTGGGTAGCTCTCAAGTGAATTGTCTGCTGGGCACCTCTAAAAATCTACCGCGCGGCCCGACGCTGGCCCGCTCGCCACGATTTTTAGAGATGCCCTGCTGTGAATTGTTAGTTTGTCAGGTACTAGGTGAAACATGAGTAACAAATTAAAGAACATCGGTCTGATCGGGCTGGGAATGATTGCCGGTGTAGCCGGCTCGATGCAGTTCGATGCCATTGCGCAAAGAAATTCTGCCACTCTGCCCATCGATGAATTGCGCAAGCTGTCCGATGTGTTCGACCTGATCAAGACCGACTATGTCGAGTCGGTGGAAGACAAGAAGCTGCTCGACAACGCGTTGGCAGGCATGGTCAGCTCGCTTGATCCGCACTCTGCCTACCTCGACAAGAACGCCTACAAGGAGCTGAGCGAGTCGATCGAAGGCAAGTTTGTCGGCTTGGGTATCGAAGTGGTCGGCATGGAAGACGGCTATGTCCGCATCATCGCTCCGATTGAAGATTCACCGGCTTACCACGCGGGGCTGAAGGCAGGCGACCTGATCACGCATCTGGACGGCGAACCGGTGCGCGGCATGGCGCTTGACGATGCCGTCAAGCGCATGCGAGGCGACGTCGACACAAAAATCGTGCTGACCATCAAGCGTCAGGGTGAAGAGCAGCCGCTGGTCGTGCCTATCATCCGCAAGGAAGTCACGATGCAGACGGTCAAGTCCAAGGTCGTTGAGCCGGGTTACGCCTGGTTGCGCGTTTCGCAATTCGAAGAGCCGACCGTAACCGATCTGGCCAAGAAAATCACCGCAATCTATGCCCAGGAACCCAAGCTCAAGGGCCTCGTGCTCGACTTGCGCAATGACCCGGGCGGCGTATTGCAGGAAGCCGTCGGTGTCTCGGCCGCTTTCCTGCAAAAGGATGCCGTGATCGTCTCGACCAAGGGCCAATTGCCGCTGGCCAACGAAACCTACTACGCACGCGGCGCCTACAGTTCGCCGCGCGAAGGCGAACTTTTGGCGAAACTGCCGGAGGGCGTGAAGAATGTGCCGATGGTGGTGTTGGTCAATACCGGTTCCGCGTCGGCCTCGGAAATCGTGGCCGGCGCGCTGCAGGATTACAAGCGTGCCACCATCATGGGCAGCAAGACCTTCGGCAAAGGCTCGGTGCAAAATATTCATCCCTTGCCTGACGGTTCTGCCTTGCGTCTGACCACGGCGCGCTATTACACGCCGAACGACCGCTCGATTCAGGCCAAGGGTATCGAGCCCGATGTCGCAGTCGATGAATACGCCGATGGCGACGGCATGAACGGCTTCCGCGTGCGCGAAGCCGACTTGCAAAGGCATTTGGCCAATGAACAGGACAAGAGCGCCGAGTCTGCGAACCGGCCGAAGATCGATGAGGTCGATGAAGAAATGCGTGCCGCTGCACTGGAAAAGAAGCGCAAGTCGTTCGAATACGGCGGCAAGGACGATTTCCAGTTGGCCCAGGCCTTGAACTATCTGAAGGGCAAACCTTACCAGACCTCCAAGGAAACGGCGGAAAGGAGCGCCAAGATCGCCGAGCCGGTGGCGCCGGTTGCACCACTTGCCCCAGTTGCGCCAATTGCACCCGCGCAGCCAGAAACCAGGAAGCAATAATTCCCGTGGCCGCCTCCAGGTGCGGCCGCGTTTTTCTTTCGGCCGATGAACGACAATCAACTGCTGCGTTATTCACGCCACATACTGCTCGATGAAATCGGCATCGAAGGCCAGCAAACTTTGCTGCAGTCCCATGCCCTTATCATCGGCGCCGGTGGCCTCGGCTCTCCTGTTGCCTTGTACCTCGCCTCTGCCGGGGTGGGCAAGATAACACTGGTCGACAATGACACGGTCGACCTGACCAACCTGCAAAGACAGATTCTGCACGACACCCACAGCGTCGGCATGCCCAAGGTCGATTCCGGCCGACATGCGCTCGAAGGCATCAATCCGGAGATCGAGGTGGTGGCATTGCGTGAACGTGCCGACGAGAAACGCATAGTCGAACTGGTGGCGCAGGCTGACGTGGTACTCGATTGCAGCGACAACTTTGCCACGCGTCACGCGGTCAATCGCGCTTGCGTCGCCCTTGGCAAGCCGCTGGTTTCCGGTGCAGCCATCCGATTCGACGGACAGATCAGCGTGTTTGATGCGCGCTCCGCCGATTCGCCTTGCTATGCCTGCCTGTTTCCACCGGATCAGGAATTTGAAGAAGTGCAATGCTCGACCATGGGCGTGTTCGCGCCGTTGGTCGGTATCATCGGCAGCATGCAGGCAGCCGAGGCGCTGAAGGTATTGGTGCAGATTGGCGTTACACTCGCCGGCCGCCTCTTGCTGCTGGATGCGCGCTGCATGGAGTGGACCAGCATCAAGATTGCGCGCAATGCGACTTGCACCGTATGTGGAACCAGCCACTAATTTCACTGTTTTAAAAAGGACAAACATGTCGCCCCAAGGTAAATTCCTGGCGCTGCTGGCGAGCGCGTTTCTGTGCGCGGCGTCTGCACATGCAACTCCCGCCGTCGAGGCGATCCCCAAGGGCATGACCAAAGTCACGGCCACCGACGGGATCACCGAATACCGCCTCGCCAATGGCCTGAAGGTCTTGCTTTTCCCCGACGCAGCCAAGCCGACGGTAACAGTCAACGTCACCTACCTGGTCGGCTCGCGTTTCGAGAATTACGGCGAGACCGGCATGGCACATTTGCTGGAACACATGATGTTCAAGGGCACACCGCGCCACCCGGCCATCGACCAGGATTTCAATAATCGCGGCATGCAGTCCAATGGCAGCACGTGGATAGATCGCACCAACTTCTATGAAGTATTCCCTGCCGGTGACGACAATCTGAAATGGGCGTTGGATATGGAGGCCGACCGCATGGTCAACTCCAACATAGCACGCAAGGATCTCGATTCAGAAATGACCGTCGTGCGTAACGAATTCGAAAGCGGCGAGAATTCGCCTTCCGGCGTCATGTTGAAGCGCATGCAAAGCGTAGCCTTCGATTGGCATAGCTACGGCAAGGCCACGATAGGCAACCGCAGCGATATCGAAAACGTCGGCATCGATAACCTGCGCGCGTTCTACCGCCTTTACTATCAGCCGGACAATGCGGTGTTGCTGATCGCCGGCAAATTCGAGCCGACGCGCACTCTGCAATGGGTGGCCAATGCCTTCGGCAAATTACCTAAACCCAAGCGCGCGCGGCCGTTATTCTGGACCGTGGAGCCAACCCAGGATGGCGAACGGTGTTTCACCGTACGGCGCGCCGGCGACATCCAGATCGTCGAGGTCGGCTACAAGGTGCCGAGCGCACTGCATCCGGACAGTGACGCATTGTCGTTTGCTGCCGAGATACTCTCTGACACGCCTAACGGGCGCTTGTACAAGCAACTGGTTGAGCCGGGCCTGGCCGCGCAAGTGTTCAGCCAGGATTTGAGCGGTGTCGCGCCGGGCTTGCAGATGCTGGGTGCGGTGGTCAGGAAGGGGCAGCCTATCGAACCGGCGCGCGACGCCTTGCTTGCCGCGGTCGAGAACTTCTACAAACAGCCGCCCACACCGGAAGAAATGGCACGCGTGGTGCGCAACGAGAGCAATCAGATAGAGAAAATGCTGAACGACCCGCAAGAGGTCGGTATTGCCTTGTCCGACGTCATCGCGCTGGGCGACTGGCGTCTGCTGTTCCATGGCCGCGCCATGCTGCAGAAGATTACTGCTGAGCAGGTTGCCGCCGTGAGTGCGAAATATTTTCGCCGCGACAATCGCACACTGGGTGAGTTCATTCCCGAAGACCAGGCGCAACGCGCCGAGATTCCGGTCGCCCCCGCTGTCACCGAGGTCATGAAGGAATTCGTACCAAGCCGCGAGCTTGATGCCGCGGAAACATTTGATCCGAGCCAGGCCAATATCGAAGCGCGCACCCAGCTTAGCCACGTCGGCGGATTGCAGCTCGCCTTGCTGCCCAAGAAAAATCGCGGCCAAACCGTGTCGGTCGCTCTGCAATTGCACTGGGGTGACGAAAAAAGTCTGTTCGGCAAGCAGACGATCTCCGGTCTGACCGCAGAAATGCTCTTGCGCGGCAATGCGCAATATACGCGTGAGCAATTGGCCGACCAGATGGCCCGCCTCAAGATGAATGGCGATCCGTATCATTTCGAAACCACGCGCGCCAACTTGTCGGCGGCCCTGCGCCTTGCGGCGCAGATACTGAAGCAGCCGACATTCCCGGAAAAAGAGTTTGAGCAATTGCGTAACGAGATTCTGGTTGGCCTGGAGAGCAGCCGCAACGACCCACGTACGCTGGCCGAGCAGGCAATTGCCGAACATTTCGATCACTATCCTGCTGGCGATTGGCGTGCGGCAGAAAGCATAGACCAGCAAATCGCCGCAGTGAAGGCTACGACGCTGGAGCAGGTCAAGGCATTCCACCACGAGTTCTATGGCGCGTCGCATGGTGAAATAGCGATAGTCGGGGATTTTGATCCGGCGGAAGCGGCCAAGGCGCTTGATGAAACTCTGTTGGGCTGGAATAGTGCCGCGCCTTATGCGCTTGTCAAACGAACCATTGCCGACATTGCGCCCATCCACAAGAAGCTTGACGCACCGGACAAGGAAAACGGTTTTTACACCGCGCATGTCGAACTGGATTTGAGCGATACCGACGACAGCTATCCGGCACTCGCGTTGGCCAATTACATTTTCGGCGGCGGCGCAGGATTGGACTCACGCTTGATGGCGCGCATACGCAAGAAAGACGGTTTGTCCTATGGCGGCGAGTCGTCTCTCGACCCGGGCACGATAGACCGGGCCGGCAGTTTTTCCATCAGCGCCATTGCAGCGCCGCAAAATCTGAACAAGCTTGATGTCGCCGTTGCCCAGGAATTGCAACGTGTGTTGAAGAGCGGCTTCACGGCTGAAGAAGTGGCGCGCGCCAAATCAGGCATGCTGCAACAGCGTGCCCAGACCAGGGCGCAGGACGGCGCCGTGGCCTATGGCTGGATTACCTATCTTTACCTGGGGCGCACCTTCGCCTGGAGCAAGGCCTATGAAGACAAGATCAGGGCGCTGACACCGGAGCAGGTGACAGCGGCCTTTCGCAAGGTGATCGATCCGGCCAAACTGAGCGTCGCGATTGCAGGCGACGCGAAGAAGGAACGGAAATAATCGACTGCGGCAATCGCCACGGCGGGCGATTGCCGCGCTTTCTTCCTAGCCTTTCGCCTTGATGATCGCTTCCAGTCGGTTCTGTTCACCATCGGCACGCAGCAGGTGCGGGAACTTCGGTCCATCGTAGTAGGCCACGTGAACCGTCGTGTAGACGGAAGTGTTTTTCACCAGCAGATCGATCGGCTTGTGCGATTTGGCTGCTTCTGCAATGGCGGCGTCAAGAAGTTCCGGCGCGTAGTGCTCACCATTGATCGCAATAACCTTCATGCCGGGAATCAATCCGGCGTCAAAGGCCGCGCTGCCCCACAGCACATCACCTATGGTACCGCGCGTGTCTTCTGCCGATTCGATCATCAATCCGATAGAACTGATGCGATTCGTGTCTTTTTGCTGTTTTTCCGCTGCCTTGAAGTTTGCGCTTGGTACATCGGTATACACCAGCTTCCAGCCGCCACGCTTTACACCATCCAGGGGCGCGCGCACTTCATGGGTGTCAAGACGTTGGCGCAGGAAGCCGCGCCAGTCGTTCGGTTGCACCGTCTGCAAGGTATTGACCACGTCGTCGAAGGAATAGCTGCGCACATCCATATTGCCGTCCTTGATGCCATGGAAGGCATGCAGGAAGTCATCGAGCGAGCGGGCATTGTTCGACAATTCGCGGATGCGCGTATCGACATCAAGCCAGATCAATTCACCCTCGGGGTAATAGTCGACCGCACGGCGCGAATTGACCCAGGCATGCGGGGCAAAGTAAAGCAGTTGCGCGGCATCGGCGGTATCCTGCAAGGCACGCCAGTCGCGGCCCGGCACGTGATCCATGGCGGCGGCAACCATGGCCAGGTTGTCGCGGTATTGGTCGGCTGTCCACAAGCCGGAGCGTGCAGTTAACACATTGCCGAGATACTCTGTCAAGCCTTCGTATACCCACAAGAGGTCGCCCTTCATCGGCTGCGTATAGTCCTGCGTGGCGAGGCCGGCGGGGCGGCGGAACTTGCCGTTCCATGAATGCACGTACTCATGCGGCAGCAGGCCGGCGCCTTGCAGGTACAGTTCCGGCTCGGTGAAGAATTCGGCATCGATGCGGTCGTCGCTTGACTGATGATGTTCGAGTCCGAAGGAGCCGGTGTTGTCCGACAAGGCCAACAGGAAATCATAATGGTCGTAGTGTTGCGCGCCGAACATGGCGACCGCCTGTTTCACCAGGGCCTTGTGATGTTCAATCTGTTCCGGCTTCAATGCCAGATTGCCCGGGCGGTCCGCAATCAGGTTCAGGCGTACCGGCACGTCGGTGCCGGACGTTAGCTCGATGCGGCGAAAATATTGGCCGGTGAATAGCGGTGAGTCGACCAACTGTTCAACGCTGACGGTCTTGAAGTGCGCGCCGCCGGCGTGATCCGTTGCATGCTCCAGCGCCGTGGCAAATTGCCAGCCGTCCGGCACGCGAACGCTGGCGTCGATCGGAATTTGCCGCACAGGGTAACCCGCCGGGTAAAACAATACCTGATTCCATTCCAGTTCTGCCAGATGCGGTGTGGCCGACGTGCTTTGGCCGAATGCGCCGCCGCCGATTGGCGACAGGAAAGAGAAATCGACCGTTAACTGCGTCACGCCCGCAGGCACCTGCAAATCGAGGGCAAACATGTCAACCAATTGACGACGCCAGGTCAGCGCTTTGCCGTTGGCGCTGACATGCAGGGCCGTAACACCGTCTAGCGTACCGCTCGGCGAATGTTCGCCGGGTATCCATTTGGGATAGCGCAGCGTCAGTGCACCTGCTGTAACCGGAATGACTTCATGTACCGTAAAAATCTTGCGCGCTGCTTCGCGCATATCAACATCGACGCTCAGCTTGCCCGGATACGGCGTGTCTTTCAGCGCAATGTTATCTGAGGTAGCTGCGGCATGCGCCAGCGGACTTGCCAGGGCAGATGCAAGCGCAAGCAGCAAGGGCAAGCGCCGCAGTGCGAAGCGAGACGGGTGAAACTCCTTTGAGAACTCCATGGAACATTTTTCCTTTTTTTTACATTTTTATGGGCTGCGCAGCGGTGACTGGCGCCTGCTTGTAGGGGGGCGGCAATGGATCTTGCCGACTGCTAGTTTAGCTAATGCAGGGATTTCTTGCTGGAAACAAAAAACTCCGGGCAGCTGCTTGAGCGGCAACGTGGAAACCTGAATCCGTTTTATTGCCGGTGGCGTATTACCATCATGCCGAAGAAATTTTTTGCAAATCGGTGTAAGTAAAACGAAAGTACCCCGACGAAATGGCAGCAGATATCGCGAAGGCAGGGCGGCACAGCGGAGCTGGATGCTGGTTAGGCACGCGATGACATTGCTCCGATGTGGTAACGCGCTGGACTTATTTAACCTGAATTTAACCCGATTCAATTCGACTTTGGAGATACACATGAAGCAAACGATCAAAACCGGCGCCCTGATTGCCGCAGCTGCCGCCGCAATGGCTTTGTCCGGTTCCGTCATGGCCGGCACCGCTTCCGTCAGCGCCGGCGACACTGTGCACTGCGCAGGCATCAATAGCTGTAAGGGCACGAGCGAATGCGCGACGGCGGAAAATGCCTGCAAGGGCCAGAACACCTGCAAAGGTCACGGCTTTCTCAGCGCCAAGGCTGGCCAATGCCTGAAGAAGGGCGGCAAGATTATCGACCTCGACAAGGATGCCAAGTAATACGTTGTAACAACGCGCAATACCGAGCAACACCAATAGCAACAGGTTTTCACAAAAGCTTCACCTTTTCAGCGGATACTGCCAGAATAGCCTGCGCTCGATTGAGCTGGCTCAGGACTCGCGGGCGGTAGTATCCATAAATGTTCCACAAACTTTAGGAGATACGAAAATGAAACAAACATTCAAATCAGGTGCTTTAATCGCTGCCGCCGCTGCTGCCATGGCTTTGTCAGGCGCCGTTTCCGCCACGCCGGTATCGGCCGGCACCGGTGACACCGTGCATTGCGCCGGCATCAATAGCTGCAAGGGCAAGAGCGACTGCAAGACAGCGGAAAATGCCTGCAAGGGTCAGAACACCTGCAAGGGCCATGGTTTCCTGGCTACCACTGCAGCAGAATGCAGCGCCAAGGGCGGCAAGGTCATCGACGCCAAGTAATCCGGCTGCAAGCTTGTTCCTTTCGCCGGCCCGCTCACGCGGCCGGCGAATTCTCCATACAATTCCGTCTGCCATGTCGACTTCCATGCTGGTTCCATCGCCGGGTTTCGGCCTCGGTTTGCGCACCGATCACTACGCAGAAGTTCTCGCCGCACCGTGCCAGGTCGACTGGTTTGAAATCCTGTCCGAGAACTACATGGTCCCTGGCGGCAAGCCATTGGCGATGCTCGACAAGATCCGGCGCGACTACCCCATGGTGATGCACGGCGTGTCGATGTCGATCGGCACACCGAACGGACCGTCGGAAGAATATCTGGCCGATTTGAAGCGCCTCATGCAGCGCGTCGAGCCGCTCTGGATGTCCGATCACATTTGCTGGACCGGTGTGCACGGACGTAACCTGCACGATCTGTTTCCGCTACCCTACACCGAAGAAACCGTGAAACTCGTGGCGCAGAATGTGCGCCGTGTGCAGGAATATCTGGGGCGCCCACTGCTATTGGAAAACGTGTCGAGCTACGTCGCCTTCGCCGGCGACACCTTGAAGGAGTGGGAGTTCGTCAGTGCAATTGCCGAAGAATCGGACAGCCTGATCCTGCTCGACGTGAACAACATCTACGTCAGCAGTGTCAACCACGGCTTCGACCCGATGCAATACTTGAATGCGATACCGGTCGGACGGGTGCAGCAAATTCACCTTGCCGGCCATACTGACCACGGCGATTACATCGTCGACACGCACGACCATCCAATTACCAATCCGGTATGGGACCTATACGCTGCCGCCGTGCGGCGCTTCGGCACAGTCGCCGCCATGATCGAGCGGGACGACAATATCCCGCCCTTGCCGGAATTGATCGACGAATTGCAGTTGGCGCGCAATATCGCCGGCCAACAACAATTGGTGGCCGCAGCATGAACGCCTCCCTGCAAACGATTCAGGATCAATTTCAAACCTATGTGTTGCGTGGCGATCGCGAGCAACCCGCAATCGCTGCTTTGATCGACAGCCAATTTGGTTTGCCGGTGCAGGACAGGCTGGCAATTTACTATGACGCCTACCGGATACGCCTGGGCGAAGCGCTTGCCGAAGCGTTCGACAAAACGTACGCGTACGTCGGTGACGACGCCTTCGCCGCGCTATGTCGGGACTATATAGAGCGCTATCCATCGCAGTTTCGTAACCTGCGGTGGTTTGGCGACCACTTCGCCGCATTTGCCGCCGAATCGCTTCCCGACCATCCGATGGTTGCAGAACTGGCAGCCTTTGAGTGGGCCCTGGGTCTGGCATTCGACGCCGCGGATGCGCCGATCTTGACATTGCAAGACCTGCAAGGGCTGGCGCCGGAGGCTTGGGAAACGCTCGGTTTTGCGCTGCATCCTTCTTTGCAGTTGCTCAGCTTGCATTGGAATATTCCTGCCATCTGGCTTGCACTGGGCCGGGACGAGGCGCCACCTGACGCTTTGAGGAGCGAGGAACCTTGCACCTGGCTGGTCTGGCGCAAAGAACTGCAGCCGCATTTTCGCTCGCTCAACGCCTATGAAGCGCTCGCGCTGCGCGGCTTGGCCGAGGGCCGCAGCTTTTCCGACGTGTGCTCTGCTGCAGCGGAAACGTCCGACGAGGACATCACCGGACAAATCGCAGGCTGGCTGCACACATGGATGAACGAATCCGTGCTGACTGCCTTGCATCTCGACGCCGATCCAACCTGAAAATTGGTTTGTTGCGGCGCATCATCGATGTGCCTGAGTGTAGCGATTAGAGTACCTCCTCGGTCTCTTCCGGTAGCGAGACCACTTCTCCAAGTAGATTTGCCAGCTTGACCTTGGCAATCACACCGTTACACAATTTAAATGTTTGCAGGCGGCACTTTTTTTGTTCCGCATAGTCTTATTCGTGCGCGAAAAAAATTCAGTGTTGGCCGGGATAGTGGTGTAACAATGCCTGCTTCCGCTTTATACTCGCTTTTTATTTGATCCATTGGTCATTCCCAAAAGAAACTTCCATGAGACTCTCTCTTCTGACAGCACGTCGTAAAGCGCAAGGCAGCCGCCGTGCGCGCGGTTTCACCCTGATTGAAATGATGGTTGTGATGCTGATCATCGGCATTATGGCTGCCATGGTCGTGCCAAGCTTGCTGAGCCGCGGTGAGGAAGCCAAGGTGACGGCGGCCAAAGCCGACATTGCCAGCATCATGACGGCGCTGAAAACGTATAAGCTCGACAATTCGCGTTACCCGACTACCGAACAGGGATTGCAGGCATTGGTGTCGAAGCCGACTGCGGGGCCAACAGCCAATTCATGGAAAGGCTATCTCGACAAATTGCCCAAGGACCCCTGGGGCAATACCTATCAGTATCTCTCCCCCGGCGTACATGGTGAGATCGATGTATTTTCGCTCGGCGCCGATGGCCAACCAGGCGGCAGCGGCAATGATGCCGACATTGGTTCGTGGGACTAGTTAAGCCTGAACAGCGCAAACGGGCCGTGATGACGACCCGTCAGGCGCTGTCACGCGGTTTTACCCTGCTTGAGTTGCTGGTGGTGCTGGTGATTGTCGGCATCACGCTAGGCATGGTTTCTTTCAATGCCATGCCCAACGGACAAAAAAGCCTGCAAAATGATGCGCAGCGCATCGCGCTTTTATTGCAGCTCGCGCGTGACGAAGCAATTGTGCGCAATCGCCCGGTTGCGTTCGAGGCGGATGAAAATCACTATGATTTCCAGATCCGCAACGATACCGAATGGCAGCCGATTTCCGATGACGATCTGATGCGCGCGCGCGAATTCAAACGCGCGCCCATTACCCTGCTGATGACGCCGCAGCCGGAAACCGGCAAGAATCCACTGCGTATCGTGTTCGGCCGCGAGCCGGTCGACAAGCCGTTTGTGCTGACCCTCACAGCCGGCGACGATTCAGTCGCGATCCACGCCGACGGTATCGGCCACTTCTCGGTCGAATGATGCATACCGCTCAATCACCAAGACGCAATCCGGCGTCGCGCGCGTCTGCCGGATTCACCCTGCTCGAAGTCCTGGTTGCCCTGGCTATCGTCGTGACTGCGCTGGGCGCCAGTCTGCGCGCGGTCGGCAGCCTGACCCACAATAGCGAAGGCTTGCGCGCCATCATGATGGCAACCTGGTCTGCCGAAAATCGGCTAACGCAAATCCGCCTGGCCAGCGAATTTCCCGACCTCGGCGAGCGCTCTTTCGATTGCCCGCAAGGCGACATGCATCTGATTTGCAAGGAAGTGGTGCTGTCGACCCCGAACCCGATGTTCCGTCGCGTCGAGGTCAGCGTTGCCGATACCCAGGCGCCCGACCGCCGCATCATCAAGCTCAATCAATTGGTGCCGCGATGAGGGACAAGATTCAGCGCGGTGGAATCAGGGCGGTCAGCGGCTTTACCTTGATCGAATTGCTGGTCGCCATCGGCGTGCTGGCGATTGTGGCCGTGCTCGGATGGCGCGGGCTCGACGGAATCATGCGCGCGCGCACGGTACTGACCAGCCAATTGGAGGAAACGCGCGGCATGCAATTGACCTTCGCCCAGATGCAAAGCGATTGCGCCAATGTGGCACCCGTTTCCATCATTGGCGCGCGGCCGCAATTGATGGCCGACAGCGAGCGCCTGCGCCTGGTGCGTACGGTCTTCGCGGATGGCCAGCCCTCGCGCCTGGAAGTCGTCGTCTATCGCCTCGACAAGGGCGTGCTGACCAGGCGCGAGTCGGCCACCACGCGCGACCTGAAAGAGCTCGATGCGCTGTGGAGTTCGACCGGCAACGACGGCGGCGATGGCGAGGCCCAGGCTGTGACGCTGCAAACCGGACTGGCCAGCATGTCGATGCGTACCTGGATGGGCGCCGGACCATGGCAGACGGGCGCAGCGCCTGCGGCAGCGGCAACTGCAATTCCAGGCCAGGTCGGCAACCCCAATGCACTGAAGGGGCTGGAAATATCACTGCAGCCCCAGGCCGGCGCCGTAATGCTCAAGGTGTTTTTGATCGGGGCCGCATGAAACGATCGGCTTCTTCCCATTCTGGACGGAAACAACGCGGCGTCGCCGTCATTACTGCCTTGCTGCTGACCACGCTGGCCATCACGATTGTGGCGAGCCTTTTCTGGCAACAGCAGGTTCAGGTTCGCTCGATCGAAAATCAGCGTCTGCAGTTGCAAAAGCAATGGATCCTGCGCGGGGCGCTCGACTATGCGCGCCTGGTACTGCGCGAAGATGCGCGCAATTCGAATATCGACCACCTCGGCGAACCGTGGGCCGTGCCGCTCGAAGAAACCCGCCTGGATCAGTATGTCGACAATAATCGTAGCGAAGAAGAGGCCAGCGACGCCACACTGTCGGGCAATATCATCGATGCCCAATCGCGCTATAACCTGACCAATTTGTGTGTCGGCGGCGTGATCGATCCGAACCAGGTGACCGCATTCGGTCGCTTGTTAACCAATCTGGGCTTGCCGCCATCGTTGGCGCAGGCGGCGGCCAATACCATGCTGACCGCGCAAAAGAACAGCGGCCAGACCCAGCAAGCCGCTGCCGCTGCGGCGGCCCAGGCTTCGGCTGCAAGTGCTGCCGCGACCGCCGGCGCGAATAATGTGACACCGACGACCGCTGGAATGACGCCAATAACCGGCGCACTGCCGACGGCCGGTTCGGGGGAATCGTCCGAGCCGCTGGGTTTGACGCAGCGCGACGACCTGTTGGCCGTGCCGGGTTTTACGCCGCAAATTCTGGCCAAGTTGAAGGATTTCGTGATTGTCTTGCCGACCCCGACGCCGGTCAATGTCAATACGGCGCCAGCCGAGGTGTTGAGCGCGATTGTCTCCACCCTGTCGCTCGGGGAGGCATCCGGCATCGTGGCCAGGCGCACTTTCTACAATAGCCTGGCCGACTTTACCTCACATTTGACCGGTCAATCGGCAACTCTGGGGAACAATACCGCCGACGTGAAAACAAATTATTTTCTGGTAAACGGCAAAGTTCGCTTGAGCCGGGCCGCACTCGACGTACAATCGCTGATTCAGCGAAATGGCACCAATACTGCAATTATCTGGACGCGGCAGAACTGACCGTCGACTGACTGTAAATAGAATATAGCGCGGCGATTCGACCGCTCTTGATGGGGAAGATGAGACTTTGAGCATACTGTATATACGCTTGCCTTCGAAGGCAGCGGCGGAGGCAGCCGAGCACTGGCTGAACTTGCCCAGCAGCTACGCATTGGCCTCCCAAGGCGGTGCCGTGGAAAAGGAAGGTATTGCCGCGCTCGCCGACCTGGCCGGCATGGTTGCGTCCGCCGACCGCGTGATCCTTTTGTTGGCCGCCAGCGACGTCAGTTTGCTGCGCGTTAAAACGCCGCCGCTCACTGCGGCCAAATTGCGCCTGGCTTTGCCCAACCTCGTGGAAGATCAGTTGATGGTCGACCCATCCGAGTGCGTTGTGGTGGCCGGCGATTTTGACGACGACCTGCGCACGGCCGCGGTCGCCCAGCGCAGTTGGCTCGACATTCTCGCGCAGGCATTTACCGGTTACGGTGCGCGCAGCCTGGCCATGGTGCCGGGCCAATCCTGTCTCCCTTTGGCCGAGGAGGAGGGTATGGTGACCGCCGCCGTGGTCGAACACGGTGCGGATCTTGATCTTGCCCTTCGACTTGCCGCCCAGGAAGCGGTCGGATTGCCAATTTTTCCTGAAACGCCCGCTACCGCAGCCGCCGAGGTGCTCGATGCAATCCGGGCTATCGCGCCGGCGCGGCCGCTGCATTTGTACGTGGCGCACGAGCGGGTGCCGGAATTTCAGGCTGAGATCGCAGCGCGTGCCGCCGCCACAGGCATGGATTCCACCCAGGTGTATGCCGACAACTGGCCGCGCGTGATTGCCATTCTCGGCAAGAACCCCATGAATCTGATGGCCGGGCTCGGAGCCAGCAGCGGCCCGCAAGTCAATTGGAAGCAATGGCGCTGGGCAGCAATATTGGCCGTACTCATTATGCTGGTCAACGCGATTGGCCTTAATGTCGACTGGTTGCGCATGAGGCGCGAATCGAAGAGCCTGAACGACAGCATGATCCAGATCTACAAATCGGCCTTCCCCAATGAAACCGTGATCGTTGATCCGATGGCGCAAATGCAGCAAAAGATCGCCAATGCCGAGCGCGACTCTGGTCAGGCGTCGGCCGACGATTTTGCCCAGCTGGCCGGCAATTTTGCGGAAGTGTTCAATGCCGAATTGCAGCAGAACAAAGCGCACAAGACGGCGGCTTCGGTCATCGCTTCGATCGAATATCGCGATCACAGCCTGCTCGTGCACATGAAACCGGAGAACCCGGTTTCGATGGACAAGATGAAATTTTCCTTGGCGGCGCGCAACCTGGGCATCACCAGTCCGTCGGCGGCAGTATGGCAAATCAGGAGCGCGAAATGAGTACGGCAACCAAGGGATCGAACGTGTTCGACGAATTGAAGGAGTCGGCCACGATATTCTGGAACGAGCGCAACGCGCGTGAGCGCACGATGTTGGGCGTGGGCGCCGCCGTGCTTCTGCTGTTCCTGGTTTATCTTTTATTGTTTGCCCCAGCCTTGAAAGGGCGCAAGCAGCTCAGCCACGATTTGCCCGAATTGCGTCAGAAGGCGGCGCAAATGCAGGCATTGGCGACCCAGGCGGCGGAATTGAAAAGCGCAGCCGGGGTAACGACGGAACCGGTTTCGCAGGAGAGCGTCGCCGCTTCGCTTTCGGCGCATGGCTTGAAACCCAAGAATCTTGCCGTTTCCGACGGACTGATTCGCCTGCAACTCGATCCGGTCTCTTTTGCCGGCTTGCTTGACTGGTTGAACGAACAGCAGAAAACGTCGCATCTGTCCGTCGTCGAAGCCAACTTCATTGCCTCGGCGCAGCTCGACATGGTCAATGCCACTCTGACGCTGAAACAACAGCACAGCGAGGGATAGGCGAGGATGGACATGCGATGCGCTTCGTAATTTGGGCCATAGCCGCTGCACTGTGCGTGGCGCTCACCGCGCTCGCCTTCTTTCCGGCGACGTGGCTGACTTACGAGGTGGAAAAAGAAAGCGGCGGACGTTTGACGCTGGGCGACGCGCAAGGCACACTATGGCGCGGTTCGGCATTCATAGGCGGCGCGCCGGGCAAGGGCGAGCCGGTCACGCCATTGTTGCCCGGACGCTTTTCCTGGAAGCTGTCGCCGCTGGTTTTGTTTGGGCAGGTCGACGCCGAATTGGAGAATCCTTCGGCGCTCTCGCAAACGGTGACAGTTGGCGGAAATTGGTCGCAATGGCAAGTCAGTGGTGCATCGGTGGAGTTGCCGGCGGACCGTTTGTCCGGGTTGGGTGCGCCATTGAACACGATACAGCCGTCAGGACAGATGCAGTTGTCTTGGGGGCCGCTGCTGATAGCGCGTCACGGTGCGGGGTTGGCGGTAACCGGCACCACGAATCTGGAATTGAGCGACATCGGATCGCGCCTGTCGAATATCCGGCCTTTGGGTGCCTACCATGTCGGCATACAGTGGAACGGCGAGCAGGCGCATCTGGAGCTCAAGACCACGCGCGGACCGATGTTGTTGAATGGCGAGGGCAACCTGGCCAACGGGCAATTCCATTTTTCCGGAATGGCCGAAGCAGAAGCAGGGCAAGAGCAAAAGTTGGCAAATTTATTGAATTTGCTGGGTCAGCGGCAGAGAATTGGTGACAAGGACGTGTTTGCGTTAAGGCTATGAAAAAAGACAAACGATCGACTATCGAAGCTCACAAGAAAACCGACAGGAAAGCTGGCGAGAGTGCCGACAGGAGTGCCAAGTGGCGCCGTGTTGGTGCCATGACTGCGGTACTCTGCGCCTTGTCGGCGCCGGTGTTTGCGCATGATCCGGCCGCCGATGATGCGACGCTCAATTTCGTCGGCGCCGATATCGAATCGGTCATCAAGGCCATTGGACATTACACCAATACGACTTTCATCATCGACCCGCGCGTCAAGGGCACCTTGACCCTGGTGGCGGAAAAACCGGTCGACAAGGCGCACGCCTACCGTTTGCTCATCTCGGCACTGCGCCTGCAAGGCTTTACCGTTGTCGTGGCGGACGGCTACACCAAGGTGGTGCCGGAATCCGATGCCAAACTGCAGGTCGGCCCGACCGACGTGGCTGCTGTGAAGGGCGATCAGATCGCGACCCAGATTTATCACCTGAACTATGAATCGGCCACCAACCTGCTTGCTGTATTGCGTCCGCTGATTTCGCCCAACAACACGATCAACGCCAATATCGGCAACAACACACTGGTCATCACCGACTACGCCGACAACCTGACGCGCCTGGGCAAGATCATTGCCGCGCTCGATGGTCCGTCGAATGTCGATGTGGACGTGGTTCCGATCAAGTATGCAATTGCCAGCGATATTGCAACCATGATCAACCGCATGCTCGAACCGACCGGCGGCGGTAGCCCCGATGGCGGCAAGGTCACGCTGACTGCCGATCCGCGCACCAATGCCGTGCTGATCAAGGCACCGTCGGTGGCACGGGCCAATCTGGCGAAGTCGCTGATCAACAAGCTCGATCAGCCGACGACTCTGCCCGGTAACGTGCATGTGGTCTATCTGAAGAACGCCGATGCAATCAAACTGGCAACGACATTACGCGCCGTCGTCTCGTCCGATTCGTCGCCCAATGCCAATGCCGGCAGCAGTAGTTCGCCGCGCGATCAATCGAGCCAGCCGCAGCAGCCGGGCGGTGCCGGCGGAACCACACCCGGCGGCGCGCTGCCGCCTTCCACGCCGGCTTCGCCATCGACCTTGCCGAGCGGCGGTTCGGCAGGCTTCATCCAGGCCGACCAGGCAACCAATACCCTGATCATCACCGCCAGCGATACGGTTTATCGTAATTTGCGCGTCGTGATCGACCAGCTCGATGCGCGCCGCGCCGAAGTCTACATTGAAGCCTTGATCGTCGAAGTGACCGATTCGCAGGAAGCGGAACTGGGCGTGCAATGGGCTGCGTTGTCGGGCAATGCCAACAGCTCCTACCGCTTGGGCGGTGCCACGGCATTCAGCAGCGGCGGCAACAATCTGTTCGCGCTGGCGGCCGCCAATTCGAGCAGTTCCGGCAGCAGCACGACCGCGACCGCGCCGACGCTGCCCGGCAATGGCCTCTCGCTAGGCATATTCCGTCAGGTTGCCGGCCAGTTGACGCTGGGCGCGATTGCGCACTCCATCGCGACCAACAATACGGCAAACATCCTGTCGATGCCGAACATGATCACGCTCGACAATGAAGAGTCGACCATCATCGTCGGCCAGAACGTGCCGTTCATTACCGGCAGCTTCGCCACGGCAGCTTCCGGTGGCGCCGCGGGCGTCAACCCGTTCCAGACGGTCGATCGCAAGGACATCGGTTTGAAGTTGCGCGTGCGTCCGCAAATTTCCGAAGGCGGCACCGTCAAGATGGCCATCTATCAGGAATCGTCGTCCATCGATACCACGCAAAACAATGCTGCAGGCTTGATCACCAACCTGCGCTCGATCACAACAAACGTGCTCGTCGACGACGGCCAGATCATTGTGCTGGGCGGCTTGATCCAGGACAGCGTGAGCGACACCAATGAGCAAGTGCCGGGTCTCGGCAGCGTGCCCTTGATTGGCAACCTGTTCAAATACAAGACCCGCTCGCGCTCCAAGACCAACCTGATGGTGTTCCTGCGCCCGATCGTGATCCGCAACGAGGACCAGAGCAACCACGTCACGGCGGATCGCTACGACTATATGCGCACGGCCGAGGAACATGCCCAACCACCTAGCGCCACGCTGCTGCCTGATATGCGGGCGCCGGTCCTGCCGCCGGATCAAAAGGGCCAGGTGGGAGGCCAAGGCCTGGTGCAGCCTTTGCCGCCGCAGACGCCTCGCCAACCTGCGATCCAGTTGGACGACAAGAATGCGCCGGTGATCGATCTGACCAAGCCGAAACAATAGACCATGTCCGAACCACGCCTGCTGCCCTATAGTTTTGCGCGCGATTTCACGCTGCTTGCACGCCGCAGCGAAACCGCCGATGGCGACCTCGCGCCGGTCGTTGAAGTCTGGATATCTGAAGCGACCAAGCCTTCCGCCATCGCCGAGGTCGGGCGGCGCTATGGCCGCGTGAAGCTCAAGACCATGTCGCGCGATGACCTCGATGCGGCAATCGCACAAGCCTATGCCGGCTCCGGCGGCGATGCGGCACAGGTGGTTGACGAATTCGAGTCCGACCTCGATCTGGCCAAGCTCATGCTCGACATGCCGGCCATCGAAGACTTGCTCGAATCGGCCGACGATGCACCGGTCATTCGCATGATCAATGCACTGTTGACGCAGGCCCTGCGGGAAGAAGCATCGGACATTCATATCGAACCGTTCGAGCAGATTTCCGTCGTGCGTTTCCGCATTGACGGTTCGCTGCGCGACGTCGTGCGGCCGAAGAAGGCGATCCACGCTTCCTTGATCTCGCGTATCAAGATCATGGCCCAGCTCGACATCGCCGAGAAGCGCTTGCCGCAGGACGGCCGCATTACGCTGCGCGTCGGCGGCAAGCCGGTCGACGTGCGGGTTTCCACGCTCCCGACAGGTCATGGCGAGCGTGCCGTGTTGCGTTTGCTCGACAAGGAGGCCGGCCGGCTCGATTTGCGCCACCTCGGCATGAGTCCCGACGTGTTGACGCAATTCGACGAATTGATCGCCCAACCGCACGGTATCGTGCTCGTGACTGGTCCAACAGGTTCGGGCAAGACCACCACCTTGTACGCTGCGCTGTCGCGCTTGAATGCCAGCACCACCAACATTCTCACGGTGGAAGATCCGATCGAATATGAATTGGCCGGTGTCGGCCAGACCCAGGTCAACGCGCGTATCGAAATGACCTTCGCCAAGGCGTTGCGCGCTATTTTGCGCCAAGACCCTGATGTGATCATGATCGGCGAAATTCGCGACCTTGAAACCGCACAGATCGCGGTGCAGGCATCGCTCACCGGCCACCTTGTATTGGCGACCTTGCATACCAACGATTCGGCCGCCGCCGTGACACGTTTGCTCGACATGGGCATTGAACCGTTCCTGCTGTCATCATCGCTTTTGGGTGTCGTGGCGCAGCGCCTGGTGCGCAAATTGTGCAGCCACTGCAAGGTGCACGACGGCCACGGTTGGGTGGCGGTCGGTTGCGAGCATTGCGGCCAAACCGGTTACCATGGACGCGTCGGCGTCTATGAATTGTTGCAAACAACCGAAGCGATCAACGCGCAGATCCACAACCAGGCATCCGAAGCCGAAATCCGCGCCGCCGCCCAGAAGGACGGCATGCGCACAATGCGGGAAGACGGCGAACGCTGGCTCACCGAAGGCGTCACGACGCAAGCTGAATTGCTGCGCGTAACCAAAGAAGGCAACAAATGAGCGCGCAGGCTGTTGCAAAACGACTG
Source organism: Burkholderiaceae bacterium (assembly GCA_036561005.1). Lineage (GTDB taxonomy): Bacteria > Pseudomonadota > Gammaproteobacteria > Burkholderiales > Burkholderiaceae_D > PKWO01. Next base: position 50,865 of record DATBQE010000050.1, on the reverse strand, counting down.
CGCGTCCTACGCGGCCCGACCACCTCCCGGTCTGCGGTGCTCTGTGTACTTGCCTACCCGTGTGCTCCCCAACCCCGATCCCGGCTCGCTCGCTACGTTTTTCAACAACCTGTGGGGGGCTGAACCATGCCCGCATTTCGCTATGAGGCTGTCGACGCAGCCGGTGTCAACAGAAAGGGTGTGGTCAACGCAGACAGTCTGCGCGCCGCACGCGCGGACTTGCGTGCCCGCGATCTGGCGCCGGTCGTCGTGGAACCGATTGCGAGCCAGGTCGATGCCAGCGGACATGCGCGCTCGCGTTCCTTCGGCGACGGTTTGTCGACCACTGAACTGGCACTGTTTACCCGCCAGCTCGCCAGCTTGCTGGAAGCGAGCCTGCCGCTTGAGCAGGCATTCACCGCCTTGCTGGAACAATCGGAGCGCCCTTATTTGCGCGATCTGATCGCATCGATCCGCGCCGAATTGATGGGCGGCTCTTCGCTGTCGGATGCGCTGGCGCAACACCCGCGCGATTTCACCGATATTTACCGTGCCCTGATTGCATCGGGCGAACAAATCGGACAACTGGCCAAGGTGTTGTCGCGCCTGGCCGATTTCATCGAGCGGCGCAATGCGCTGGTGCAAAAGGTTAAGCTGGCATTTACCTATCCGGCCATCGTGACCGTCGTGGCGTTTGCCATTGTGATATTCCTGCTGACCTACGTCGTGCCGCAAATCGTGTCGGTATTTGCCAGCACCAAACAGAAGCTGCCCTTGCTGACGGTCATGATGCTGGCCGTGTCGGACTTTGTCCGCTCGGACGGTTTATACGTGCTGGCCCTGGCGATATTCGCAGGTTTTGCCTGGCGCAAAGCGTTGCAAAATCCCGCCTTCAAGTACCGCTTTCACTCGTGGCTGCTGCGCGCGCCTTTGTACGGCAAATTCGAGCGCAGCCTCAATACTTCGCGTTTTGCCAGCACCCTGGCCATTACCACCGGTTCCGGTGTGCCTATTCTGCGCGCGCTGCAAACCAGCCGCGATACCTTGTCGAATGTCGCAATGCGCGAACAGGTCGAGGACGCGACGACCAGTGTGCGCGAGGGCGTGAGCCTGGCGCGCGCCCTGTCTGCTCACAAATACTTTCCACCCATGTTGATTCACATGATACGTGCCGGAGAAGTGACCGGCGAATTGCCGGCCATGCTTGATCGCGCGGCGAGCGCGCAGGAGCAGGATCTGGAGCGGCGTGCGATGACCATCGCCAGCCTGCTTGAGCCGGCGCTGATCCTGTTCATGGGGGTGGTGGTGCTGCTGATTGTGCTGGCTGTCTTGATGCCCATCATCGAAATCAACCAGTTAGTGCATTAAGTTAACACATGAGTTAGCCAAATAAGTTAGCCCATGATTTTGCCCAATAATTTTGCTCAATAATCGAGAAGAGATGGTATGAAGCGCTGGCCGATTCTTTTTAGTTTCCTGTTGTTCCTGGCCTTGTGCATGTCCGGTACCTATTGGGTCATGCAATTCATCAAGCCGGAAGTGCGCAGCGTCGCCATGCCGAAGCCGCAGGCAAAAGCCGAAGTCGATCCTGAAGTCGCTATGGGACTGTTCGGCGGCCATTTGTCCGTTGCTGCCGCCAGCAATTTTCAGTTGAAGGGCGTGGTCGTGTCGCAAAACGCAGCCGAGAGCGTCGCCATTCTTGCTGCAGACGGCAAGCCGGCCGAGGCGGTGCGGTTAAACGCCGAAATCGTTCCGGGCGTCACGATCAAGGAAGTTCATTCACAATATGTGCTGCTGTCGGAAAACGGGGTCGTCAAGCGCGTCGAGTTGCCCGCTGCCGCAACCATCGGCCACGGCGATTCGCCGATCGGCATCCAGCCTCAGCCGGGCCCCATACCGGCGCCCAACATCGTGCAGCAGGCACCGCCGCCGCAAAACGCCGTGCCACCCGAAGGCGAACAAAACCCGCCCCCTCCACCTCCGCCGGAAATGGGCAACCGCATTGGGCGTTCAGGTGGCCGGGTTCGCAACAATCTGAACAATTAACCGCTGCGTGCTCGATTCCGCGTCCGATGGCCGGGGCGGAATCGGTTTTACGTCACAGCACGTAGCGCGACAAGTCCTCGTTCACGGCCAATTCTCCCAGCCTGGTATCGACATAGGCCGCGTCGATTGCGACCGTTCGCATCGTTTCTCCGCCGGCGGAGAACGATTCGTCTTCCAGCAATTTCTCCATGACGGTATACAGGCGGCGCGCTCCGATGTTTTCCGTTTTTTCGTTGACCGACAAGGCGATTTCGGCAAGTCGATGAATACCGTCGCTGGCGAATTCCACGCGCACTTTCTCGGTCGCCAGCAGCGCTTCATATTGTTTGGTCAGGCATGCATCGGTGCCCGTCAGGATACGTTCGAAATCGGCAATCGACAGCGAATCGAGCTCGACGCGGATCGGGAATCGCCCTTGTAACTCAGGGATCAGGTCCGACGGCTTGGCAAGGTGGAACGCACCCGATGCAATGAACAGGATATGGTCGGTCCGGATCATGCCGTACTTGGTATTGACGGTGGTGCCTTCGACCAGCGGCAACAGGTCGCGCTGCACGCCGGCACGCGACACATCGGCGCCGCCGACTTCCGAGCGCGTGGCGATCTTGTCGATTTCGTCGAGAAACACGATCCCGTTCTGTTCCACGTTGGCAATCGCCTTTTGCTTCAATTCCTCTTCATTGATCAGTTTGGCGGCTTCTTCGTCAACCAGGATGCGCAGGGCCTCCTTGATCTTCAGCTTGCGTTTTTTCTTGCGCCCACTGCCTATGCCGGAAAACATCGACTTGATCTGTTCCGTCATTTCTTCCATGCCGGGAGGCGCCATGATTTCCATTTGCGGCCCGGTTTCGGAGACCTCGATCTCGACTTCCTGCTGATCAAGCTGGCCTTCACGCAGCCGCTTGCGAAACACCTGCCGAGCGGTGTTGCCGGTCTGCGCTTCGCTGTCTTGGTGCGCAGCGCTGCCGAATCCGAAATCGCGCGGTGGCGGAACCAGGATGTCAAGTATCCGTTCTTCTGCCGCTTCTCCCGCCTGAACGCGCACCTGGCGCATGGCCAGTTCGCGGGTCTGTTTAATGCCGATGTCGATCAGGTCGCGAATGATGGTATCCACATCGCGGCCAACATAACCGACTTCGGTAAATTTGGTGGCCTCAATCTTGATGAACGGGGCATCTGCCAGCTTGGCCAGACGGCGTGCGATTTCGGTCTTGCCGACGCCGGTCGGGCCGATCATCAAGATGTTTTTCGGCGTGATTTCATGGCGTAGCGGTTCCGCCACCTGCTGCCGGCGCCAGCGATTGCGCAAGGCAATGGCCACTGCGCGTTTGGCGCGGGCCTGGCCCACCACGTGTTTATCGAGTTCAGCGACGATTTGTTCCGGGGTCATATTCATGATGAGAAATCACTCAAGCGTTTCTATCGTGTGCGACAGATTGGTGTAGATGCACAATTCCCCGGCAATGGTCAGCGATTTTTTGACGATCTCAACCGGGGACAGGTCGGTGTTTTCCTGCAGTGCCTTGGCGGCGGATTGCGCATAGGTGCCGCCGGAGCCGATGGCGCCGATGCCGTTTTCCGGTTCCAGCACATCGCCGTTACCGGTAATGATCAGGGTGGATTCACGATCGGCAACCAGCAGCATCGCTTCCAGGCGGCGCAGGATGCGATCGGTGCGCCAGTCCTTGGCGAGCTCGACCGAGGCACGCATCAAATTACCTTGATGCTTCTCAAGCTTGCCTTCGAAACGCTCAAGCAGGGTAAAGGCATCGGCGGTGCCGCCGGCAAACCCTGCCAAAACCCGCCCTTGGTAAAGTTTGCGCACTTTGCGCGCAGTACCCTTCATAACAATGTTGCCAAGCGTGACTTGACCATCGCCGCCCAGTGCAACATGTTCGCCGCGCCGGACGGTGAGGATGGTGGTGCCGTGAAATTGTTCCATGTTAACCTCGAAGAGGACGCCGATCCTGAAGGGAGTATCGATCGGAGATGATCAATCGGCAATCGTATGGAAAAGCAGGTTGGGGCAGTGCGACCTTTTTACAAGGTGAGCAGGAAAATCCTAAGTCTTGCGGGGCAAGACTTCGACGATATCTTTCAAACCCATGATGCTGAACAGAGCCGCAACGAGATGATTGACGTTATGAAATTCCAAATTGATACCTTTAGCCGCCAAAGGGGCCAGGCCCGTCAACAATTGTCCGGCAGCACCGAAATCGACGCGTTGCAGCGGCATGCAATCCATGATGGCCGGGTTGTGGTCGTTGGCATAGTTGCTGATGCCGACGATCAATCGGTCAACACCGTCGGCAATCACAGGCGGCATGACGAAACTGTCCGAAGATCCGGCGGGCGCCGACATGTCTTCCATCGCAGTGATCACCTTATTCTTCGGCGCGACAAAGGCCGGCGGCGACACTTCAAAGGTGACACAGTAATCGATGCTGGCCTCCTCAAAGTCCTTTTCCAGGTTCAGCAGTCGTAATATTTCCAGCAGCAATAACCACGGCGCTTCGGTTTCATCGCGTCTGCCTACTTCGAGGATTGCGCGAATTTTGTTCGCTAATTCATGCGCGCCGACCAGAATCAGGTCGTGACCGGATTTCTGCAGTTTTTTGAGGATGCTCAGCAGCAGCCCGCAGCCGATCGGATCAACGCTTACCACTTTGGCGAATTCCAGGCGCAGCACACGGCTTTTCTCGGCCAGGTTTTGCGCCTTCTCGAGTTGCTTGACAATACTTGCATCGAGTGCAGCGGAAAACGACACGGTCGGCGTTACGCCGGCGGGGGCCGATACATTTGGTTTTTCCGATTGGTCCGACTCCAGCCAGGCAGGTGGCGAGGTTTCGAACTTGTTGGCATATTCGATCGACAAGTGGTCGAATTGCGCTTGATTTCCGGTTATCTGATATAGATCGAACAACATGCGCCAGACGATGATGGTCGCACTTCCCAGCGAATCTTCATCGATCGCCGCCTGTAGAACATGCTCCACCATTTCCATCTGGCCATTGGCGAACAGAATGGCAGCTTCTTCGATGACAGGCGCGGCTTCGGAAGCAGAAATGGCGACTGCGCCCCCGCCGACAGTTTCCGAGCTCAGCAGGAATTCAGTGGTCGAACCCATGGCCGGCAAGGTCGGCTGAAAGGTTACCGGATTCCAGGAGTCGGATTTTTTCGGATTAATAAGTGAGGGTTTTTGGGCCGATGGCTCTTCGCCCGGCCTGGTTGCGAGCCCGGGCAAGGTTACGCCGGAAGCGGGTAGCGGCCGAACGAATTCGGAAGACATTTCCGATTCGATGGCGTCGATTTTCATCGCCGTCGCATGTGCAGCCTTGCGTTGGACGTTTTTGGTTTCGCTGGTGCTGGAAGATTCAGATCGGGCCGCCACTTCCTCGCGTTTTTTGCGCGCAGCAGCCTTGTCGGCCGGCGAATCGGGCAACTGTCGTTCTTTCTTGCCACCACCAAAAAGCGAAAAAATCCCCACAAAACTCCTGACTATGATCGCAATTCGCAAAAACCCCAGTGTAGCGGGATTACAAATTATAGCCTTATAAAGACAAATCTTGGTGATCGACGGCAAAATCCGGGCCATGCAAGCCTGACCCTGCAACAACGCAGTCCGGGCAACGAGAACCCCTGCCACACCGGTTTGAATCCATTGCAAAAGCACATGTCAAAAACATGCCTTGGGTCATGATACCGCAAGACCGGACAAAGCAATGCGAAATACATGCGGGTGTTAACCCGCATATTTTCAATTCAAACGATTTGCGGCCGCTACCAACGGGAAGCCGATAGTCGGAAACATTCGACTATCGATTCGTGCATGCGGCCAGAACGTCGACCAGAATCAATCGCCGTACAGTTTTTGCTTCAGCTCGCGACGCTGTTGCGCTTCCAGCGACAAGGTCGCAGTAGGGCGGGCCAGCAGACGGGGAATGCCGATAGGCTCCCCGGTTTCTTCGCACCAGCCGTAGTCGCCGGCGTCGATGGACGCAATGGATTGCTGGACTTTCTTGAGCAGCTTGCGCTCGCGGTCGCGTGTACGCAACTCCAGCGCATGCTCTTCTTCAATCGTCGCGCGGTCGGCCGGGTCCGGCACCAGTACAGTTTCGCGCAAATGTTCGGTCGTTTCTCCAGCGTTTTTCAGCAAGTCTTTCTCAAGCTGCTGCAGACGCGCCTTGAAGAAGGCTAACTGGGCTGCATTCATATAGTCTTTGTCGCCCATCTTGAGAATTTGCGCTTCTGACAATAATGCGCCGTCACTGGAGACGGATGAAGGTGATTTGGATGTTTTGGTTGCCACTTCGCTTACTTTCGAGACTGCGGTTTTTTCAACATTGTCGGCATGGTCGTCGTTCGTTGTCGCAACGACAGCCTTGGCCGACCGGGAATCGTGCTTGTTTTCAGCGCCACTGACGGCGCGCGTTTTGGATTTTGACGCCAACTCGTGCGCGGGTTCAGCGTCGCCCTTGCCGGCTTTTGCAGCGACCGGCGCTATCTTCTTCGCAACAGCCTTTTTTGGCCTGCCATCCGATGTGGTTGCCGGCGCATGCATCGGCGCCGATTTGGACTTGTTCATAGAAGCCTCTTCTGTTGGTTCCACCGTTATCTGGCCAAACCCCAATTCCAGCAATTTGCCAGAATTTGCGCTACCTTGAAACACTCCCATCGATTCTATTCGGCACGGCGCAATGCATCAAGGCCACCGCTAAAAATCTGCTCCCGACGCAGCAAACTGCGTCCGACTTTGAGCCGTTGCTACGACTTTTAAAGCCGTGCGATGCTTTCCAGCATGACACGTGCCAAAATTAAAACCACGTTAGTTTATACCAAACACTGTTCTAGTCCGCGAATAAAAATATCTTTCGGCAGATTCTTGCCGATAAACACCATTTTGCTTGCGCGCGGCTGATTTTCTGGCCATTTTGCGCCGATATCGCTGCCCATGATCTGGTGTACGCCCTGAAAAATGACTTTCCGGTCGGCACCATCCATCCACAATATACCCTTGTAGCGCAACATGCGCGGACCATAAACCTGAATCAATCCGCCCAAAAACTCATCAAGCCGTGCCGTATCGAAAGGTTTGTCGCTTTTAAAAGCGAAGGCGGCGATGTCGTCCGTATGGTGCCCATGCCCATGACCGTGGCCATGTTCATGATGATCATGGTCATGATCACAATGCGAGTGATCGCCATGGGCATGACGCTCTTCGCGTTCCTGCTCGGCAGCTTCCGCGGCGAGAAAATCTGGGTCGATCTCCAGTTTTTCATTGAGGTTGAAACCCTTCAGATCGAGCACCTCGGAAATTGCAACCTGCCCGAAATCGGCCTTGATTTGCGTAGCGCGGGGATTGATGCGATGCAGCCTCCGGGTCAAGACGTCCAGATCCGCTGCCTCGACCAGATCGGTTTTCGACAGCAGAATCTTGTCAGCAAATCCGACCTGCCGTTGCGATTCCTCATAATGATCGAGTTGCTGCATGGCGTGCTTTGCATCCACCACCGTGACCACGGCGTCAAGCATGTAGTGCGATGCCACTTCGTCGTCGACAAAAAAAGTTTGCGCCACCGGGCCGGGGTTGGCCAGGCCGGTGGTTTCAATCACCACATGATCGAATTGCAGCTCGCCGGCATCGCGCTTTTGCGCCAGACCTGTAAGTGCTACGATCAGGTCGCCGCGCACGGTGCAGCAGATGCACCCATTGTTCATCTCGATAATTTGCTCGTCGCCATCCTGGACCAGGATTTCATTGTCGATATTTTCCTGTCCGAATTCGTTTTCGATCACGGCGATCTTGTGGCCGTGCTGCTCCTGCAAAATGCGATTGAGCAGGGTGGACTTGCCGGCGCCGAGAAAGCCGGTCAGGATGGTAGTTGGTATCAATGCCATGGCGATGGTTTTCGAGAGTGACTGCGATCTTTGGGTTACCAGCTCATATTGGGGCTGCTCCGAAAGATTCCAAGAGGTGTGGTACGGCAAGGGTCCGGAAAAATTCCCGTTTGACAATAAATCTTCGGTTTTTTACGTGCACTCGTCCAATTTCACTGTTTTTTGGCGCGCGGGTGCGCCGCGTCATATACCTGCGCCAAACGTTGGAAATCGAGTGAAGTGTACACCTGGGTTGCCGCAATTGATGCATGGCCCAGCATTTCCTGCACGGCGCGCAAGTCTCCGGAGGATTGCAAAACATGCGAGGCAAACGAATGCCGCAGCACGTGCGGATGCACGTCCGACGGAATGCCAAGCGCCTGCGCATGCGCCTTGAGTCGAAGTTGCACCACCCTGGCGGAAATGCGTGTGCCGCGTTCGCTCAGGAACAGCGGGCGTGGGTCAGTGCGCACCAGCGTTGCGCGCACAGTTAGCCAATTACGCAAGGCCGTCAGCGCCGCTGCGCCCACCGGAACGCTGCGCCGCCGCTGGCCCTTGCCGGTCACTGTCACTTCGCCCGCTTCCAAGTCGACCCACCCCGCCGAAGCGTAACCGGCTTCCTCAAGGTAGCGTACGTCCAGACCGCTTAATTCCGAAACACGCAGGCCGCTGGAATAGAGCAATTCGAACATTGCGCGATTGCACAACTGCAGGGTGGCATCGGCAGCTTTCCCAGGGGCGCCCTGTTCAACCAGACGCACGGCATCATCCGCCGCCAGGGCCTTTGGCAAAGGTCTGCTGCGTTTGGGCGCCTTGACGCCGTTGACAGGATTGCTCCTCAGCGTTTCGTCATGCTCTGCCAGCCATTCAAAGAATCCGCGCCAACATGAGAGTTTGCGCGCAATCGAGCGCGGATTGATGCCATGCGAATGCAATTGGGCGGCAAACTTGCGGATATGGAAATGCGTCAGCGTCGCAAGCGGTTTGTCGCCGATGACGGCCCCGGCCAGGTTTTGCAACTCATGCAGATCGCGGCCATAGCTGCTCAGGGTATTGCCGGACAATTGGCGCTGCGTACGCAAATTGTCGAGGTAGCCTTCGATTTGCTTGCGCTCGTCATCGGCCATAAAAGATTCCTAATCGAGCAGGCAGGTCATCGCCGCGCTGGCTGTCTCACCTATCTTCGCCAGGAAGTCGGTCGCCATATCGTCGCTGAAGCGGCTGACGTCGGGCGAGCCCAGCACCAGCAAGCCGAACGCTTCCGGTGCCTCACCTTGGCGCAAGGGGAGCAAAGCCAGTGACTTGATTTCGGGTGCTTCTTCCAGCCAGGTCGCGGCTTCGAAATCGTCGTTCTTGCCGCAAAAGGGTGTCGTCAAGCCATTGGCGAAAATGCGTGCGTCGACCGACACGGGGGCGGCAAACCAGGTGTGGGCGAATTCTTCTGCCACCCCCCATATGCGCAGCGTCGCATGCGGTACCGAAAAGATCGTTTGCAGACCATTGATCAGCACATAGGGCAGGTCAACGTCGTTGCGCGCCAGCAGCAGAGAGCGCGCCCAAGACTGGAACTTGCCGGTGATGGCGTCGTTTTCCTGCGCCACTCGAATCAGATCGGACATGCGCATTTCCAGCGCCTTGATTTTTTCGCGCAAGACTTCCATCTGCCGCTCCTGAAGCGACACAGTGCGTCCAGCAAGCGGGCTTGTCAGTTTGATACGCGCCAGCAATTCGGCATGCTCTTCGAAGAAATGGGCATGCTCGGACAAATATTGGGCGACGGAATTAGAGTCCATAGAATCGATCATCAACAAGAAAAATTAACACGAACAGGCCTGCTGCCGCGCGCAGGCCGCCTTGCCGCAGCAATCAGGCAATTTCTATTTCACCTTCGAACACATTGACTGCGGGGCCGGTCAGTATGACCGGCTGACCCTCGCCCTGCCACGCGATGCTCAGTTCGCCGCCACGCATGGAAACGGTGACAGGTGAGTCGAGCAGGCCGCGCCGTATACCGGCTACAACGGCTGCACAGGCACCCGTTCCACAAGCCAGCGTTTCACCGACACCACGTTCGAAAACCCGCAATTTGATGTTTTGCCGGTCAAGCACCTGCATGAAGCCGGCGTTGACGCGGCGCGGAAACCGGCCGTGATTTTCGATGAGCGGCCCGCTTGTGCCAACCGGCGCCGTGTCGACGTCGTCGACCTGCTGCACGGCATGGGGATTACCCATCGATACCACTGAAATCCAAACGGTCTTGCCGTCAACGCCTAGCGGCCAAAGCGTGTCCCGCCCGGCACTTTTCGCCTCAAGGCCGTTGCTGTCGAACGGCACATCGGCAGGCGCAAGTATCGGTGCACCCATGTTGACGCTGATTCTGCCGTCGCTTTCCAGTTGCGGTTCGATGATGCCCGACATGGTTTCAACGCGGATGGCACGCTTGTCGGTCAGGCCCTTTTCAGTGACGAATTTCACGAAAGCGCGCGATCCGTTGCCGCACTGCTCGACTTCGCCGCCATCGGCGTTGAAGATGCGATAGCGGAAATCGACGCCCGGCGTCTTCGTCTTTTCGATCAATAGCATCTGGTCCGCGCCGACACCCATGCGGCGGTCGCCGAGCAATTGCCATTGCGCCGGCGAAAAATCGATATGCTGGCTGATGCCGTCTATGACGACAAAGTCATTGCCTGCGCCATGCATTTTGGTGAATTTGAGCCTCATCGGACGATTATAGCCGTTGCACTTGTGCGCTGTCAGCCTTGGCAGACACTCGTGCCCCACTTTGCTTTGCCGTCATGGCTTCCTGGTGCCGTAAAATCCCGCTTCGCCCTGCGGCCTTGTCTTGAAGCGTTTATGGGTCCAGAAGTATTCGGCCGGTGCTTCGCGCACGCGATCTTCAATGAAGGCATTCATGTAGCGCGTAGCGGCAATCACATCCTTGCCCGGATAATCCGGCCATGGCCTGTAGAATTTGACAGTCCATCCCTGGTAGTCCGGTTTATAGGTCGCAATGACGGCAATCACCTTGGCGCCGGTAGCCGCCGCCAGACGGGCGGGTGCCGTCAATGTGGCCGCGGAAATGCCGAAGAAAGGAACAAATTCCGCATCTTTGGCACCGAAATCCATATCCGGCAGCATAAAAAACGGCAATCCTTCTCGCATGGCACGGATTACCGGCTTGATGCCGTCGGCGCGCGAGAATAGCTTGACCTGCAAAAACCGGCTGCGCCCATTGTACAAGGCTTCATCGAACACCTTGTTTTGCTGGCGCGTGTACATCGAGCATGACGGGACTTTCAGCTTCAATACGATAGCCACGCCGGCCACGTCGAGGCAGACGAAATGCGGGCACAGCATGATGGTCGGGCCGTCGGTCAACACGCCGAGCGGCATTTCAGCTTCGATTTCGATCAGGCGCGACAGGCGCTCGTGCGAACCCCACCAAAGCAAGCCGCGCTCCAGGATGCTGCGTGCGTAGGCCTGAAAATGGCGGCGCGCGAGCGTGCGCCTTTGTGCCTCGTCGAGCTCCGGCATGCACAGGCTTAGATTGACCAACGTGATGTTGCGGCGCGAGCGCATCGCAAGGAACAATAGCGCGCCGATTGCCTCGCCAAGCCGTCCTAATATGGGTAGGGGTAGCCAATGCAGCAGCCACATTACGCCGAGTAGCAACCTCATTTGTTCCCCATGTTCGTTTGCTGGTCGGCGCCCGGCGGCGATTTATAGCGGTTATAACTCCAGAAATATTGTGCCGGGCAAGCCGCAATCAATTGTTCCATTGATGCATTGATCGCACCGGCCTGCTGTTCCGGCGTGCCGTTCAATTCGTGCTCGAAGCGCACAAAGCGAATCACGAAGCCGGCGCCCGCCGGAAGACGTTCGGCATAGGACAACAGGACTGCGGCTCCGGTCATTTTCTGCATCTTGCCCGGCAAAGTCATGGTGTAGGCGGGCTTGCCGAAGAACTCGGCCCATACGCCTTCTCCCTTTTGCGGGACCTGATCAGGCAACAGGCCGATAGCAGCACCTTTCTTGAGGGTTTTCAGCAGGGTGCGCACACCCGCCAGGTTGGCGGGCGCGAGGATCAGGTTATGCCGGGCGCGTGCGCCTTCTATTAACGGTCGCAGCACTTCCTTGCGAGGCGGGCGATACAAGGCAGTCAGCGGTGTATGCTGGGCAATCGCCTGCGCGATGATTTCAAAACAGCCGAGGTGCGGCGTCAGGAAAATCACACCACGACCGCTGTCCAATGCCTGTTGTGCGACTTCCCAGTTGTCTATTCTCGCCATTGCCATGACGCGTTCCGGTTTGGCGCACCATACAAAGGGCAACTCCAATATGCTCTTTCCGGACTCGTTGATGGCCTCGCTTAGCCGTGCGCCGTAGCCTGCACGCGTGATGTTTTCCCGCAACCTTTTTCGGTATGCGGGGGAGGCAAAATACACAATGCGCCCCAGTACGCTACCCAGTACATGCAAAAAACGCAGTGGGAATGCAGAAAGCAGTTGAAATAGTCGAAGTAACATCAATATAGGGTATGGCATGCATTCGGCGAGGTTTCCCAAAACCAATTTCACGGATTTTGCCGAAATAAATCAAGTGGCGTAAAATACCACGGTCTTTCCGCCGAGTTAACAGACAACTTGCGAGGCGGCCTATAAATTTCGCTAAAGCGTCGCAGGCTCGGAAGATTGGCCGCGACATGGTCAATCAACTTTTTGGAGCTTGCAATGACGCACGAATACCTCTTTACATCCGAATCCGTTTCCGAAGGCCATCCCGACAAGGTGGCGGATCAAATTTCCGACGCCATCCTTGACGCCATCCTGACACAAGACCCGACAGCGCGCGTTGCCGCCGAGACCTTGTGTAATACCGGGCTGGTGGTGTTGGCAGGTGAAATCACCACCACGGCCAACGTCGATTACATTCACGTGGCCCGTGACACCATCAAGCGCATCGGCTATGACAATGCCGATTTCGGCATCGATTACAAAAGCTGCGCCGTTCTGGTCGGCTACGACAAACAATCGCCCGACATTGCTCAGGGCGTGGACGAAGGCAAGGGACTCGACCTTGACCAGGGTGCCGGCGACCAGGGCTTGATGTTCGGCTACGCCTGCGATGAAACGCCAGAACTGATGCCGGCCGCAATTTACTACGCGCACCGTATCGTCGAGCGTCAATCGCAATTGCGCAAGGACGGCCGCCTGCCATGGCTGCGTCCGGATGCCAAATCGCAGGTCACGCTGAAATACGTCGATGGGAAACCGGTCGCAATTGACACCATCGTACTGTCGACCCAACATGCGCCCGAAATGACGCACAAGGATATCGAAGAAGCCGCGATCGAGATGATCATCCGGCCCGCCGTGCCGCAGGAATGGCTGAAAAATACACGCTATCTGGTCAACCCGACCGGTCGCTTCGTCATCGGCGGCCCACAAGGCGATTGCGGTCTGACCGGGCGCAAGATCATCGTCGATACTTACGGCGGTGCCTGCCCTCATGGCGGCGGTGCATTTTCAGGCAAGGACCCTACCAAGGTTGACCGTTCGGCCGCATATGCCGCACGCTATGTGGCCAAGAATATCGTCGCCGCCGGCCTGGCCCGTCAGTGCCAGATTCAGGTCAGTTACGCCATCGGCGTGGCCAAGCCGATCAATATCACGATCTATACTGAAGGCACCGGCGTGATTTCGGACGAGAAGATCGCCGAGCTGGTAGCACGGCACTTTGACCTGCGCCCGAAGGGCATTGTGCAAATGCTCGACCTGCTGCGCCCGATTTATCGCAAATCTGCGGCCTATGGCCACTTTGGCCGCGACGAACCGGAGTTCAGCTGGGAGCGCACCGACAAGGCCGCAATCCTGCGTGCCGATGCGGGACTTTGATCGTCTGGGGATAGGAAAAGTGTGTTGACGGCATCGATGGCGGGTTGGCTGCGAGGCGCTGCAGTAACTGCATCGAGTCTGGTTGCCGTCGTCGCGTCGATTGCTTTGGCCGCAGCGGCTGAAATCCATGGCGAGCCGACATCCGGCTCGCCCGGCAAGCCTTCTGCGGTTGCGCTTGTCAACGCTCCAGGCAGCGCGTCCGGCAACTGGTGCGCGCAAATTGGCCGGCGCCTGCCGGGCGTAAGCGGCGAGGATTGCAAAAAGAGCGGGCTGGTCGCCAGTGGCGGCGTGTCGTCTCGTGGGCAACCGATCATGGTGCGCCGTTTCGCTGCGGCCAAGGCGGGAGGCGCGCCGGTTGTACGTATTTTGTTGTTGGGCGGCATACATGGCGACGAACTGACTGCTTCAGCCATCGTGTTTCAGTGGATGCAATGGATGCACACGGCACCGGCGCAGAATTTTTCCTGGACTGTCGTGCCTGCAGCCAATCCCGACGGCATGCTTGCACCCAAACCGCAACGGGTCAATGCGCACGGCGTCGATCTCAATCGAAATTTTCCCACGCCCGGTTGGTCGCAGGATGCGCCGCGCTATTGGGCACGCTCGACCGGCAGGGATCCGCGCCGCTTTCCCGGCAAAGCGCCTCTATCCGAACCGGAGAGCCGCTGGATCAATGAGGAAATGGAGCGCTTCCAGCCGCAGGTCATCATCTCCGTGCACGCGCCGTTCGGCGTGCTCGATTTTGACGGTCCGGCGCCCACACCGCGGCAATTCGGCCGCCTCGTCTTCAATCCGGTCGGCGTATATCCCGGTTCGCTCGGCAACTACAGCGGCGTGCACAAGAACGTGCCGGTCATTACCATCGAACTGCCGAATGCACAGTCCATGCCGCCGCCGGCCGAGGTCAAGCGCATCTGGGTCGATATGCTCACCTGGATACAGCACAACGTGAGCGAGCGCAGTGAGACCACGGCGCAAATGAAACAGGCTGCGCCAACCGTACGGTAGTACTTCCTGCGTTCGGCCAGTTTCCTCGGCAGAAGCGAAACAATCAGCGCTTGGCCCCGCGCAACATTGCGCTCAACGAGGAAAAAACGCCTTCTTTTTTTTCAACTGCCGCACAGGCGCCGACCGGCACAGCCTTGACGACATGCTGAAAAGGTATGGCGTCGCTAACTGCGAGATCGGCATCGACGCCGAGGCTGGACGCCATGGCGTGAATCAGCGGCAGAAATTTTTCCCGGTCCGGCTCGTCGAGGATCCTCGGTTTGCCTGCTACGATCTGGAAGCCGGCGTTTTCAAACATTTCGACAATTGTCGCTCGGGTAAACCATCGCAAGTGTGTCTTGTCGAGCAAGCCCATATCCTGATAGCGGAAATCGCCAATAGAGAGCCGTGCCTGTACGCTCCAGTGCTGGGCGTTGGGTATGCACGCGACAATGCAGCCGTTGGCGGGGATGATCTTGCGGATTTTGCTCAATAAAGCCCAGGGATCCCTCAGGTGTTCCAGTGAATCGGCGAATATCCAGCATTCCGATGAAAGTTTCTCGCGCAAAAACTCGGTGTCTGCCGTTTCGATATCGAGCACAATGGCTGAGTCACAAAACCGCTTTGCCAATTTGACGTATTCCGGGACGATATCGACGCCGATGTAATGGCAATGGCGATTGATTTTCTTGTATTCCCTTGCCAGGGCGCCGGAACTGCAACCGATCTCCACGAGCGTCTTCACCTCGGTTGGAATCAAGGTCAGCAGATCGTCGTTATGTTGTTCGTGGACTGGCGTTTGCTCCATGGATCTTTCACATTATGTATTGCCTGGGTTGCCGTAACGCGCGATCAATCGGCACCTGCTCCGGGCGGCGTCGAAGCGTACTCTCGCAGATTATCTCAGAACCCCCCATTGATGCATTATGCATTAAGGCAACAGATTTCAACGAATTCAATACCATTGGACGGTCGGGTCCCACAGGAATCCGGCCACGCCCCTGCTTGAATGATTCTTGCCGTCTCAGGTATAATGAATGAATCCAAGGAGCGTTGCACCACGGCAATTCGCTGTGCCAGGCTTGGATGCAATATTCCACCGCAACTGCGCTCACGTTACTTTTTTTCTTTATTGAAAGGAGGGCGTGATGAACGCCGCAGTCTTGAACACTATCTCACCAAAAGATTTCCACGTAGCCGACTTGAGCCTGGCCGATTGGGGCCACAAGGAAATCAAGATCGCAGAAACTGAAATGCCGGGCCTGATGGCCATCCGCGAAGAATTCGCTGCAGCACAGCCTTTGAAAGGTGCGCGCATCACCGGATCGCTGCACATGACTATCCAGACCGCTGTACTGATCCAAACGCTGGAAGCCTTGGGCGCCACGGTCCGTTGGGCGTCTTGCAACATCTACTCGACCCAGGATCACGCGGCTGCGGCTATCGCTGCTGCCGGCACGCCTGTGTTTGCCGTCAAAGGCGAAACGCTCGACGAATACTGGGATTACACGCATCGCATCTTTGAGTGGCCAACCACTGCTGAAGGACCGCAATACTCGAATATGATCCTCGACGACGGCGGCGACGCCACGCTGCTGCTGCATCTGGGCACACGCGCCGAGAAGGATACGTCGGTGTTGAACAACCCGGGTTCCGAAGAAGAAATCTGCCTGTTCAATTCGATCAAGAAGAAACTGGCCACCGATGCGCACTGGTATTCCACGCGTCTGGCCCAGATCAAGGGTGTGACCGAAGAAACCACGACCGGCGTGCATCGCCTCTATCAAATGCACAAGGAAGGCAAGTTGGCCTTCCCGGCCATCAACGTCAATGATTCCGTGACCAAGTCGAAGTTCGACAATCTGTATGGCTGCCGCGAATCGCTGGTTGATGGCATCAAGCGCGCCACCGACGTGATGATCGCCGGCAAGGTCGCCGTCATCGCCGGCTATGGCGACGTGGGCAAGGGCTCGGCGCAAGCCATGCGCGCGCTGTCGGCCCAGGTTTGGGTCACCGAAATCGATCCGATCTGCGCGCTGCAAGCAGCCATGGAAGGCTATCGCGTCGTGACCATGGACTACGCTGTCGAGCACGGCGACATTTTCGTCACCTGCACCGGCAACTATCACGTCATCACGCACGACCATATGCGCAAGATGAAGGACCAGGCCATTGTGTGCAACATCGGCCACTTCGACAACGAAATCGACGTCGCTTCGCTCAAGCAATACGAATGGGATAACATCAAACCGCAGGTCGATCATGTGATCTTCCCCGACGGTCGCCGGATCATCCTGCTGGCCGAAGGCCGACTGGTCAACCTCGGTTGCGGTACCGGCCATCCGTCATATGTCATGAGCTCGTCGTTTGCCAATCAGACCATCGCGCAAATGGAGCTGTTCCAGCACACGGCCAAGTACCCGGTCGGCGTCTACACCTTGCCCAAGCATCTGGACGAGAAGGTGGCGCGCCTGCAATTGAAGAAACTCAACGCCCAACTGACCGAGTTGACGGCGGAGCAAGCGGCCTACATCGGCGTCTCCACAAGCGGCCCGTACAAGCCTGAGCACTATCGTTATTAAATTTAGTACGGTATTGCGTCGCCGCCAATGGAGTTTCGAAACGGCGACGCATAACCAGGAGAGAAAAACATGCGTTTGTTGCTGACTTGGATCATCAATGCGGCGGCGCTGTTTGCCGTGCCCTACCTCACCCAATCGGTGCGGGTCGATAGTTTCACCACCGCGCTGGTGGCAGCTTTGATTCTCGGCCTGGTCAATACACTGATTCGACCGATATTGGTCCTCTTGACACTGCCGGTGACGATTGTCACGCTTGGCCTGTTCATCTTCGTCATCAACGGGTTGATGTTCTGGCTGGTGGCGAATTTCATCAAGGGTTTTTCGGTGGCGGGATTTTCCTCGGCCATTGTCGGCGCGCTGCTCTACAGCATTATCTCCTGGGCCCTTTCGACCTTATTGATAGAGAAATAAATGGCTCACGATCAACTCAATGCTGAACGCAACTTCAGCATGGAATTCTTTCCGCCAAAAACGGAAGAGGGCATCGAAAAACTGCGCATCGCCCGCGCCAAACTTGCCCAACTGCACCCGAAATATTTTTCCGTCACCTTCGGTGCCGGTGGATCGACGCAAAAAGGCACGCTTGAAACCATCCTCGACATTCGCAATGAAGGCCACGAGGCGGCGCCGCATTTGTCTTGCATGGGCACCTCGCGCGAGGTTTTGCGTGAGATTCTCAAGCAATACCAGGCGCATGGCATCAAGCGCATCGTGGCGCTGCGCGGCGATTTGCCCAGCGGTTACGGCTCGGTCGGCTTTTCTTCCGGCGAATTCCGCTATGCCAGCGAGCTCGTCGAGTTCATCCGCGCCGAAACCGGCGACTGGTTTCACGTTGAAGTGGCTGCTTACCCGGAAATGCATCCGCAAGCAAAGTCGCCGCAAGACGATTTGCAGAATTTCGTGCGCAAGGTACAGGCCGGTGCCAATTCGGCGATCACGCAGTATTTCTACAATGCGGACGCTTATTTCCGCTTCGTCGACGAAGCCGGCAAGCACGGCGTGACGGTTCCCATCGTAGCGGGGATCATGCCGATTACGAATTACTCGCAGCTCACGCGGTTTTCCGACATGTGCGGCGCCGAAATACCGCGTTGGGTACGCATCAAGCTGGCCAGTTACGGTGACGACAGCGCATCGATCCGTGCATTCGGCCTCGACGTCGTCACGAGCTTGTGCGAACGCCTGCTGGCGGGCGGTGCACCGGGTCTGCATTTCTATACGTTAAACCAGGCCCTGGCGACGACAGAAATCTGGAAGCGCCTGAATCAGGGATCTAACTGATTTCACCTTGGTCCGTGAGCACGATATCGAGTGCGATATCGTGCAGGTCGGCGGCAAAATCGGTCACCGCCTGATGGTAGGCGATGCCGATTGCGATGGGGCGCGGCGTTTGGGCCAGCGTGCGGTCATAAAAGCCGCCTCCATAGCCTAGACGTACCCTTTCGCGATTGAACCCGACGCACGGTATCAATAGCGCCTCCGGCGTAAGTGTCTGGCGCGGCGCGGCCGGTATCGGCACCTTCATCGCCCCCTTTTCCATCGGCTCGCCGGGAGTCCAGGCGGAAAAACTCAAGGGGGCATCGGGCGCCACAACGATGGGCAAAGCAAGCTGCACGTCGCGCTCGGCCAGCTCGCCATAGAGTTCCCGCAAATCCGGCTCGCCGCGTATAGGCCAATACACCCCGAGGCAGTGCACCGGATTGCGCGCGAGCCATTCGAGCAGGTGCCTGCGCAGCGCTGCGTCCTGCTGCGCCCGCATTTCGGGAGTCAATTCTTGCCGTTGCGTCAATAGCACACGGCGCATTTCCTGTTTCATCTATCGCGCGAAGTGGAATCCTGGCGTGTTATTCTACAGTGTGTGCAACAGGCACACGGAAACACGGCTTGGAATCAATGATCGGGGCAGCATCGTGAGTAGCAAGAGCATATGGGGAATCGTCGCGGCCTTGACTGTGGCTGCGTTGATGGTGTCGCCGCTGACGTGGGCGAAGAAGCCTGCTGCAAGCTTGCTGAGCGACGACGACGCCTTCCTGGCGCTGCGCGATGCCGCGCGCTCCGGCGACGAAGACAAGGCCGACCAGCTGGCCGATCGCCTCCAATCCTATGCCATACCCTCCTATGTCGACTATTACCGTCTCAAGGCGCGATTGGCCGACGCCCGGCCTGAGCAGGTGCTGAACTTCCTGACCCGCTATGAAGACAGCGCCATCGCCGACCGCATGCGCAACGATTGGTTGCTAACCCTGGGTTATACCGGCGACTGGAAAAATTTCGACGAGCAGTACCCACTATTCGTGCTCAACGATGACCGCCAAGTCAAATGCTATGCCTTGTTGTCGCGGGCCTTGAAAGGGCAGGAGGTCGTGCCAGAGGCGCGAATTGTCTTGACCGCACCCAAAGAGTACGGCGATGGTTGCATTGCCTTGATCAAGACCTTGTTCAAGTCCGGCCAGTTTTCGCAAGACGAATTGCTGGCGCAACTGAGGCTGGCAGCCGAGACCGCACCGGCCAGCGTCGTGCAGCGCCTCGCTGCCGCCGGGGAATTGTCCGAAGCCACATTCAGTGCCGCACTTGATCGCCCCAATATCGTTCTCGCACGTGGCCCCGGAATCGGCTCAGTCAGCCACCAGGCCTTTATCATGGCCCTGGGCCGTGCGGCCAAGCTCAATCCGGGCGCTGCCGAGGGAGCGCTTGGCCGTGCTGCGGCATCGCTGAACAAAAGCGAACAGGCCTTGGGATGGGCGCAAATTGCGTATGAAGCGTCGTTCAAGCTCCTCCCCGAGGCAATTGACTATTGGCACAAGGCGGGCGATGCGCCTTTGTCGTATGCCGAATTGCCGTGGCGCGTACGCGTTGCCCTGCGTGCCGGCGACTGGAAAATGGTCGAAACCGGCATCGCCGCGATGCCCGAGAAGTTGCGCGCCGAGCCGGCCTGGACTTATTGGTTCGGTCGCGCCCTGCAGGCCGACGGCCGCATCGATGCGGCCCGCATTCAATTCCAGTCGATATCGGCGCAAACCAATTTCTATGGCCAACTGGCGCTGGAAGAACTGGGCGGGAAGATCAGTGTTCCACCGCGCCCGTTGGCTCCGGCCGCCGAAGAAATTGCACAAATGTCGCTAAACCAGGGCTTTCGCCGCGCCCTCAAATTTCTTGACCTGAATTTGCGCACCGAGGGCTATCGCGAGTGGAATTGGGAATTGCGCAGGATGAACGAGCGTCAGTTTTTTGCTGCCGCCGAATTCGCACGGCAGAATAATGTGCTTGACCGCATGATCAGCACCTCCGAGCACACACGTATCGAGATGGATTTTTCCCAGCGCTTCCCCGCACCTTTCGACGATTTGATGCGCCCGGCGGCAGATACGCTGGGGCTTGACCAGGCGTGGGTCTACGGCCTGATCCGTCAGGAGTCGCGCTTCATCCTTGGTGCGCGTTCCTATGTCGGCGCCCAGGGATTGATGCAGATCATGCCGGGTACCGCGAAATTCATCGCGCACAAGATCGGACTGGAAAGCTATACACCTTCTCAGGCCGGTGAAATCGGCACCAACATCATGCTCGGCACCAATTATTTGAGCATCATCTACAACGACCTCGATAATTCCCAGGTGCTGGCCACAGCCGCCTACAATGCCGGCCCGGGCCGGCCGCGCACCTGGCGTGCCAGTCTCAACAACCCTGTCGAGGGCGCTATTTTTGCCGAGACCATTCCCTTCAACGAGACGCGCGAATACGTTCGCAACGTGATGTCGAATGCCACTTATTACGCGGCATTGTTTGAAAACAAATCGCAGTCGCTCAAAGCCCGTCTCGGCGTGATCATGCCCAAGGGCTATGTCGCGAGCGAAATCCCGTAACCCCATCACAAACATGCACACTACCGAACTCGATCCCTTTTTATCCCAGGCGCTGGGCGATCCGAAGAAGGCCGGCCTGAAACTGGTGATCGGCAACAAGAGGTATTCGTCCTGGTCAATGCGGCCATGGGTCGCCATGACGGCGTTCAATATCCCTTTCGAGGAAATCAAGATCAAATTGCAGCAGTCCGATACGTCCTCCCGCATCGCCGAATATTCGCTGGCCGGCCGGGTGCCGGTACTGATCGCCGGCGAAACCACGGTGTGGGACTCGCTGGCGATCTGCGAATATCTTGCCGAACAATTCCCGGAAAAAAACATGTGGCCGGAAAATGTGGCGCAGCGCGCCCTGGCGCGCAGCATGTGCGCCGAAATGCATTCCGGCTTCGGCGATTTGCGCTCGGCCATGTGGATGAATATCGGCGCCAGATTTCCCGGCAAGGGCCGCACGGCGGGCGCGCAGGCCGACATCGGGCGCATCAGCGAGATATGGGAGGAATGCCTTTCCGTGGCGGGCGCGCATGAATTCCTGTTCGGTGACTTTTCCATAGCCGACGCCTATTTCGCACCGGTCGTCATGCGCTTCTGCACTTATGCCGTGTCGCTGGCGCCTGCGTTGCAGGGTTACGTCGACCGCGTCGTGGCGCATCCGGCCGTCGCACAGTGGATCAAGGGCGCCGAAGCCGAACCCGACCGTTTGCCCTCCCTAGACATCTATCCTGACTGAGATGGAGATCTACGCAGTCGGCGGTGCCGTGCGCGATGCCTTGCTCGGATTGCCCGTGCAGGATCGCGACTACGTCGTCGTTGGCGCCACGCCCGAGCAAATGCTGGAGGCCGGCTATGTGCCGGTAGGCAAGGATTTCCCGGTATTTCTCCACCCCGAAACCCATGAAGAATATGCGCTAGCGCGCACCGAGCGCAAGACCGCGCCCGGCTACAAGGGGTTCGTATTTCATACCGCCGATCACGTAACGCTGGAACAGGATCTGGCACGACGCGATCTGACCATCAACGCGATCGCACGTAAAGAAGACGGCAGCCTGATCGACCCGTTCCATGGCCGGGCCGATTTGCAGGCGCGGATATTTCGCCATGTGTCGCCGGCCTTTGCCGAAGATCCGGTGCGAATCTTGCGCCTGGCGCGCTTCGCCGCCCGCTTCGCCGACTTCAACGTGGCGGACGAAACCAACCGGCTGATGCAGGACATGGTGCAGGCCGGCGAGGTCGATGCCCTGGTGCCCGAACGTGTATGGCAGGAACTGGCGCGCGGTTTGATGGAACAGAAGCCATCTCGCATGTTCACTGTACTGCGCGAATGCGGCGCACTCAAACGTATCTTGCCCGAGCTTGACGCGCTATGGGGCGTGCCGCAACCGCCCAAATATCATCCCGAAATCGACACCGGCGTGCACATCATGCTGGTGGTTGATTACGCTGCAGCACAGGGGTACCCTTTGCCGGTGCGCTTCGCCGCCTTGCTGCATGATCTCGGCAAGGGCGCCACACCGCCGGAAGCGTGGCCCAGTCACCATGGGCACGAAGGCCTCGGTGTCGAGCTCGTTGACCAGGTCTGCAAACGCCTGAAAATTCCAAGCGATTGCCGCGACCTGGCAGTGATGACGGCGCGCGAACATGGCAATGTCAGCCGGGCGCTGCAATTGCGGCCGGCCACTATTGTCTCGCTGATGGAACGCTGCGACGCATTTCGCAAGCCGCAGCGCTTCATCGACATGCTGCACGCATCGGCCTGCGATCACTTCGGCCGCACCGGGTTCCAAGACCGGCCTTATCCGCAGCGAGCCCATCTGCAATTGGCCCTGGCGGCGGCGCAATCCGTGAACGCTGGCCAAGTTGCCCAGGCACAGGATAACCCGCAAAATATTCCGCAAGCGATCCATGCGGCCCGTGTCGACGCCGTGCGCAAACTATTGCCTGCCGATCACGGGCGGATCGAGGAAGCGTGAACGGCGGCAAAACGGCAACCGGAGAAAACTCCACCGACATTGTGGATCGGCTCGTCACGTTGCTCAACGCCCGGTGTCTTGCGGATTTGGAGCTTCTTGCGAGCACTCACCTGACTCACCATCCGGCTGATGGCTACGTATGGAAAATCCTGGGGGTTTGCCTGAAGCTGCATGGCAAGGACGCCCTCCATGCGTTGCAGACCGCCGCGTCGCTTTTGCCCGCCGATGCCGAGGCTCAATCCAATCTGGCCATTGCATTCGCCGATTCCGGGCGCATCGACCAGGCTGTCGAGTGTTTTCAACGGGCTCTATTGCTCGCTCCCGGCGCGGCACATCTACACGAGAAGTTGGGTCGGGCGTTGCACCGGCTGGGCAAAGCGGATGAAGCCATGTCATCATTGCGCCAGGCCATCCTGCTCAAGCCCGATTTTGTCGAAGCACATAATTACCTCGGGAACGTTTTGCGCGAACGCGGTTTCTTAGAAGAAGCAGCGGGAAGCTTTCAACGTGCCCTGCAATTTCAACCACACGCCACGCCGATACTGGGCAACCTCGCCAACACCCTGGTTATCCTGGGCCGTATTGATGAAGCCATCGGATACTATCGCATTGCGCTCGAAGTGGAACCCGAGTTCGCGGAAATGCTCTATTACCTTGCCGTGGCGCAGGCAGAATCGGGCAAGTTGGACGAAGCGGTCGCCAGCCTGCGCGGCGCCATTCGGCTGAAAGCCGATTTCGCCGACGCCCATGACAGGCTCGGCAGCGTCCTGCGTGATCTGGGCATGCTCGAAGAGGGGGCGGCAAGCTGCCGTCGCGCGCTCGCAATCAAACCCGATTTTGTCGGTGCCCATGTCAATCTGGCGACAATATTACGCTTGCAAAGTCGTCCTGCGGAAGCCGAAACATGCTGCCGAAATGCACTGTTGATCGACGCAGATTCTGCGCCGGCAATCGCATGCCTGGCCAACATCAAGGCAGAGACGGGCCAATTTTCTGAGTCGGAAGAATTGTATCGGCGCGCCGTCGCCTTGCGCCCTGACTTTGCCGAAGCATGGGCGAGCATACCCGGCTTGCGCAAAATGACGCAAAGCGATGCGACGTGGTTGCAAACGGCCCGGGAAATTGCCGCGCTGCGACTGACTTCGAAGCAGGCCGCTTACCTGCATTTCGGCATCGGCAAGTATTGCGACGATATCAAGGATTTTGACCTGGCGTTTGCTCACTATCGCCAGGCCCACCAATTCACCGCTCGCTATGGACGGAAATTCGACCGCGAATTATTGACTTCAAGCATCGATTACCTGATCGACAATGTGGACGCCGCATGGATACGCAAGATGAGACCCGATGCGAATCCATCAACGCGGCCGGTTTTCATCATTGGCATGCCGCGCTCGGGCACTTCTCTGGCCGAACAGATTTTAGCGGCACATCCAGACTGTTTTGGCGCCGGCGAATTGATGTACTGGCGTAGCGCTTGCGCGCCGCATGCGGTGCCGGCAATGTTGGGCCATGATGGTGACGAAGTCTTGCGCAAATTGGCGGCCGATTATCTGGCGCTGCTGCACAGCCATTCTCCCGGCGCTGCAAGGGTGGTGGACAAGATGCCCGGCAATTTCATGTTTGCCGGCATGATGAGTGCCGCATTTCCGAATGCGCGCTTTATCCATTTGCGGCGGCACCCGGTCGACACCTGTCTATCGATCTACTTTCAGCACTTCGACACGCCGCATTCCTATGCCGATAGTCTCGATGAGCTGGCCTATTTTTACAATGAGTACCTGCGCCTGATGGCGCACTGGCACGACGCGCTGCCGCCGGAGACCATGCTCGACGTTCCCTATGAATCACTGGTTGCGGATCCGGAAAGCTGGAGCCGCAGGATGTTGTCGTGGATCCGCTTGCCGTGGGACGCACGCTGCCTCGACTTTCATACGAATCAACGCGGCGTCAGCACCGCCAGCAAATGGCAGGTGAAGCAGGCGATCAACAAAAATTCCGTCGAACGCTGGCGCAACTACGAAAAGTACCTTGGACCCTTGTCAGGCTTGATCGCGCCGGAATCGCCATAACGCCAGCCCACCGAATAACACGGCAAAACCGAGTTGCACGCCTATCGCCGGCAGCGCAGCATCGAAAGGCAACCCGCGCCACGTCATGGCGTCGAGTCCGTCAATCGCCCAACGCGTCGGCACGACAACGATGATCGATTGCAGCCACTGAGGAAACAGGAAAGACGGGACCCAGGCGCCGCCCAGCATGACCATGATCAGCGTGGCGAATACCGATAGCGTGCGCGCCGCTTCCGGCGTCTTGCCGAACGCGGCAATGAGCAGGCCGAAGGTCGCAGTCATCAATGCGAAGCACGCGATGATCGCGACGAAGCCGGCAAAGCTGCCGTCAATGCGTGCGCCAAACGCCGACGTGGCAACACCGAATATGAAGCATTGCAGGAAGAAGGCGATGAAGGCGCAGGAAAGCACGCGCGCCGTCAACACAGTCGTGACCGTAATGGGTGAAGCGAGCAAACGGTTCCACAATCCGGTGCGGCGCGCCATCAGCACGCTGATGCCGGCGTCGATCGCCATGAACAGGATGAATTGCACGCTCATTCCCGCGAACGAGTGGGAGTAGCCGTTGTATTTGTTCGGCCCCGATGTGAGTGCCTCATCGGTTGTGGTGAAGGGCATCGATATGCCGGCCTTGGCGGGGGACGAAGTCGCCTCGCTGCCGGCAGTTGCGGCAGATTTCTGCTGCAGCTGCTTTACGCTGTGCAGCAAGTCGCGCAATTCGGCGTTGGCGGGATCGTCGGCTTGCTTTTCGAGTTGCGCGAGACTTGAGTCGATCATCTTGGCACCCTGCGCGCCGCCGAACATTTCGCTGCTCACAACCTGCATGATCTGTTGTGTCAGCAATCCCTTGACCATCCCGAGCACCATGCTTTGCGATGGGTCGTAAAAGATAGTGACCTCCGGCTTCTTTTGCCGCCCGAACATGGCTGCGCCGGCGGCATCGCCGAAGCCTTGCGGGATCACAATAGCCGCATTGAGCTTGCCTTTGCGTACTTGCTCTTTAGCCTCTGCCAGCGACATGACCTCGATTTGCAAGGTCGCGTCGCTCTGCAAGCCGGCGGCGACTTTTTTGCCGATTTCGCTATCGTCCTGCACCGTCAGGGCGACGCTGACCTTGGCGTTATCGGTAACGCCCGAGCCACCGAACAGATAGCCGAAAAAGGCGCCCAACAGAATCGGCATCACCAGATTCAACAGCAGGGCGCGACGGTTGGTGAAGTAAAGGATCAGATCTTTGCGGATCAATGCAATCAATGCGGTCATGGGAAGCTTCCTCTCTTATTGTTATGGATCAATCGCGCAGGCTGCGCCCGGTCAGCGTGAGGAAGATATCTTCCAGGCGTGTTTTTGCAGTCGCAAAATGCAAGGGCCGGCAGCCTTGTGCAACCAGCCAATTCAGAACCCCTGCGGCTTGCTCGCCTTCGAGCAAAAGAATATTCAACTCCTGCAGATTGTCTTCTGCCAGTTCCACACCGGTGACACCCTCCAGTTCGCGTAATTTTTCCAGCACGGAAGGTGAGGCTGCCTGAGCCAGGCTGACCGACAATGCTGCCTGCGCCGGCAGGCGTTTATGCAGCGCATCCGGACTCTCGTTGGCCAGCAACTTGCCATGGTCGATGATCACGATATGGTCGGCCAGCCGTTCGACCTCTTCCATGTAGTGACTGGTATAGATCAGCGAGCGTCCGAGACGTTTTTGCGCCTCCAGGGTTTCGAAAATCGCGTTGCGGCTTTGCGGATCGACACCGACAGTTGGTTCGTCGAGGATCAGGAGTTGCGGGTCATGCAGCAGGGCGGCGGCTATATTCAGGCGGCGTTTCATGCCGCCGGAAAAAGTCATCGGTTTGTCGCCTGCGCGGTCTTCGAGATTGACCAGTGCCAGCACTTCATCGCAGCGTTTTTTCAGCGCGGTGCCCTGGAGCCCATATAACGCGCCGAACAACTTGAGGTTCTCGCGCGCGGAGATTTCTTCCACCAGCGCCAAATCTTGCGGTACCAGTCCGATCAATTGCTTGACCGCGCTCGCGCCCGCCTCCAGTTTTTTCCCCGCAATGGAAACTTCGCCGCGATCAGGGCGCAACAGGCCACACAGCATGCTGACGGTGGTCGATTTTCCGGCGCCGTTTGGGCCGATCAATCCGAGGGTCTGCCCTGCCTCAAGATGAAAACTGATTCCGTCGACCGCGATACGGCCATCGTATGACTTGTGTAGATCGTTTGCGCTGAGCAAGGGAAGGGCCATATTCGTTCCGGTAAAAGTGGATGCGTCGTGCAGCTTTGATAATAAATTGCAATAGTACTATTTGTATGGGCCACAGAAAATAATTATCAGCGGTTCGAGATCGTTAATGGTCGGCATGACTAATTGGTCTTCGTTGTCAACAGCTGCGCAATTGAAGCGTTATTTGTCAATGCAGTACGCGTTAGTTGTATTCCTGGGTTGTTTTCGATGACGGATTGCCAATTTCTAGAACAAATTTCCTAGAAACCTGCGACGGCTTGGCCTACAATGCATTGGTGCACTGCACAACAGGCCTTGCCTGAATTGGAGAAAGCCGTGAATTCAAAAGACGTATTGCCGGAAATGCGTGCCCCTGTCGAAGCTACTGGTGAAAGCCGGGAAACCATCGAGAGGCCCACTATCCGAGTCAAAGAAGTTCCCGAGCGCGATCGGCGCAGGCTACTCATGCATTTCCTGGCTTTACCGGATAGTGATCGCTTGCTGCGCTTCGGGTCGGTATTGCCTGATGAACTGATCACACGTTATGTACAGCACCTCGATTTCTCGCGCGATACGGTTTTCGGCGTCTATGACAGCAAACTGCATCTGGTCGGCGTAGGGCATTTGGCCTACGCCCCACGTGAGCCGATGCAGCGTGGCGCGATGGCGGTCGCACGCTCAGCGGAGTTTGGCGTGTCGGTTTCGGAATCGGCGCGCGGCATGGGTGTGGGTACGAAATTGTTCGAACGCGCTGCCATGCATTGCCGCAACGCGGAAATCGATACCCTGTTCATGCATTGCTTGTGGTCGAACAAGACCATGATGCATATCGCCAAGAAGGCCGGGATGGAAATTCATCGCGACCACGGCGAAGCCGATGCCTATCTGAAGTTGTCCCCGGCGAACCCGGCCAGCATGCTGCAAGAAGCGGTCGAGGAGCAGGTTGCCAGCCTTGACTACACCCTGAAAGCCAATACGCGCGCGGCCAAGAAACTGTTGCGCAACATTCCCGGTTTCAAATAGCGCGCTAGCCCGGATATTTCGTGGGAAAGCGGAATGATGGCGCGCGAATTGTGTGTCAGCATCCGCGTAGGCCGGCAGTACAAATTGGATCTATTGCCGGCAAACCGAAAACCCAGTCGACATATGCCTTCCTTTCAAATTTCTGGCCGGTCCGGTGAAATACCCGGACTAGACGAGCGGCAGTGCGGTTGTGTCCTTCACGCGCTGCAATGCAAAGCTCGATTTGACATCGAGCACGGCCGGATGGCGCAACAGGGTCTCCATCATGAAGCGCGAAAAATGCTCCATGTCTTCGACATGGACACGCAACAAGTAATCCATCTCCCCGGTCATTGCATAACACGCCACAACTTCGGGCCAGTTTGCCACCGATGCTGCGAAATCGGCCCGCGGCGAAGGTGAAACGGTGCGCGCGGCCCCGGTCGCCGAAATGTCGCTATGCTTTTCCATGCGCACATTGACATAGGCAAGCAATCCCAAGCCAATTTTTTCCGGGGCCAGCAAGGCAACGTATTGGCGGATCACACCGCTTTCTTCCAGTTGCTTGATACGACGCAGGCACGGCGATGGCGACAGGTTGACGCGTTCGGCAACTTCCTGATTCGACAGGCGGCCATCTGTCTGCAAAATTGCGAGAATCTTGCGGTCGGTTTTGTCTAGCGGGATCGCGGGCATTCTTTGTCTCCATTTTAAATATTTGAGCAATATTATTGCTCAAATTGCCGAAACTTGCCGGGGAATTGGCATTTTATGCCGACGCTGGAGGCCTATACTATCGGCATAATTAACCTGGAGGATGGCATGGAATTTCAAGCTTGGGACAACCCAATGGGTACCGACGGATTTGAGTTTATCGAATATGCGGCACCGGACCCGGTTGCATTGGGTGCGTTGTTCGAGCAAATGGGATTCACCGCCATCGCACGTCATCGCCACAAGGATGTGACGCTGTATCGCCAGGGTGAGATCAATTTCATCATCAATGCAGAGCAGGATTCCTTCGCGCAGCGTTTCGCGCGCCAGCACGGTCCGTCGATTTGCGCCATCGCCTTCCGCGTCAACGACGCGGCTTACGCCTACAAGCGTGCGCTCGAGCTGGGTGCCTGGGGTTTCGACAACAAGACCGGTCCGATGGAATTGAACATCCCTGCGATCAAGGGCATCGGCGATTCGCTGATCTATTTCGTCGACCGCTGGCGCGGCAAGGGTGGCGCAAAAGATGAAGGCGCGATCGGCGACATCAGCATTTACGACGTCGACTTTGTCGCCATACCGGGCGCCAAGGCCAACCCGGTCGGCAATGGCCTGACCTACATCGACCATTTGACGCACAACGTGCATCGCGGCCGCATGAAGGAATGGGCAGAATTCTACGAAGGCTTGTTCAATTTCCGCGAGATCCGCTATTTCGATATCGAGGGCAAGCTCACTGGCCTCAAATCCAAGGCCATGACTTCGCCATGCGGCAAGATCCGTATTCCGATCAATGAATCGTCGGACGACAAGTCGCAGATCGCCGAATATCTGGACCTCTATCACGGCGAAGGCATTCAACATATCGCCCTTGGTACGGACGATATCTACGGCACGGTCGAGACCATGAAAAAGTCGCAGGTCGTGTTCCAGGACACCATCGAAACGTATTACGATCTGGTCAACCGCCGCTTGCCTGAGCATGGCGAAAATCTCGATGAATTGCGTCGCTTGCGCATCCTGATCGACGGCAACAGCAATGCGCAACAACGCGAATTGCTGCTACAGATTTTCACGCAAACCGTGATCGGCCCAATTTTCTTTGAAATCATCCAGCGCAAGGGTGACCAGGGATTTGGCGAAGGCAACTTCCGCGCCCTTTTCGAATCGATCGAACTCGACCAGATCAAGCGCGGCGTACTGAAAGACGAGACCGTCGCCAGCTGACATGGACACTATTGCCACTGCAGTCGGTCACGACGAATTTTTCAAAACCCTGGCTGAGAAATCCGACGGCGGTACGCTGCGCGGCGACTACAGCAAGGCCGACGCGCAATATGTCGTCGAGCAGGACATGGCGGCCTATACGCCGGAGCAGCATGCGCTGTGGCGCCGTCTGTATGAACGGCAAGCCAAGTTGCTCCCGGGGCGCGCCTGCGATGTGTTCATCGAGAGTCTTGCCGCACTCGATGCATCCAAAGAGATTCCGAATTTCGAGCGCACCTCGGAAGCCTTGTTCAAGGCAACGGGCTGGCGCATCGTGGCCGTCCCCGGCCTGGTGCCGGACCAGACCTTTTTCGAACATTTGGCGTCGCGGCGCTTTCCGGTCACGGTCTGGCTGCGTGAACCGCACGAGTTCGACTACATCGTCGAGCCCGATGTGTTTCATGACTTCTTCGGCCATGTGCCCTTGTTGTTCAATCCTATCGTGGCAGACCATCTGCAACAATATGGTCTCGGCGGATTGAAGGCGCTGAAACTCGGCGGCTTGAAGAATCTGGCGCGCCTCTATTGGTACACCATCGAATTCGGATTGATTCAGAGCCCCGAAGGGCTGCGCGTCTATGGCGCGGGTATCCTGTCTTCGGGCGGCGAAATCGAATATTGCCTGACCAGCCAGTCGCCGCGCCGTATTGGATTCAATGCGGAACGCGTGATGCGGACCTTGTACAAAATAGATTCGTACCAGGAGACTTATTTCGTCATTCGTGACTTCCAGCAATTGTTTGACGAAACGGCGCCCGACTTTACCCCCGTCTACGAACGCCTGAAGGATCTCGACACCTTGCCTGCCGATACCTTGCTGCCCGGAGAGACAGAAATAGCCGTCAAATAAAAAAGCGGATTCCCCGTGAATGGTGGAATCCGCAACTGGCACTGAGGTAAAGCAAGGGACTGAATCGACACGCCGCCGGCTGTGATGGCCGGTGCAGCAATCACCGCAATTTCCAGTTTGCTGCCGCGTATCGATGGCTCTATTTAACCGTGTTGCCAAAAGTTTGAAAAAGGCTATTACGCCTTGTTACACGTATTTACATTCATGCTTGCCACGCAAGTGGCCAATTGCCGCTTGGTCCAGATGCGGCGCTAGCGTGTAAAATATCGGAAAGCAAAAGTAAACGTAAGCGGCTCGCCCACAAGGCTGGTCGTATCGACCGCGATACCCCCCTCGCACCCATCATCGCACCAAAGACACGATTTTTGGCCTGGAGACTGAATGAACGCACCTTTGAGTTCCGGACAGCGGCAGCTGCTGGATAATATTTCCCTGAATGACAAGTACACGCTAGAGACCGGCCATGCCTTCATGACCGGCACGCAGGCGATGATTCGCTTGCCCATGATGCAGCGCCAGCGCGACTTGGCCGCAGGCCTGAATACCGCCGGTTTCATCACCGGTTACCGCGGCTCGCCGCTGGGCAGCGTCGACCAGACCGCCGCCAAGGCCAAGAAATACCTCGACGCGCATCACGTCAAATTCCATCCGGGCATGAACGAAGACCTGGCTGCCACCAGCGTCTGGGGCACGCAGCAGGTCAACTTGTTCCCCGGCGCCGAGTACGACGGCGTGTTCGGCATGTGGTACGGCAAAGGCCCTGGCGTGGATCGCTGCGGTGACGTGTTCAAACATGCCAACATGGCAGGCACTGCGCCACACGGCGGCGTGCTGGTGATGGCCGGCGACGATCATGCCGCAAAGTCATCAACCACCGCCCACCAGAGCGAACATATCCTCAAGGCTTGCGGCATTCCGGTGCTATATCCGTCTTCGGTGCAGGAATATCTCGACTACGGCTTGCACGGCTGGGCCATGAGCCGCTATACCGGCCTGTGGGTGGCGATGAAATGCGTGACCGACCTGGTTGAATCGGGCGCCTCGGTTGATCTCGATCCGAACCGCGTCAAGATCGTGGTGCCGACGGAATTCCAGATGCCGCCGGGCGGCCTGAATATCCGCCTGCCCGACGCGGTGCTGGAGCAGGAAGCGCGCATGAACCATTTCAAATGGTATGCCGCACTGGCCTATGTACGCGCCAACAAACTCAACAAGATCATCTGGGACAGCCCGCACGCGCGCATCGGCATCATTACGGCCGGCAAATCCTATATCGACACGCGTCAGGCGTTGGCTGACCTCGGCATCGACGAAAACGTCGCGCGCGACATCGGCATCCGCCTCTACAAGATCGGCATGACCTGGCCGCTTGAAGCCGAAGGCGTGCATGAGTTTGCTCGTGGCCTCGACGAAATCCTGGTGGTCGAGGAAAAACGCCAGATCCTCGAATACCAATTGAAGGAAGAACTGTACAACTCGGACAGCGCCGAGCGCCCGCGCGTGGTCGGCAAGTTCGACGAATCGGGTGAATGGAGCAGCAAGCCCGGCACCGGGCAGGGTGAATGGCTATTGCCGGCAACGTATGAATTGAACCCCGCGCAGATCGCGCGTGCCATCGCCACACGTATCAGCAAGTACTTCGCCGGCCATCCGGTCGAGCAACGCATCAGGGAACGGGTGGCTTATCTTGCAGCGAAAGAGTCGGTGTTGAAGGTCAACACCAAGGCCGACCCGGCCAAGGATCGCGTGCCGCATTTCTGCTCGGGTTGTCCGCACAACACGTCCACCAAGGTGCCGGAAGGCAGTCGTGCGCTGGCCGGCATCGGCTGCCATTACATGGTGCTGTGGATGGATCGCGAGACTTCGACCTTCACCCACATGGGCGCGGAAGGCACGACCTGGATCGGCCATTCGCCGTTCACCAAGGAAGAACACGTCTTCACCAATCTCGGCGACGGCACTTACTTCCACTCCGGCCTGTTGGCGATTCGTGCGACGGTGGCGGCCAAGGTCAACATGACCTACAAGATTCTCTATAACGATGCAGTTGCGATGACCGGCGGACAAACCGTCGACGGCCCGCTCGACCCCGCCATGATCTCGCGCCAGATTGCGGCCGAAGGCGTCAACCCGATCATTATCGTGACCGACGAACCGGACAAGTACCCTGAAGACACCAACTGGGCACCCGGCGTGACGATCCGTCACCGCAGCGAGCTCGATGCCGTGCAACGCGAATTGCGCGAGGTCAAGGGCATTTCCGCCATGATTTACGACCAGACCTGCGCCTCGGAAAAGCGTCGTCGCCGGAAACGCAACGAGTATCCGGACCCGGCCAAGCGCGCCGTCATCAACGAAGCCGTGTGCGAAGGCTGCGGCGATTGCAGCGTGCAATCGAACTGTCTGTCGGTCGAGCCGCTGGAAACAGAATTGGGCCGCAAGCGCCAGATCAATCAGTCTTCGTGCAACAAGGATTTTTCCTGCGTGAACGGATTCTGCCCGAGCTTCGTCACGGTGGAAGGCGGCAAGCTGAAAAAGCCCAAGAAGGTGACGTCGGCAAAGAGCGCTGCGGCCCCTGAGCAAAGCCTGCCGCAACCGAACCTGCCTGCTACCGATGAGCCCTACGGCATCATCGTGACCGGCATCGGCGGCACCGGCGTTGTCACGGTTGGCCAGATTCTGGCCATGGCTGCGCATCTGGAAGGCAAGGGATGCTCGGTGCTCGACATGAGCGGCCTGGCGCAGAAGGGCGGCCCAGTCATGTCGCACGTGCGCCTGGCAAACAAACCGGAAGATATTTTCTCGACGCGTGTCGGCACCGGTGCAGCTGATCTGGTGATTGGTTGCGACATTATCGTGACCGCCAGCCGTGACGCCTTGTCGCGCATGGGTGAAGGCCGTACGCATGCGGCAGTCAATACGACTTCTTCGCCGACGGCCGCATTCGTGCGCAATCCGGACTGGCAATTCCCCGGTGCGGGTGCGGAGCAGGACATTCGCGCCGCATGCGGTGCCGCCAATGTCGACATGGTCGACGCTGGGCACATCGCGACGGGCCTGATGGGCGACAGCATTGCCACCAACATGTTCATGCTCGGTTACTCATGGCAAAAGGGTTGGGTACCTCTGTCCGAAGCGGCGATCATGAAGGCGATCGAATTGAATGGCGTATCGATCGATTTCAACAGGCAAGCCTTCAACTGGGGCCGCATGGCGGCGCACGATTTTGCGGCGGTCGAAAAGCTGTCACGCGCCAACGACGTCGTCGCTCAGGTGATCGAGTTCAAGCGCCAGCCTTCGCTGGAAGATATCGTTGCCAAGCGCATCGCCTTGCTGACCGCCTATCAGGACGCCGCCTATGCTGCCCAATATTCGGCATTTGTGGAGCAAGTCAAAGCAGCCGAAAGCAAGCTTGGCGACGCCGCCAGGGGCATGAAGCTGACCGAGGCCGTAGCGCGTTATTTCTAC
The DNA here is from genome assembly GCA_036561005.1 of Burkholderiaceae bacterium. Classification (GTDB taxonomy): domain Bacteria; phylum Pseudomonadota; class Gammaproteobacteria; order Burkholderiales; family Burkholderiaceae_D; genus PKWO01. The sequence continues at coordinate 16,080 of DATBQE010000050.1, read as the reverse complement.
AAGCTGATGGCGTACAAGGACGAATACGAAGTCGCCCGCCTGCACACCGACAAGGCATTCTCTGACAAGATCGGCGCCATGTTCGAGGGCGACTACAAGATCAAGTTGCACCTCGCGCCGCCGTTGTTGGCCAAACGCGACGACAAGGGACATCTGATCAAGCAGGAGTTCGGTCCCTGGATGATGCGGGCGTTCGGTGTATTGGCCAAGTTCAAGTTCCTGCGTGGCGGTGCGTTTGATATCTTCGGTTACACCGCCGAGCGCAAGATGGAGCGGGCGTTGATAGTCGAATACCGTCAGACTATTTCTTCATTGCTGCCGAAGTTGAGCGCAGACAATCTCGGGAAGTTGACGGCAATTGCGAGCATTCCGGAAGACATCCGCGGTTATGGTCACGTCAAGGAACGCCATTTTAAGGCGGCCAAGCAGAAGGAAGCGACGCTTTTGACTGAATTCAACGCGCAACCTGCGGGGAGTAAGCAGGCGGCGTAGATCGGCGAATGCGACGACAGGCTATGCCCCCTCTCCCGCCTGCGGGCGAGGGGTGCGTTAAGCACGCGGCGTTTTTATCCTAGCGTAAGAATATCGTTTGCATGCCGCAAGCGCTGCGAAAGCAGGGTCGCGATATTTCGGTAAAGGATGGCAGCAATCGCAGGAATGCGCGCCATCTTGTCGCCATCGATGCGCAACAATTTGCAGCTACCCAGAGCCTTGACCGATGCTGAGCGAGAGCGACATTCGATCAAGGACATTTCACCAAAGCACTCTCCAGGGCCGAGTTCGCCGATCTGTTTTTGTATGCCGAATGAACGTTTGGCAATGCGCACCTTGCCAGACAGAATGACGAACATGAATTGCCCTTGCTCGCCTTCCACGATCGGATAGTCACCGTCGGCAAAATTCACCAGTTCCGCCTCTTCGAGCAACAGCAATAGCTCGGTCTCGTCGAGGCCGCGGAAAAGGTTCAAGCGTAAAAGAAGCTGACAAGTCGCCGGCTCGCAATGCACGCTCATGGCTCAGCTCTTGTTTGCGCGATATTGCAAATAGCCTTTGGCACGCAAGGCACATGCCGGGCAGGTGCTGCAACCGTAACCCCAATCGTGCAGGGCACCGCGTTCGCCAAGATAGCAGGTGTGGGTATCTTCACGTATCAGGTCCACCAGTTGCTCACCGCCGAGGCTGTGTGCCAGCTCCCAGGTTTGTGACTTGTCGATCCACATCAGCGGCGTTTCAACCTTGAGGCGGGTCTGCATGCCAAGATTAAGTGCAACCTGTAGCGCCTTCATCGTATCGTCGCGACAATCGGGATAACCGGAGAAATCGGTTTCGCACATGCCGCCCACCAGCACATCAAGGCCGCGGCGGTACGCCACCGTCGCTGCCACCGTCATGAACAGCAGGTTGCGGCCCGGCACGAAGGTGTTCGGCAAGCCGTTTTCCTGCATTGCGATTTCCACATTCTGCGTCAATGCGGTATCGGAAATTTTCCCCAGCAGCGACAGATCGATCATGTGATCCTCGCCCAGCCTGGCGTCCCAATCGGCAGAGAACGCGCGCAGTTTTCCCAATATGACCGGACGCATGGCCAGTTCGACGGCATGCCGCTGTCCGTAGTCGAAGCCGATGGTTTCGACTTTCTCATAGCGCGCAAGCGCCCACGCCAGGCAGGTGGTGGAATCCTGTCCGCCGCTAAACAGCACGAGCGCGCCGTGGGCAAGGGTCATGTTTTCTCCATCGACAGAAGGTTATTGGGTTATTGCAGCGCCGGTTTGCCGGCCTTGTTCACCGCTTCCAGGGTTTGCTCGACATAGTCGCCGTTGGGTTCGGTAAAGCGCAGGCGCACGGGATACCATTCAAGCGATGGGGCGAGCCAGATATCGACCATTTGCCCCTTTGAATTGGGCGGTGGCGCCTTGACGATGTGCATCGCGTTCATGTTGCCCATCGGCGTGCGTATGCTTTCCATCCGTTCGACCTTGAACGACCATTCCTCGGCATCGTGCTGCCCGGCGACGAAAAATTCCCATTCGGAGTCTTCCTTGAACTTGCTGTGCGCACCGCGCGCCACGGCAATCAATTGCCAGATTGCACTGGTTCTGTCTTGTTCGCCGCCCATGATCGGGTAGGTGTCGCTGTTGGTGCTGAAGCTTATCAGTTTGTTGTCACGGTTGAAGGCGGTCGTGGTCGGGTCCTTGTGGAAGCGCTTTTCTGCAAACACGGCCGGCGCCAGGCCAAAATCATCAATGCTGCCATCGCTTTTCGCGTCGAGGATTTTCCCCACCAGCATGGCCCGCGTCTCCGCCTCAATGTGATAGGTGTTGTCGACTACATTCCATTTCAGCACGGCGTTTCCGCTCAATTGAAGGCCGCTTTGCTGTGCCCTGATCGCGTAATTGAGATCAGCTGATGGCGGCAGGTTGAATTTGTGCTTTTCCGCCGTGTGCCTGGCTTCTTCGGCCGAAACATTCGCAATCGCAAGCGAAAGGAGCATGGCAAATGCGGTTTTCAATAGTGGAACAGTCATCAGGAGTTTCCGTAAATTATGTGTGCCGCAGAATGTCAACGGCTCGCTGCGTCATCAACGTTCGCGGGCGGCAATGGGTGGACCGAGGTCATCGTCATATCGACAAAGTCGCCGCCTTTTTCAGTCTGGCGTATCTTGACCGGGTACCACTGGTCTTGCGGGGCCAGCCAGATGTCAATTTTCTTGTCATAGCTACCAACGCGCGGGATGCGGACGACGTGCCATGCCTGCGTTTTACCGCGACCGACTTCGATGTCTTCCGGACCGATGACAAGGATACTCCAGATGTCGGCATCGCGTACGCCGGCGACGAACAGGTCGATTTGCGCGCCGGGGACGAATTTTTCCCTGTCGCCGCGGCCGATTCCGCTCAATTCCCAGATAACGCTGCTCAAATCCTGCTCCCCACCTTTGATGGGGTAAGACAATTGCGAGGCCGAAAAACTGATGTTATTGCGTTCGTCGCGATTGAAATGGGTTGCCGTTTCCGACCGGCGGAAGCGCTTTTCGCTATACATTACCGGCGCGATACCATAGCTGTCGAAGCCGCCTTCACTGGTAAATTTCAGTAGCGTGAAGAACAGCACATCGGCTTCGCCATTGACCTGGTATTTTCCGCCCTCCCTGCGCCAGCTGATGACGCCGCTGCCATATCTTGGGTGGCCACCGTCGGCAGGCACCTGCTGGACGTCGTATTTCAATTCGGCGGAAGGGGGGAATTCGACGCGATATTGAACGGGGCCGGTTTTTTCTTCCTTGGCCACGTCCTTGTCTGTATCTGCCGGTGCGACCTCCGGGGGCGTCACAATGGCCGCTTTGCCGGCTTCTGCCTCGGTGCTGGTTGTGGCCAATGCTGGCGCAGGTTCTGCCGGCGCATCCGCCACCGCTGGAGTATCGGCGCTGGTATTGGCCACTGGTGCGGGCTTCGGCGCGAAACGATGTGGCGGGCGCGGCCTGGGCTTGGGAGCGGCTGCCGGCTCCGCAACCGGCGCTGGCAGCATCGGCGGTTTCAATTGCACCATTGCGATGGCAGGTGGATTTTCATCCCGCACATGCGGCACGCCGATGTTTTCATTTGCCCAATCCAATGCCAGCACATGCAATAATATTGCCGCTGCGAGCACGACCAGCCAGCGCCGGGATACAGGCAAGACTTTTTCGCTGCGCGCACTGGATTTCATGAGGGATGACATGGCGCTAGTGTAAACGCTCAATCGTCATCATGGATCGCAAGACATGTTTGGACACAATGTTTCAAATCTGCAATCGGCGGCATCGAAGAATATCGTTCTTCATTGGAATATCTGCTAGTCTGGTCCAGGAACACGTCAAGCAACTATTTTCGCCAAGGAGACGGGCATGTCAAAATCAGCGATGCAGGGCATTCCAGGCATGAGCGCCATGAGCGACACCCTCGATTTTGTCAAAAATCTGTGGGGCGGCATGAACGTGCCCGGCATGGGCATACCTGGCATGATCATGCCGACCTTGTCGGTTGAGGAAATCAACAAACAAATCTCGGATTTGAAGACGGTTGAATCGTGGCTGACGCTCAACATGAACATGTTGCGCAGTACCATACAGGCACTCGAAGTGCAGAGTGCGACGATTTCCACGCTGCAATCGATGGGCGAAACTTTGTCCGCCGCGGTCAAACCCGCAGCCAGAGCCGCTGCGGCGGCGACGCCTTCGTTTGTCAAACCCGTAGAAAAGCAGCCGGAGACCGCGCCCGCGCCGGAACTGCCGCCCGAGCCGGAAGCCGCCCAGCCGCCGGCGCAGGAGGCGCGCAATGCCGCGCCGGCGGCAAAGCCGGGTGCGCCATCGGCCACCGCCGCCAGTCCACTGGCCAATCCTGCAATGTGGTGGAACATGTTGCAGGACCAGTTCAAGCAGGCGGTCGATACCGCCATGGCCTCGGAGAAGACGCCTGCGCCAACCAGGAAGGCCGCGCCTGCAGCCTCTGGCAAAACGGGAGCGAAGGCAAAGCCGGCAGGGAAAAAGGCAACTTCGACTTCCCCGCCTGCCAAAGCACCTAAGGCGGCAAAACCCCCAAAGGCGGCAAAAACATCTTGAATCCGTGACGCGCTTGATCGACGTATACACTGGTAAGGTTGACAGGCAACATCTGGTGCGTCGCGGCAAGTTCGGCATGCGGCTAATCGATATGCAAGCCTGAAGCCTTATGTAAAGTCTAATTTCTTGGTAGAATCAGGTACTTAACTCAATTTTCAAGGTCGGCCGTATGTTGTACCCAGAATTGTTTAAATCATTGGAACAAGTGCGCTGGAACATGGATAAGGATATTCCGTGGGATCAGTTTGATGCGGCGCAGCTGACCGATGAACAGGCGCAAACGATACGCATGAATGCGATCACCGAATGGTCTGCCTTGCCTGCCACGGAAATGTTCTTGCGCGACAACCGCGGCGACAGTGATTTTTGCGCCTTCATGTCGGTGTGGTTTTTCGAAGAGCAAAAGCATTCGCTGGTATTGATGGAATACCTGCGCCGCTTCCGGCCGGAGCTCGTTCCGACCGAAGAAGAGTTGCACAACGTGCGCTTCGAGTTCGATCCTGCTCCGCCGCTCGAAACCTTGATGATGCATTTTTGTGGCGAGATTCGTCTCAATCACTGGTATCGTTGCGCGGCTGATTGGCACACCGAACCGGTCATCAAACAGATTTACAAAATCATCAGCCAGGATGAAGCGCGCCACGGCGGCGCTTACCTGCGCTATATGAAGAAGGCGCTGGTCGAAGTCGGTGACAGTGCCCGTGCCGCTTTCGCCAAGATCGGTGTGCTCATGGCATCGGCACGCCGTACGGAAAAGCCGCTGCATCCGACCAATTTGCACGTCAATCAGTCGCTCTACCCGCTCGATACCGTGCAATCGCGCCTGCCTGACCCTGAATGGCTTGAGCGCTGGCTCGACGGCCAGATCAAGTTCGACGGCGAATGGGAAAAGAAAGTGGTTGAACGTATTCTGCACAACATGTCGCTGCTGTTTGAGCGCACTTTCGATACCGTGCAGGAATTGAACCGCTATCGCAAGGAAATCGTCAATCGCCTGACGCCGAAGCTTGCCTGATTCTGTTTTTGAAGATCGACCAGACGGCCGCAATGCTAGCATTGCGGCTTTTTATTTTTGCCGGACTCTTTTGCTTAATCACCATGCTCGAATTCGAACGCAAAATTTGCTCGCGCGCCGAACTCGCGCAACGTGTCGCGCAACTCCCCAAGCCGGTCGTGATGACCAATGGCGTGTTCGATCTCTTGCATCGCGGCCACGTGAGCTATCTTGCCGAGGCGCGCGCTCTTGGCGCATCCTTGGTCGTGGCCGTCAACACCGACGCGTCGGTCAGGCGGCTTGGCAAAGGCGATGACCGGCCTCTCAACGAATGCGCCGATCGCATGGCGGTGCTGGCGGCACTCGAAGCCGTCAACCTCGTTGTGGAATTTGACGAAGATACTGCGCTTGAGTCGGTGCAGGAAGCCAGGCCCGATGTATATGTCAAAGGCGGCGACTATGACATGCAGGCGATACCGGAAGGTCAGGCCGTGCTGGCATATGGCGGCAAGGCGGTGGCGATCGATTTTCGCTTCGACCGATCGACAACGAAGTTACTGTCCAAAGCGCGGCAAGGCTGAGGCCGGCAGCCCGCACCCAAGACAGATTTACCGTGCATCGACAATCGCATCCAATTCCATCTTGCCTGCTTTTTCGAAGCGCAAGTTCAGCGGGATTTTTTCTCCCGGCTTGAGTGCCTTCTTCAGGCCAACCAGCATGATGTGGTAACCGTCGCCTGAGCCCATCGTCAGTTTGGCCGACGGCTTCAACTCCAATTGCGTCACTTCGCGCATGCGCATGATCGTTCCGTCCATGGTCATGCTGTGTACTTCAGCCGACTTCGCGACCGGCGAGCTGATGGTCAATAGTCTGTCGCTGGTCTTGCCTCTGTTTTCGATATCGATATATGCCGCGCCGCTGGATTGTCCGGGGACGGTTGGCCTGGCATGCGCATTGCTGACGACCAGGCTGGTGTGATCGTCAGCCAAAACAGAGCCGGCGGCCGAAATGAGGGCGAGTGCGAAGAGTCTTGTTTTCATTGTTTGTGTCGGTTCTGTTGATCGGTTGCCGGCGTGGTTGGTAAGGGCCGGTTATGCGCCACCGGCGAAACCGTTCTGGCGCCAGGCTTCATAGACTACGACCGCAACCGTATTCGATAGGTTCAAACTGCGATTGTCGGGGCGCATGGGAAGGCGTATGCGCTGCGTGCCGGGAAACGATTCGCGCAATTCGGGGCGCAAGCCCTTTGTTTCCGAGCCGAACACGAAATAGTCGCCGGGACGGAATTCGATATTGCCGAATGGCGTCGAGCCGTGGGTGGTCATGGCAAACATGCGGGTTGTAGCGGGATTTTCCGATGCGATAAAGCTTGCCCAGTCGCGATGCACTTTCATTGTTGCGTAGTCATGGTAGTCCAGGCCGGCGCGTCGCATCTTGGCGTCGTCGAGCGGAAAGCCCAGCGGTTCGATCAAATGCAATTGCGCACCGGTGTTGGCACACAGGCGAATTACGTTACCGGTGTTGGGCGGAATTTCAGGTTCGACCAGGACGACATGAAACAAGTTATTCTCCGTAAGACAAGGTTTCTATTTGAGCAAGGTGCGCGCAAACACAAAATTGGTGACCCGCGCAGCACCGAAGCGCTTGAGGGTTGCAGCGAATTCGTTGAGAGTTTCTCCCGTCGTCATGACGTCGTCAATCACGCCGATATGCCTGCCGCCTATCCGGTCCACGAATGCCGGCGAGACTGAAAATGCGCCGCGCATGTTTTTTCGCCTTTGTTCCGGGTGCAAGGTCGACTGTGCATCGGTCTCGCGCAGCCTAAGTGCGAGGCGCGGCTGCAACTCGATGCCCAGCGCCCACGATAGCGGACGGGCAATTTCCAGGGCCTGATTGAAGCCGCGCTGCCTGAGGCGTTCGCCGCCGAGCGGAACCGGAATCAAAACATCGGGCAATGGCGCTTCCGGTGTGTGCAGCAGGGCGTCGCGCACGAGGCGCGCAAAGAGCGGTGCCATGGCAAGCCGTCCGCCGAATTTGAGCGCGATCACCAATTGGTCGAGCGGTGCCGAATAATCGACCGCTGCAATCGTGGCATCGAAGGCGGGCGGTTCGTCGAGGCAGGCGCCGCAGCGTTGCGCTTTTATCGCCTCCGACGTTGACGTCAAAGGCATCGCACATTGGATGCAGCAATTCCTGCGCGGTGCGACAAATTGGCTCTGGCATCCGCGGCACAATGCTCGTTCGCTGGTGGAGCCGCACAATGCACAACTGGACGGCAGCAGCGCCGGCAGGCGGGCGGCAAGGTGTTGTGACCAGTAATGCAGACGAGTAAGCATGGCGGCACGAATTGCCCAAGCGTGTAAACTACGGGCATTATCTCATTCTTCTTTTGTCATCCGTGTCTACGCCCGTTCCCCCCAGTGAACCCAGACTGAGCGCGCCGATTGATCTGCTGCGCGTGCGTGATCTGTTTGCCGACCCTGAGCAGGTGCGGGAATCGGCATTTTTGCGCCGCGAAGTGGCGGCGCGCATGCACGAGCGTCTGGCGTTGGTTCGGCTTGCGCCTCAGCGCGTTCTCGATGCCGGATGCGGCGATGGCGCCGATCTGGCGGGTCTGCAAAAGCGGTTTGCCGATGCGCAGTTGGTCGGCATTGATGCTTCAGAGGCAATGTTGCGTGCGGCCGGCGGCTTGCAAAGTTCGGCGTGGGCCGCCTTGAACGGCATCCTGGGGCAGTGGCTACCCGGCCGAATGCGCATCGGCAAGGCGGCCGGGCAGCCATATTTGATCGGTGGCGATTTTGCCAGCTTGCCGTTTGCCGCCGGCTCCTTCGATCTCGTCTGGTCGAACCTGGCCCTGCATTGGCACCCCCAGCCGGATCGGGTTTATGCCGAATGGCGCCGCATCTTGCGTACCGAAGGATTGCTGATGTTTTCCTGTTTCGGACCCGACACCCTCAAGGAATTGCGCGGTGCATTTCGCGCGCTCGATGATCGGTCGCATGTCTTGCCCTTCGTCGACATGCACGATTTCGGCGACATGCTGGTCGAGGCGGGATTCTCGACGCCCGTGATGGACATGGAGACGATCACACTCACTTACGACAATGTCGACAAGTTATGGGCCGATGTGCGCGCATTCGGCGGCAATCCGCTGGCCACGCGCAGGCGCGGATTGATAAGCCGCGCCGGTTGGCAACGCGTCATCGATGTCCTGGAAAATAGCAGGGCCGCCGATGGGCGCATCCCCCTGAGTTTTGAAATCATCTACGGTCACGCTTTCCGGCCGGTGCCACGCAAGACCTCGCGTGGCGAGTCGATCATTCGATTCGATCCGCCCAGAAATTGAAGCCAACGCGCTGTGAAGGCGGAACAAAAATGCCGCGAAGATTACCGTGCTGCAGGGTTCTTTACAGCAATAAATAAATCGCGTTCGAGTCTCAAAAGTTAAATAAATGACATGGAAAAATGGCAGACGGCGTTGCCGTACGGCTGGCGCACACTACGCATGAATCGCGCATTTTCATAGCGGGAAGGCGCAGCAAAACGCGCTTTCCGCTTGATAACAAGAGCCTTTCCGACTTATACTCCTGCAGTTGTGGAAAAGGGGCATCGGCATGGCATTGTCCGGCTGTCGATTGCGCTAGCTTAATACAGCGGCGGGAATCGGGCAGGAGCGGGACGGGCGTTTGGGCCGCGATGTCGCGTTTTTATGTTTATTAATTCACATTGCGCGGCGTCCAATGTGTGAGCTGGGCGCAGTTCTGCAGTGTTGGCCGTTGATTCATGGAACGGTCTACATTCGATGTGGCGCGCTCAGTATGGCTGGCTGGTCAGGGAGGCGTCGGGTATCCGGCGCGCTGATCGATTGACGTCCGGTTCCGGACAATCGCGGACACCGCATTTCGGTGCCGATGGTGCGGCACGGTTGTGGACAGAATTCTAATTTTGGGCATTTGGGGAAATTATGAAACATGCGAAGCGTCTTCAATCACTGATGCTTGGTGCGTCGCTCCTGGTGGCCGGCGTGCCGTCGTGGGCGGTGCCGGATATCGACGGCGGACCGGCGGTCAAGGAATTGAATTTTCAAAAGCCGGTAACGCAAATCGCGGAGCAAATCTATTCGCTTCACACCTTGATGATGATCATCTGCATGGTGATTTTCGTTGCCGTATTCGGCGTCATGTTTTATTCGATCTTCAAGCATCGCAAGTCGGTCGGCCACAAGGCCGCGACTTTCCATGAAAGCACGACGGTCGAAATTCTCTGGACCATTGTCCCTTTCATCATCGTCATCGCCATGGCCTTGCCGGCCACGAAGACGGTGGTCGCGATGAAGGATGCGTCCAATGCCGACTTGACCATCAAGGTCACCGGCATGCAGTGGAAATGGGGCTACGACTATATTGACGGCGAAGGCAAGGGCATTTCCTTCCTCTCCGCATTGGCTACGCCGCACGAACAAATCTATGACGAGAGCAAGGCCAAGAACGAAAACTACCTGCTCGAAGTCGACAATCCGGTCGTGGTTCCGGTCAACAAGAAGATTCGCCTGGTGCTGACTGCCAATGACGTGATCCACTCGTGGACCGTGCAGCGTTTCGGCGTGAAGCAGGATGCCATCCCCGGTTTTGTGCGCGACACCTGGTTCAAGGCTGAAGTGCCCGGCACCTATCGCGGTCAGTGCGTCGAATTGTGCGGCAAGGAGCACGCCTTCATGCCTATCGTGGTGATTGTGAAATCCGAAGAAGACTACAAGGCTTGGGCGGACGGCAAGCTGAAGGAAATGGCTTCCAAAGCCGATGATCCGAGCAAGGTATGGACGATCGACGAGTTGAAGCAGCGCGGCGAGAAGGTGTTCAACACCAACTGCGCGGCCTGCCATCAAGTCAACGGCAAGGGTATTGCGGGAACCTTCCCGGCGCTCGACGGATCGCCTGTGGTCAACGGTCCCAAGGCAGAACAAATCAACGTCGTGTTGAACGGCAGGAACGGCAAAATGCCGGCCTGGAAAGATTCCTTGTCCGATACCGAAATCGCGGCGGCCATAACCTACACCCGTAACAGCTGGTCGAACAAGGCTGCGGAAAACATCGTTCAACCGGCCGAAGTCCTGGCTGCGCGCAAGTAATTGAAATTAGGAGATTGAGATGAGCAGCACTACCATCGATCACGCACACGATCACTCCCACGATGCGCACGACGGGCACGGTCACGACGATCACGGCGCGCCGCATGGCTGGCGTCGTTGGCTGTTTGCCACCAACCATAAAGACATCGGTACCCTTTACCTGTGGTTCTCGTTCACCATGTTCCTGATGGGCGGCGTGCTGGCTCTGGCGATTCGTACCGAATTGTTCCAGCCCGGCCTGCAATTCTTCAACCCGGAATTCTTCAATCAGTTGACCACCATGCACGGCCTGATGATGGTGTTCGGCGCGATCATGCCGGCCTTCGTCGGCTTCGCCAACTGGATGATTCCGCTGCAAGTCGGCGCGTCCGACATGGCCTTCGCGCGGATGAACAACTTCTCTTTCTGGTTGTTGCCGCCTGCGGCCTTGTTGTTGGCCGGTTCCTTCTTCGTTCCTGGCGGCGCACCTGCTGCCGGCTGGACCATCTATGCACCGCTGTCCACACAAATGGGCATGGGCATGGACATGGGTATTTTCGCGTTGCACATCATGGGCGCCTCGTCCATCATGGGTTCGATCAATATCATCACCACCATCCTCAACATGCGCGCGCCCGGCATGACGCTGATGAAGATGCCGATGTTCTGCTGGACCTGGCTGATCACTGCCTACCTGCTGATCGCCGTGATGCCGGTTCTGGCCGGCGCCATCACGATGACGCTGACCGACCGCCATTTCGGCACCACCTTCTTCAATGCTGCCGGCGGCGGCGACCCGGTGATGTTCCAGCACATTTTCTGGTTCTTCGGTCACCCCGAGGTCTACATCATGATCTTGCCGGCGTTCGGCATCATCTCCCACGTCGTGCCGACCTTCGCGCGCAAGCCTTTGTTCGGTTACGCGTCGATGGTGTATGCAACGTCGTCGATCGCGATCCTGTCGTTTATCGTCTGGGCGCACCACATGTTCACCACCGGCATGCCCGTGACTGCGCAATTGTTCTTCATGTACGCCACCATGCTGATCGCTGTGCCGACCGGCGTGAAAGTGTTCAACTGGATCGCCACGATGTGGCGTGGTTCGATGACGTTTGAAACACCGATGCTGTTTGCCGTCGGTTTCATCTTCGTCTTCACCATGGGTGGCTTCACCGGCCTGATCCTGGCCGTGACCCCGATCGATATCCAGATGCAGGATACCTATTACGTCGTGGCTCACTTCCACTATGTGCTGGTGGCGGGTTCGCTGTTCGCCATGTTCTCCGGCTTCTATTACTGGAGCCCGAAGTGGACCGGCCATATGTACAACGAGACGCGCGGCAAGATTCACTTCTGGCTGTCGATCATCACGTTCAACATTACATTCTTCCCGATGCACTTCCTGGGTCTGGCCGGTATGCCGCGTCGTATTGCCGATTACCCGGCGCAGTTCACCGACTTCAACCAGATCGTCACCATCGGTGCTTTCGGTTTCGGTTTCAGCCAGGTGTACTTCCTGTTCTTCGTCGTCCTGCCGGCAATTCGTGGCGGCGCCAAGGCAGCGGACAAGCCATGGGAAGGTGCTGAAGGCCTCGAATGGACAGTGCCGAGCCCGGCGCCGTTCCACACCTTCGAAGAGCCGCCCGAATTTAAGTAATACGCAATTAACGAGCAGGCAAAAACAGGCAAGAAGCCAGTCGGCTGAAGCAAATTCGCAAGGAAGGGTGGGCGCAAGCCTGCCCTTGGCATGAAATGCAAGATCAAAAGCAGGAACTGAAACAGGAAGCCAAGCCGAGCAATTTGAGGACGGCTCTGGTTCTGGCGTCGATAGCCGCAGTGTTTTTTATCGGTATTTTCGTCAAGAGAATCTGGTTCAGCTGATGCCACAAGATCCGGAAACGGGCAAAGCCGAACCGACGAGCAAGGCTGCGCGAAGTCTCAATGCGCGGATGCTCGGAAAACTGGCGGTGATTGCGGCGTTGATGTTTGGCTTTGGTTATGCGCTGATACCGGTCTACAAGCAGATTTGCGAGCTGACCGGAATCAACGTGCTGACGCAGAAGGATGAAGGCGTTGCGCCCGTGGCCAATACGCAGGTCGACAAGACGCGGCTGGTGACGGTGGAGTTCGATGCCAATACGCAGGGCCCGTGGCGCTTTCGCCCGGTGACGAGCAGTTTGCAGGTGCACCCCGGGGAGTTGACGACGGTGGTGTATGAAGTGGTGAACAAGCAGGCGCGCAAGATGGAAGCGCAGGCGATACCGAGTTATGCGCCGCACGAGGCAGAGAAATACTTCAAGAAAATCGAGTGTTTCTGCTTCAAGCAGCAAACCTTGGGGCCGAATGAAGCGAAGCAGATGCCGGTGGTGTTTTATGTGGACCCGAAACTGCCAAAGAGTGTGACGACAATAACCCTGTCCTACACGTTTTTTGAAGTCGGCGGACCTGTTAAAAGCCCTGGGGCTTGAGAGCCATGGAAGATTCGAAACCGGTAGTCAAGCGCAAGGCCTCTTTTGGCGCGACGGTAAAAGCAGTATTTTGGTCGTTTTTCGGGGTACGCAAGAAAAGCGACTATGAGAAGGATGCGGCGCAGCTCAATCCTTTGCATGTATTGATCGCCGGTGTGATTGCCGCCGTGCTGTTTATTGCAATATTGTTGACGATTGTTCATTTCGTCGTCGCGAAGTAATTTGGGCAATTCTAGAAATCGTAGCGAACGGCTTGATGTCGGGCCATGCAGCAGATTTGTAGAGTTGCGCACTATTTGAAAATTGTATTGGGAGAAGTAAATGAGTTCTCAACACGCTAAGGCGCCGTATTACTTTGTACCTGGCCCTTCAAGCTGGCCGGTAATGGCCGGTGGCGCCCTGTTGCTGACGATGGCTGGTGCGTCCGCATGGGTGAATGACGTATCGTGGGGCCCCTACATTAACGGCGCCGGTATTCTTTGCCTGCTCGTGATCCTGTACAAATGGTTCGGTGACGCAATTGCCGAATCCGAAACCGGCAAATACAACCAGCGCGTCGATGTCTCCTACCGCTGGAGCATGAGCTGGTTCATCTTCTCCGAAGTCATGTTCTTCAGTGCCTTCTTCGGCGCGCTGTTCTATGCCCGCAGCATCTCCATGCCGTGGCTGGCCGATCTCGACCACAAAGTGCTGTGGCCCGATTTCGTTGCCCACTGGGGCAACTTTGGTCCTGCCGGTACCATTGAGCATTTCACCAAGATGACGCCGTTCCCGGTGCCGACCATCAACACAGCGTTGCTGTTGAGTTCCGGTGTCACGCTGACGATTTCCCATCATGCGCTGCGCGCGGGCCACCGCCAGCAGACCGCTATCTGGCTGTTTCTGACCATTCTGCTTGGCGCAACCTTCATGGGTTTCCAGGCTTCGGAATACATTGCGGCTTACAGCGAATTGAACCTGAAATTGACTTCGGGCATTTACGGCTCGACCTTCTTCATGTTGACCGGATTCCACGGCTTCCACGTGACGATGGGTGCGATCATGCTGTCGGTGGTATTGTTCCGTGTGCTGCGCGGCGACTTTACACCTGAGCGCCATTTCGCCTTCGAAGGCGCCGCCTGGTACTGGCACTTCGTCGACGTGGTCTGGCTTGGCTTGTATGTGGTTGTGTACTGGCTGTAAGAAAGGGCACCTCTAAAATCTACTGCGCGGCCTACGCGGCCCGGCCATCTCGGGCCTGCGATGCTCACCGTACAGTCGTACGGCTGCGCTTCTCGGCCCGACCTTGGGCCGCTCGCTACGATTCTAGAGGCGCCCAATCAAGCGACATCGCCGCACTGCAAAGCCGCACTTCGGTGCGGCTTTTTAGTTTTTGTCAGATCGTTTCTTGTCCGTGCTTGCGCGAAGCAAACAAATCATTAATTGCCTATGATGATGCCGGTAGGCTGGATCCAGCCCATCTTGTAGGCGAACAGCAGGAACAGGAATAGCGCGACTGAAAATGCGACGCGGAAGGTGAGGGCAGTTGCCATGCGGTTGGCTTTGCCCTTGTCCTTGTCGCGCATCATGTAGACCAGGGCAAAGCCAAGGCTGGCAATGATCAGGATAAAGGCGACGACGATGACTATTTTCATGATATGCAGGATGTGCGCCGGCACTGGTCGGCTTGTTAAGATGCCATTGTAATGCGAATCAGGTTCGGTTTCCGGTGGGCTGGTTTGGCGGCGACGATTGCAGTCGTTACCATCGGCATATTGCTCGGCAATTGGCAATTGCGTCGAGCTGCGGAGAAGCGCGCGATCGAAGTCAGGCTTGCCGAAAGGCAAGCCATGCCGCCACTCGTCCTGGGCGCAAAGAAAGAAGATGGTTTCGCCATCGAATATCGCCGGGTTGCAATAACCGGTGAATTCGTCCGAAGCTGGCCCTTGTATCTCGATAATCGGCCGCAGGCCGGCAGTGCAGGCTTTTACGCCTTGATGCCGTTCAGAATTGCGGGAACGCAAACCTATGTGTTGGTGCAGCGCGGCTGGGTTGCAGTCGACCCACATCAGCGTAGCAAGATCGCGCTGCCCGAGGTGCCGGCCGGCACGGTGGAGTTGGAGGGCATTGCCATCCGCAATGCGGGCCATGTCTTGCAACTCGGTCAGGCGGCAGCGTTGCAGCCCGGTGCCATTGTGCAGAATGTCACGGTTGAGGAATTTGCTGCTGCGGCCCAACTCGATATGCAGCCGTTTGTGGTCGAGCAAACCAGTGCCTTGCCAGACGGCTTGATGCGTGAATGGCCCAAGCCGTCGGCCGGTATCGAACGTCACCAGGGCTATGCCTTTCAATGGTATGCCCTGGCGCTGACTGCGTTCCTATTCTTTGTTGTTACTGGATTTCGCTATGGAAAAAGAAGACCCTCTCAGTAGTCCGACGCAGGCTAGTACTGACCCTATCGCCCAGCGCAAAAGCGGCCGCATCAAGATGCTCGCCATTTTGGCGGTGTGCCTGGCCCCTGTCATCGCCTCCTATTTCACTTATTATGTGATCAAGCCGACGGCACGCACGAACTATGGCGAGTTGCTCGACCCTGCAAAATATCCGACGCCGAACCTTGGTGCATCCACCCTCGACGGCAAGCCGATTGCGCTCGATGCCTACAAGGGCAAGTGGCTCATGTTGCAAGTCAATGGCGGCGCCTGCGACAAACCATGTACGGATAAACTGCTCGACATGCGCCAGGTTCGGTTAATGCAAGGCAAGGAAATGGACCGTATCGAGCGCGTCTGGCTGATCACCGACGAACAGCCGCTCGATACCGTCGTGATGCGTGAATTCGACGGCACACGCATGCTGCGCGTGAAAGGCGAAGCGGTGGTAAATTGGCTGCCGGTCGAGGCGGGCGGCAAGGCAAGCGACTATATCTACATGA
>DATBQE010000049.1:0-4137 GCA_036561005.1 Burkholderiaceae bacterium | reverse complement strand
ACGACCACCGTGATTTCGGAGGAGATGAATATCTCGCCCGGCAACCTCTACTACCATTTCCGCAACAAGGACGACATCGTCAATTCGATCTTCGTCCAGTTTGAAGGCGAGATCGAACGCATGCTGGCCGTGCCGGCAGACCGCCGTCCGAATATCGAAGACGTGTGGCTCTACCTGCACCTGATGTTCGAACTGGTGTGGCGCTACCGCTTCTTTTACCGCGACCTGAATGACCTTCTGTCGCGCAACCGCAAGCTCGAACTGCACTTCAAGCAGATTCTGGCGCACAAAATCAAGGTCGCCCGGCAACTGTGCGACGGCTTGCGCAGCAGCGACGCGCTCGAAGCCAATGACCTGGAGATCGACGCACTGGCCACCAATATGGTGGTTGTAGCGACTTATTGGCTGTCCTACGAATATGTACGCAATCCGCGCAAATACACCGAGCAGCAGGCGATAGCCGACGCGCTGGCACGCGGCTGTTACCAGGTTTTGTCCCTGATCGGCCCCTACCTGCGCGGGCCGACGCATTTGCTGTTCCAAAAGCTGGCTGAAGAATATCTGAAGAAAATCAACTAGGAGACCACGATGGCCTGGAGCAAATTTCCCTACCCCGACCCTGCCTACACCTATACCGCCGCCAGCCTGAAAAAAGCCTGGGCGCGCCTGCATGCGGGCGATTGTGAAGCCTTTCCCAAGGATGCGGAACTGGTCGACGCCTGGATAGCCTTCCATGCCGGCGATTTCGAGAAAGCCGCCAAGCTGGGTCTGGCGCAGGGTGTGGCCGGCTATTCAGTGGCCAACAAGGCGACCTCGATCTACGCCAATTACATGGAAAAATCGGAAGCGAAGAAATTGAAGTTCTTCGAAGAAGTGGCCGAACGCTGCGAGGAACAGCAGGCGGAGCAACCCAAGGAAGCGGCCGGCTTTTATTGGCATGCCTATGCACTGGGCCGCTACGCGCAGGGCATTTCCATTGTCAAGGCACTGTCGCAGGGTATCGGCAACAAGGTCAAGCACAGCCTGGACATGACGCTCAAGCTCGCGCCCAAGCATGCCGACGCCCACATCGGCCTGGGCACTTATCACGCGGAAATCATCGACAAGGTCGGCGCCATGATCGGCGGCCTCACCTATGGCGCAAAGAAGGACGAGGGCATCAAGTTCTTCAAGAAGGCCCTGACGCTCAATCCCGATTCGGCCATCGCGCGCATCGAATATGCCAACGGTCTGGTCATGCTGGAAGGCAAGAAAAAAATGGACGAGGCCGTGAAGCTGTATGAAGAAGCCGCTGCTTTCGAAGCGGCCGATGCGATGGAGCGCCTTGACGTCCAGATGGCCATCGAGGAGCTCGAAGACTGATGAAGTCGCTTTGTGTCTATTGCGGCTCGGCGATCGGGGTGTCGCCGCGATACGCTGAGGCGGCACGCGAGCTCGCACAAGCCATGGTCGGACGCGATATTGCGCTGGTCTACGGCGGCGGCAGGGTCGGTTTGATGGGCGTGATTGCCGATGAAGTCATGCGCCTGGGCGGCCGGGCCACGGGCGTCATTCCGGTGGCATTGAAAGACGCGGAAGTCGGCCACCATGGCCTGACGCAGTTGCATGTGGTAGCCAACATGCACGAGCGCAAAGCGATGATGGCGGAACTTGCCGATGGATTCATCGCCCTGCCCGGCGGCCTCGGCACACTGGAAGAATTGTTTGAGGTGCTGACGTGGTCGCAAATAGGCTTCCATGACAAACCCATCGGTGCGTTGAACGTCAACGGCTATTACGATGCCCTGCTGACCTTCATTGCACACGCTGCATCCCAGGGATTTCTCAAGCAGGACCATACCGGCCTCTTGATGACGGAAACAACGGTGCCGGCGCTATTGCGCCGCTTCGACACGTTTGAGGCCCAGCCGCACAATAAATTGCTCAATCGCGTGCGCGCCGACGGTTGACCCTTTCTTTTCCAGTGCATCTCTAAAAATCGTAGCGAGCGTCTCAAGGTCGGACCGAGAAGCGCAGCCGTACGACTGTACGGTGAGCATCGCAGGTCCGAGATGGCCGGGCCGCGTAGGCCGCGCAGTAGATTTTTAGAGATGCCCTCCAATCATTTGCCTTTGACCCACGTCAATAAACGACGCCAGGATTCATAGTATTAGTTGTTAGCGGCCTACCAGAACGATTGAGCCAGCGATGCTGGCCCAATCGACAGGCCGTATGACAAATGGGGGCAACATGTTCGAGTCGGCAGAAATCGGCCACAAAATCGGCAAAAAAGCTTACAAGGATGCCGTGCCCGCATTGCGCGCGGCGTTGTTGGCGGCGCAATTCCAACTGATCGAAAACAAAAAAATTCCCGTTGTCGTGCTGATCAGTGGGCAGGACGGCGCCGGCAAGGGCGAAACCATCAACCTCCTTTATGAATGGATGGACCCCCGGTTCATCTCGACCCTGGCATTCTCGGAACCGTCCGAAGAAGAATGCGAGCATCCTGTCATGTGGCGCTATTGGCGCGCACTGCCGCCCAAAGGCCGTGTCGGCATCTTCGCCGGCTCCTGGTATTCCGACCCGATTCGCCAACGCATTCTCGGCGAGATATCGCTCTCGCGCTTCGACGCGCGCATTGATCAGATCAATCGATTCGAGAAGATGCTGGTGAACGAGGGCGCACTGGTCATCAAATTCTGGTTTCATTTGACCAAGGATGGTCAGAAAAGACGCCTCAAGGCGCTGGAGGCGGACCCCCGCACTGCCTGGCGTGTAACGAGCGGCAGTTGGGATCGCTTGAAGACCTATGACCAGTTGCAAGACGTCGCCGGCCACATCCTGCGCATGACAAATTCGCCTTCTGCGCCCTGGATCATTGTGGAAGGAACCGACGACAACTACCGTTCGCTCACCGTCGGTCGCGTGTTGCTGGACCAGATTCAAAAGAAACTGAGCGGCAATGTGACCCAGGATAGCGCCCCTGCCCTGCCCACATCGCTTGATGTTGACGGCCGCAACCTGCTGTCAGAGCTGGATCTGAAGAAATCCTTGCGCAAGGACAAGTATGAAGATCAGCTTGCGCATTGGCAGGGACGCTTGTCGGAATTGGCGCGTGACCCGCGCCTGAAAGAACGTTCCGTCGTGTGCGCATTCGAAGGTGCCGATGCGGCCGGTAAAGGCGGCGCCATCCGCCGCATCAGTGCGGCACTCGATGCACGCCAGTTCCAGATCGTACCGGTTGCCGCCCCTACCGAAGAAGAACGCGCCCAGCCTTATCTATGGCGCTTCTGGCGCCACATACCGCGCCACGGCAGGTTCGCCATCTTTGACCGTACCTGGTATGGCCGCGTTCTGGTCGAACGGGTCGAAGGCTTTTGCGCGGAAGCCGACTGGCTACGCGCCTATAGCGAAATCAACGATTTCGAACATGAGCTCGATGAAGCCGGCACCATTGTCATCAAATTCTGGCTGCAGATCAGCCAGGAAGAACAATTGGCCCGCTTCCAGGAACGCGAAAAAGTCGCCTTCAAACGCTTCAAGATTACCGAGGAAGACTGGCGCAATCGCGAAAAATGGGATGCCTATCAGGCCGCAATCTGCGACATGGTGGACCGCACCAGCACCGGCACCGCCCCCTGGACGCTGGTTGAGGCCAACGACAAGAACCATGCACGCGTAAAGGTGCTGCGCACGATTTGCGAACGCATCGAAATGGAACTCGATGGCACAATGGACAAATCTGCGAAATCGACGGCGGCACCAGAGAAACCCGGTAAGCAGGGGAAATCCAAAAAGAAATCCTGATTGACGCAGCAAGCGCCTTTCCGCAAGACAACATGGTGAGAACAAGTGCAAACAGGCCTTGTGGAGAAAAGCCGCAGCAACAAAAATGCCGCAATCATCTTCTATCGTTTGCATTTCTGACCAATTTGATGGATATTTAGAGCGCAACGTAAAAACCAGACGCGCCTGAAGATGCATCTTGGCAGATCATGGCCTGACCGCCAAGCCAGCTTCATTGGGCGTACACATAACGCTTGCCGGGCTCATGTCCCCGTGCCAGAACTTTCTCATGTATCTCGTCACCGGACCGGACTTTGAAGAGCTTTCAACACCTGTTTGATCGCCCCAATTTGCGGCTCTACCTGCTGCTGC
>DATBQE010000048.1:0-10569 GCA_036561005.1 Burkholderiaceae bacterium | reverse complement strand
GAGGACTGTAGCCGTAGCTACAGCCGGAAAAACGGGGGCGAAGTGGGACTTTTCTCCATCCATTGCAGCCGACTCGCTTCTGCCGCGCAGACTCCTAGCATTTGATCGCACCCGGTTCGTCATATTGCTCACCGGTATGCGTGCTCAATCTTCGTGCAACGATCCATCACCACTGCCAAGCCTGCCGCCCGCGCTTTGTCGGCCGCCGCCTCATTGACCACACCGAGTTGCATCCACAGGCATTGCGCGCCGATATTGATGGCGGCATCGGCAATGGCCTCCATGGCGTCGGAGCGGCGAAAGCAATCGACCATGTCGATGCTCCTGCCTTCATTTTCCAGCTTGTCCGCTGCATCGTGTAACGACGCGTGGCATTGCTCGCCTAGTATGGTTTTACCTGCATAGGTCGGATTGACCGGCACGATGCGGTAGCCGTTGTTTTGCAGGTAGCGCGCAACTTGATAGCTGTCGCGCTCTGGATTGATGGACATGCCAACCACGGCAATTGTGCGGCAGCGTGCCAGCATGCGCGCGATCAGGTCGTCGTCTCTTTGGGTCATGGTGTGTTCCGTTTCCAATGCAATTGAGTGACGCAGATTAGTCACGCAACTATTCGACACAATTAGTTGACAAAATGGCGTCGCACATGAAAAAGGGCAGCCTGAGCTGCCCTTCTCATATTACCTGCATACTGCTCTTAGCGCTTTTGACGCAGTCGCTGGATTGCCGCCAACTGTGCAATCGCGGATGCCAATTCGGCCTGGGCTTTTGCGTAGTCGATCTTGCCTTCCTTGTTGACCAGCGCCTCTTCGGCCAATTTCTTGGCTTCGGTAGCCTTCGCTTCGTCAAGATCTTTGCCGCGAATCGCAGTGTCGGCCAGAACAGTGACGGTATCCGGTTGCACTTCGAGGATACCACCGGCAACGAAGACAAACTCGTCTTCGGCTTGGCCAGCTACCTTGATGCGGACAGCGCCCGGCTTGATGCGCGTGATCAGCGGGGTGTGCTTGGGATAAATCCCCAGTTCGCCTGCTTCACCCGGCAACGCGACGAACTCGGCTTCGCCCGAGAAGATCTGCTCTTCGGCGGAGACGACGTCTACGTGGATCGTATGTGCCATGTTAGTCCTATCAATCTAGTTAAAGACCACCAATAAATATCAAAAGGTGGCAGAAACCGTAGCGAGCGGGTCGCGGCTGTTCCGAGAAGCGCAGCCCTACTGGTGTAGGGCGAGCATCGCAGGGACAGCCCCGGCCTGCGCAGTAGGTTTATGCTGCCTTTTTGGCCTTTTCGATGGCTTCTTCGATGGTTCCGACCATGTAGAACGCTTGTTCCGGCAGGTGATCGAGTTCGCCCGAAGCGATCATCTTGAAGCCTTTGATCGTGTCCTTGAGCGAAACGTACTTGCCTGGCGAACCGGTGAACACTTCAGCGACGTGGAACGGCTGCGAAAGGAAACGCTGCATCTTACGCGCGCGATACACCACCAGCTTGTCTTCCGGTGCGAGTTCGTCCATGCCCAGAATCGCAATAATGTCGCGCAATTCCTTGTAACGTTGCAGCGTGCCTTGCACGGCGCGTGCGGTGTCGTAGTGATCCTGACCCACGACCAGCGGGTCGAGCTGACGCGAGGTCGAGTCGAGCGGGTCAACCGCAGGATAGATACCGAGCGAAGCGATGTCACGCGACAGCACGACGGTGGAGTCCAAGTGGGCAAACGTGGTTGCAGGCGACGGATCGGTCAAGTCATCCGCAGGGACGTAGACAGCCTGGATCGAGGTGATCGAACCGGTCTTGGTCGACGTGATACGCTCTTGCAGACGGCCCATTTCTTCGGCCAGCGTCGGTTGGTAACCCACAGCGGAAGGCATACGACCCAACAGCGCGGACACTTCGGTACCGGCCAGCGTGAAGCGGTAGATGTTGTCGACGAAGAAGAGCACGTCACGGCCTTCATCACGGAAGCCTTCAGCGATTGTCAGACCGGTCAAGGCGACGCGCAGACGGTTACCCGGCGGTTCGTTCATCTGACCGTAGACCATGGCAACCTTGGAGTCTTCCGGATTTTCCAGATCCACAACTTTGGCATCGGCCATTTCGTGGTAGAAGTCGTTACCCTCACGAGTACGCTCACCCACGCCGGCGAACACGGACAAGCCGCTGTGCGCCTTGGCGATGTTGTTGATCAGTTCCATCATGTTCACGGTCTTGCCCACACCTGCACCGCCGAACAGACCGACCTTACCACCCTTGGCGAACGGGCAAACCAGGTCAATAACCTTGATGCCTGTTTCGAGCAAGTCTTGCGAAGGCGACAGTTCGTCGTACGCCGGCGCCTTGCGGTGGATCGAAGCAGTGTGTTCGTGGCTTACCGGGCCGCATTCGTCGATCGGATTGCCCAGCACGTCCATAATGCGGCCGAGCGTGGCTTTACCGACCGGCACCATGATCGGTGCACCGGTGTTTTGAATTGTCATGCCGCGACGCAGACCGTCGGAGCTACCCAGAGCAATGGTACGCACGATACCGTCGCCGAGCTGTTGCTGCACTTCCAGCGTCAATTCGGAGCCAGCCATCTTCAGGGCATCGTAAATCTTGGGCATCGAGTCGCGCGGAAACTCCACGTCCACCACAGCGCCGATACACTGAACGATTTTGCCATCAGCCATTTTCGTTCCTTCAATATATTAAAAAATTTAAAATCGTTTGGGCGCTATGATTTATTCAGATTCAGCGCCACGCATTCCGTCAACCAGAGCCTGTTATTAAACCGCTGCCGCACCGGCAACGATTTCCGACAGTTCCTTGGTAATCGCCGCTTGCCGTGTCTTGTTGTAGACCAGCTTCAGTTCACCGATCACGCTGCCGGCATTGTCGCTGGCCGCTTTCATCGCGACCATCCGGGCCGATTGCTCGGACGCCAGATTTTCAGCAACCGCCTGGTACACCAAAGCTTCGACATAACGCAACAGCAATTCGTCGATCACGGTTTGCGCTTCAGGTTCGTACAGGTAATCCCACGAATGGTTTCCCTTGTCGGCCTGCATCCTGTGGTCGGCCAATGGCAGCAACTGTTCCAGCATCGGCTCTTGCTTCATCGTGTTGATGAACTTGGTGTACACGAGGTACACCGCGTCGAGCTTGCCTTCATGGTAAGCGTCGAGCAAAACCTTTACCGGGCCGATCAGCTTTTCCAGATGCGGCGTGTCACCGATTTGCACGGCATGCGACACCACCTTGGCGCCGATGCGGTTCAGGAACCCGAAACCCTTGTTGCCGATGGCGACTGCCTCGATCTTGTTGCCGGCTGTTTCCAGCTCGCGGATCTTGGTGCTCGCCATGCGCAAGGCATTGGTGTTCATGCCGCCGCACAAGCCTTTGTCGGTCGTGACGATGATGAAACCCACCGTCTTCGCGCCGACTTGCTTGACCAGGAACGGATGCGTGTATTCCGGATTTGCCTGCGCCAAGTTAGAGGCGATATTACGAATCTTGTCACTGTAGGGACGAGCGGCCCGCATCCGTTCCTGCGCCTTGCGCATTTTGGATGCGGCGACCATTTCCATCGCCTTGGTGATCTTCTTCGTATTCTCTACGCTCTTGATCTTGCCGCGTATCTCTTTACCTGCAGCCATGAGTCATTACTCCTTCAGCTACGGTTAAGATCAGAACGATTTCTTGAAATCGGCAATCGCGGCGGCCAATGCTGCTTCGCCATCCTTATCGAGTTGCTTGGTTTCTTCAATCTTCTGCAGCAGGGCAGCGTGGCTGGTCTTCATGAAGCCATGCAGACCGGCTTCGAAAGGCAACACGCGCTTGACATCCAGATCGTCGAAATAGCCCTTGTTCACGGCGAACAGCGACACGGCCATCAGCGAAATCGGCAGCGGCGCATATTGCGACTGCTTGAGCAATTCCGTGACGCGCGCACCGCGGTCCAACTGCTTGCGGGTCGATTCGTCGAGGTCGGAGGCGAACTGCGCGAACGCAGCCAATTCACGGTACTGCGCCAAGTCGGTACGAATACCGCCGGACAAGCCCTTGATGACCTTGGTTTGCGCAGCGCTACCGACGCGCGACACCGAGATACCGGCGTTGATCGCAGGACGGATACCGGCGTTGAACAACGAGGTTTCCAAAAAGATCTGGCCGTCGGTGATCGAGATCACGTTGGTCGGAACGAAGGCGGACACGTCGCCGGCTTGCGTTTCGATGATCGGCAATGCAGTCAGCGAACCGGTCTTGCCCTTGACTTCGCCGTTGGTGAACTTCTCGACGTAATCGGGGTTGACACGAGCGGCACGCTCGAGCAAACGCGAGTGCAGGTAGAACACGTCGCCAGGATACGCTTCGCGGCCCGGTGGGCGGCGCAACAGCAGCGACACTTGACGATAGGCCACGGCTTGCTTGGACAGATCGTCATAAATGATCAATGCGTCTTCGCCGCGATCGCGGAAGTATTCACCCATGGCGCAGCCGGAGTAAGCCGACACGTACTGCATCGCGGCCGATTCGGATGCCGACGCGGCGACGACGATGGTGTATTCCATCGCGCCGTGCGCTTCGAGTGCGCGCACGATGTTCTTGATCGACGAGGCTTTTTGACCAATCGCGACGTAGATACACGTCATGTTTTGGCCCTTTTGGTTGATGATCGTGTCGATCGCCACCGCAGTCTTGCCGGTTTGACGGTCGCCGATGATCAATTCACGTTGGCCGCGGCCGATAGGTACCATCGAGTCGATCGACTTCAAGCCTGTTTGCATCGGCTGCGAAACGGATTGACGTGCGATAACGCCCGGTGCGATCTTTTCGATCGGGGCGGACAGCTTGGCGTTGACCGGACCCTTGCCGTCGATAGGCTGGCCCAGCGCGTTGACCACGCGGCCTTTCAGTTCCGGGCCGATAGGCACTTCCAGAATACGGCCGGTGCACTTGACCGTGTCGCCTTCGGAGATGTGCTCGTATTCGCCGAGAATAACCGAACCGACCGAGTCGCGCTCGAGGTTCAGCGCGAGGCCGAAGGTGTTACCTGGGAATTCCAGCATTTCGCCTTGCATCACGTCCGACAGGCCGTGGATACGGCAAATGCCGTCGGATACGGAAATAACCGTACCTTGATTGCGAACTTCAGCGGAAGCACCGAGGCCTTGGATGCGGCTCTTGATCAGTTCGCTGATTTCAGACGGGTTGAGTTGCATACTAACTCCTAAAAATGTTTACTACGCAGCGAGCGCAACATGCATCTGTTGCAGCTTGGCGCGCACCGAGGTGTCGAGCACTTCGTCACCGACAACTACACGCACGCCGCCGATCAGGGATGCATCGACATGGACCGAGGGATTCAACTTGCGGCCGAATTTCTTTTCCAGCGTCGCAATCAGTTGTTTTACCTGGACGTCGTTCATTTCGAACGCGCTCGTGATCTCGGCATCGGCGGCACCTTCCTGGGCATTTTTCAGCACATGAAATTGCGCGCCGATTTCCGGCAACAGCGAAACGCGGCCGTTTTCGACCAGCATGTTGACGAAGTTTTTCGCTTCATCGTTGAGTGGCGACTTCAGCAATGCCAAAAATGTCTCGGCAATCATCTTGTCCGTGACATTGGGATTGCGTGCCAGCGCCTGTACGTCGGGGTGAGCTGCAACGTGGGCCATTTCGGAAACGAGTTCCGACCAGGCCGGCAAACTACCGGCCTTGGCCACACGAAATAGCGCTTCTGCGTATGGACGAGCAATCGTTGCGAGTTCTGCCATGATTACAGCTCGGTTGCGAGTTGGTTCAACAGATCGGCATGAGCACCGGCATTGATCTCGCGCTTCAAGATCTGCTCGGCACCCTTGACGGCCAGCGACGCAACTTCGCCGCGCAATGCTTCGCGCGCCTTCGTCACTTGCTGCTCAGCGTCGTCCTTGGCGGCTGCGACAATGCGCGCCGCTTCGTCGGAAGCGATCTTCTTGGCTTCTTCGACGATGGCGAGTGCGCGCTTCTCGGCTTCGCCGATGCGCTTCTGGCCTTCGTCACGCGCGGCGGAAAGCTCGGCAGCTACACGCTGCGCGGCGTCTTGCAACGCTTCTTTACCTTTGTCGGCGGCGGCCAATCCGTCGGCGATTTTCTTGGCACGGTCGTCCAGCGCCTTCATCATCGGTGGCCATACGTACTTCATCGTTACGATGGCGAGAATGAAAAAGACGACGAACTGTGCCAATAGTGTGGCATTTAAATTCACGGCACGTCCTTTGTGTTTAAGTTAATGGAAATCGCAGTAGCGGGCGGTCATACCGCCCATGCATGCGACAACTTAAACCTGATCAAGCGTGAATGAACGGGTTTGCGAATGCGAACATCATCGCGATACCGACACCGATCAGGAACGCGGCATCGATCAGACCGGCCAGCAGGAACATCTTGGTTTGCAAGGTGTTCATGAGTTCAGGTTGGCGAGCCGACGCTTCGATGAACTTGCCGCCCATGATGCCGATACCGATACAAGCGCCGATAGCACCCAAGCCAATGATCAAACCGCAAGCCAATGCAACGAAAGAAATGTCAGTCATGTGAACTCCTAAGGATAGTCAAAGTCAAAAAAATTAAAACCAAAATACCGCAAATCAATACGATTAATGCCCTTCGTGCGCTTGGCCGATATATACCAGCGTCAGCATCATGAAAATGAATGCCTGCAAGGCCACGATCAGAATATGGAACACCGCCCAGACGGACCCGGCAAACACATGCATGGCGAATCCCCACCAGGTGGCGGTCGAGCCAAGCAAGGCGATCAACAGGAAGATCAGTTCGCCGGCATACATGTTGCCGAACAGCCGCATGCCGAGCGACACAGTCTTGGCAACGAATTCAATGATGTTCAGAAGGAGATTGAATATCCACAGTGCCGGGTGCGAACCAAACGGTGCACAGAACAATTCATGGACAAATCCGCCGAAACCCTTGATCTTGACGTTGTAATAAATCATCAACGCAAAGACGCCAAGTGCCATGCCCAATGTGCCGTTCAGGTCAGCAGTCGGCACAACGCGCAGATGTGGGAATATTGCAGACAAGCCTGTCAAATTGAACAGGCTCGAAAACAAGTCAACCGGCAGGAAGTCCATCGAGTTCATCAGGAAAACCCAGACGAAAACGGTCAATGCAAGCGGTGCGATAAAGGCACGATTACCATGCGGAATGATCGCCTTGGACTGCTCTTCAACCATGTCGACCAAAACCTCGACAGCCGCCTGAAAACGGCCCGGCACGCCCGATGTTGCCTTGCGCGCAGCCAAGCGCATGAAGAAAATGCCAACCACTCCCATCAACAGCGACCAGAACACGGTGTCGAGATTGATGGTATGAAAATCGATAATGCCGTGTTGCGGAGACGGCTGATAATGCGTCAAATGGTGCGTGATGTATTCAGATGCGGTGGGACCTTTTTCCGCGATCTCATTTGCTACGCCGGCAGGCGCCAGTTCAGTTGCCATGTCAGTGCCTAAATAATAAGATGATGTAACTTTTTAGCGCCACGATGAACCCCGCGATCAGCGCGAGCCAGTTCAAACCGTGGTACAGCCAGGCGGTCGCGCCCAATAGCGCCACCGTCAATGCAATTTTGATAAACTCGCCGATGAAAAACGACACCGGGTTGGCTCCGCCGGGCTTCTGTGCGTCCGCGAACAGGCGTAACGCAAACAAGCTATTCGGCACCACGCAGCACAATCCCCCAAGCAGCGCCGACAGCAAGGCAGGCTTCCCGCCCAGCAGGCCGGCGACAAGGCCAGCCACTATTGTCGTCGCAAGTTGCAGAAGAATGACGCGCAGCATACTTGCCTGAATTCGTACAGCCGGGAGCGCTGCTCTATACCACTGGCGCGCTTCAACCAAGCTGAAATGGTGAAAAATGCGATGTGTTCTGTGAAGCCACGGGATTATAAGGTTTTTTCGCCGTACCAGTCAATTGCTTGCTGCACCGCAAAAAAGCAATTGCGCCGCCTGCTACCTGAATTGGTGCCAAGATGCCCGAAGATGGACATTTCGAAAATGTTAACGTTGAGGGCATGTATATACCGAATTCCCTCTGCGGAGATTGATTTGTGTCAAGGGCGTGGTGTTTTGGTCCTCTCGATTTTGCTTTAGCTGCATGATTGACAACGATCGTCCACCGAACATTTGACGCCTGTGCGCGCAGCGTCGGCGTTGGCCCCACCCGAGCGCCTGCATGCAACAACTGTAAAGGATGTTGTTGAAGGTTATGCAGCGCGGCCCGCTACGCGACATGCAATGCCTTCCCCTCGTTGTCGCGGCTTAATCGGGTCAGCAGGTGCAAACGACGCTTGTGTGCCCAGAGGAGGCGATTTCGGCAGAGCAGTCTTGCTGCCAAGGTTCGCTGGTGCGATAAGTAAGTGCAGTTCTTGAAAATGCCTGCCGGGTCGCGCTGCACTCCTTTTTCCGACGTAATTATTCACGTCAATTGTGTCACCTAAGCCGTTTCGGCCCAGGTAGTCGATCTATACAATCATCTGCGTTGACGGTGATGTTGGTCTCGCTCTGACATTCGTCGAGCCACCTGCCGTTTGACTTGTGTATCCACGTTCATCCAATAAAAAAGGAATTATGAAAGCAATCACCAACATCGTCGGCGTCCTCGCGTCCGCTCTGATTTTGAGTTGCACGTTATTCAGCAATGCCGCTGCCGCGGCACCTGAAATCAGATGGCAGCAACATCTTACCTGCACATTTTCTGCGACCACTTGCAATGTGCAATATGTCGTCCCGAGCGGCCAACGCGTCACCATTCAATACGTTGCAGATTATTGCGTCGCCTTTTCCGGCAGCTTGGACGAGGTCGAGATAAATCCTACCTTCAATGGCGCGTCTGGCTGGGTAATACTGGGTGCGCAAACGCAGGTGTCGGGCGTCGCTGCGACAACCGGCACTTACAATGTCAATCTCTATGCCGACCAGTCGACCATCATCTATATCGGCGTGGTGCGCGTGCAAGGCGCAGCCACAGGGGACCAGTGCAGTTTCACGTTGTCGGGCTACATCGATGCCAATGTGACGCAGTGACGGTGCGATGAATCAATTGGCGTGGCGTGCTGCATTGGCTGCAGAAATATCAGGGGATTGGATCAACACCGAAGCGCCGGCGTTCTGCGTTGGTGACGGCGTCCTTATCGACAGGCAGAAGCGCGCTTAACGCTGCCTTTTCGTCGCGCCGCGCGTATTGGGTGCCATACCATTGCAGCTTGCCCTGACGAGTCATCACCCGGTCCCATGCCTGTGCCGTGAGCAAAGCGCATTCCTGGTTGGTGGGATCGAGTTGATAACCGATCCATGCAAGGGAGTAGGCCATCTTGGTCTGGTCGAGCTCCTGACCGTGATGGAAGATCAGGCTGGCGTGGCAATAGTCCGTGGCGCTACGCAGCCGGCCTTCCTTCAACAGCTTGAGCGTGCTTAGCGCACGTTCGCGATCATGCTTTTCGATGACCGGCCAAGGATTGCGTGGCACAGCGGTACGCTCCGCTTGATCGCTGTTAAACAGGGCTGTCAGTGTTGCATCATCGCTCGCCGCTTCTTCGGCATTTGCATAGGCGGAACATAGCGAGACGACTAAAAAATACGCCGCAGCTCTCATGCAATTGAGCCACGCAACCTGGCGATGATGCCATCGAGTGCATCGAGATCGGCGAAATCGATCAACAACTGGCCGCGATTCTTCGCCCCCATTTTGATGGCTACCTGGGTTGCCAGGCTATCCGACAATTCCTCTTCGAGGCGCTCGATATCGCGCGATTTTTCCTTGGCTCCGGCTCGCGGTTTTGCGCCTGCCGCTTGTTCGCTGGTGGTTTTCGCGACGAGCTTCTCTGCTTCGCGCACCGAGAGGCGCTTGGCAACGATCTGATTGGCCAGATTGATTTGCGTGGCGGCGTCGACCGCCAGCAAGGCGCGTGCGTGGCCCATGTCGATGTCGGACGCCATCAGCATGGTCTGCACCGGCTTGGCCAGATTCAGCAGGCGCAGCAGGTTGGATACGGCGCTGCGCGAGCGTCCCACCGCACCGGCTGCTTGCTCGTGCGTGAAATCGAAATCGGTGATCAGGCGGTGGATACCTTGCGCTTCTTCGAGCGGATTTAAATCTTCGCGCTGGATGTTTTCGATCAGCGCCATTGCCGCAGCGGCTTCGTCGCCTACTTCCTTGACCAGCACCGGCACTTCGGTCAGGCCCGCCAGTTGCGCCGCGCGGAAGCGCCGCTCACCGGCAATAATTTCGTATTTGGTCGCGCCGCCGTTCGACGCGATCGGACGCACCAGAATCGCCTGCAGCAACCCTTGCGCTTTGATCGAGGCGGCGAGTTCGTTGAGCGCACCTTCATCCATGCGCGTACGCGGCTGATATTTGCCGGCCTGCATGTCGGTTATTTGCAGGGTCGACGGCGCGCCGGGGACGCTCTGCACGTCGTCAAAATCGGACGAGCCGCCGAGCAATGCTTCTAGGCCGCGGCCCAGTCCCTTATTCTTTTTGGTAGCCATCATTGTAAAGTCCTGATGCGTTCGACCATTTCGGCG
>DATBQE010000047.1:0-10182 GCA_036561005.1 Burkholderiaceae bacterium | reverse complement strand
TATCTGAATGAATTTGACAAAACCGACATGGCTGAATGGGTGCATGAAAACGGTAACAACGTCCTCCGAAAACAGTGATTTACGCCCTACCAGATGACATATTGCACATGAAGATCTAACGCAGTTATGTCGATGAGCAGATGCAGATGGTTTCAACCCCAGATCAATGACTGCTTTGGAACGGTGCAAGCGGCAGCAACGGGTCGTCAGCCGAAATTCAACATATGCATACAGTTATAGTCTCGATTCGACATCCCATGCACAAAAAAATCCGACTCAAAATGCGGATACCCTCAGTTGGAAGGTTCGGATTGGGGCCTGGCGTTGAATAGGTGTGTGGCAACGCTTCAGTTCAAATACTTGCCAGCCTTGCGCAGCTTCCCCAGTTGTGCACGCAGCGCCTTGGCATCCGGCGCATAAGGCCGTTCAAGCAAGTAGGCTTCCAGATCCGGCAATGCGGCTTGCACGCATTCAAGGCGTGCATAAGCGAGTCCGCGGTCACGCAGTTCCGTGATTTCTTCCGGAAGCACAATCACCAAACGCTTTTGCACGGCCAGCAGGTTATGCCAACGCTGTTGGTCGGTGAACAGCGACTTCAAATTGCGCAACAGGCGCACCAGAATTTCGCGCGGCTCGGCGGGCTGGAGGTAGCTCGCTAGCGGCATGTCCGGCTGTTCGCTATGTTCTGCCAGATAGGGCTCGAGCCGCTCTTCCAGTTCTTCGCGCGACAGGCTGGCGCCGTTGAAGGGGTCGATGATGATTTCACCCGACTGCACCGACAGCTTCATCAGGAAGTGGCCGGGAAACGAGATGCCCTTGATGTCGAGCCCAATGTTGTTGGCCAGCTCCATGTAGATCACCGCCAGCGAAATGGGAATGCCGCGGCGATTGGCGATGACGCGATGCAGGTAGCTGTTGTCGGGATCGTAGTAGTTGTTGACGTTGCCGGCAAAGGCCAGCTCGCGGTAAAAGAAATGGTTGAGTACGCGCAGCTTTTGGATGTGCGATGCGTCGGCCGGCAAGCGCTTTTGCAGTTTGGCTGCCAGGATGTCGAGTTCGGCATGCGAGGCAACAAGGTCAAGTTGCGGGTCTTCGTCTTGCTCGATTGTCAACGCCGCCTCGAACAGCGGGAACGAAGCGTCTTGTAGCACCAGGGTAGCGAAATAGTCGAGCGGTTCTATCATTAGTACATCATATAGCCGGAATGTCGTCGGATAAAGTGCAAAAGTGAATCTGCGACGGATTTGCGACGAAACGAATGTCGAGTGCGCCGCCGATCAGCGTGCGATGCGCTTGAAGTCGCGGAAGCGAAATCCCATCACCATCAAGGCAGAAAAGTAGATGGCGCCGCACACGGCAACAACCATCACAAGAGCGGCAATGCGTTCGAGGGGGTGTGCGCGCAGGCCAATCCAGTCGAAACGTTGCTCCAGCCACAATGCCACGCCGCCCATCAGCGCCAGGGCGCCGGTCAGGCGGATCAGGAAGGTCGGCCAGCCCGGCTGCGGCGTATAAATACCTTTGTGGCGCAAACCCCAGAACAGGAATCCGGCATTCAGGCAGGCGCCAAGTCCGATCGATAGGGCTAGTCCTGCGTGTTTGTAATGCTCGACAAAAACGAGATTCATTAACTGCGTGGCAATCAACACGCCAATGGCAATTTTGACCGGGGTGCGGATGTCCTGTTTGGCGTAAAAACCGGGCGCAAGGATTTTGACGACGATCAGGCCGATAAGGCCGACGCCATACGCGATCACCGCATTGCTGGTCATCGCCACAGATTCCGCATCGAATTTGCCGTAATGGAAGAGGGTTGCCGTCAGGGGAACCGACAAAGTGGCAAGACCCACTGCAGCGGGCAGGGCGAGCAGAAACGACAGGCGCAAGCCCCAATCGAGCAGAGACGAATATTCCGCAGTGTTCCCTTCGGAGCTGGCTTTCGACAAGTTAGGTAACAGGATCGTGCCGAGCGCCACGCCGAGCATGGCGGTGGGAAACTCCATCAAGCGGTCGGCATAGGTCAGCCAGGTGACGCTCTTGCTTTGCAGGTGCGATGCGATATTGGTGTTGATGACCAGGCTGATTTGCGCAACCGATACGGCGGCGATGGCTGGCACCATCTGGCGCAGCACACGTTGCACGCCGGGATCGGTCAAGGCGAAGTGCGGATTCAACGATATGCGCGGCAGCATGCCGATCTTGATCATCGCCGGTACCTGAATCGCCAGTTGCAACACCCCGCCGACAAAGACGGCAATCGCCATGGCATAGATCGGGGTTTTCATGAAAGGCACGAGAAACAGCGACGCCAGAATCGACGCCACATTGAGCAATACCGGCGTGAAAGCAGGTATCTTGAACTCGCGCCAGGTGTTCAATACCCCGCCGGCCAGCGCCACCAGGGACATGAAGCCGATGTAGGGAAACATGATGCGCGTCATGACCACGGTGATGTCGAAGGTGCCGTCCTTCAAACCGCTGGCGGTCAGGAATACCACCGTCGGCGCTGCGATAATGCCGACCACGCAGGTCAACCCGAGTGCCCAGGTCAAGACAGTTGCGACATGGTCAACCATGGCCTTGGTGGCATCTTGGCCCTTTTGGGTCTTGTATTCGGCCAGGATAGGCACGAAGGCCTGGGAAAATGCACCTTCGGCAAATAATCGGCGCAACAGATTGGGAATGCGAAACGCCACGTTGTAGGCGTCAGTTTCGGCGGAGGAGCCGAATGCGCGGGCGATCAACACTTCGCGGAGCAGGCCGGTGACGCGCGACAACATGGTCATGCCGGAGATTGCGGCAAGCGTTTTATGCAAGTTCATGGGGGTGGATTATAGCCGGGGACCGCAATGTGAGATGGTATGTTATGTTTTTTGTATGCCAATTAGAGGCGTCGGGCATCGTTAAAGCGACGCTAATCACCTGTTGCTTGTCTTGGTGAACCGCGCTATAATCCGTGGCTTCACAGAATTTTGTACCATTTTTGCGTCCAGATCAGGCATTTTTTCGGGGCGCACTCTGACCCCGTTTAGGAAATTTTATTCATGGCAAATACCGCACAAGCGCGCAAGCGCGCTCGTCAAGCAGTCAAACAAAACGCTCACAATTCGGCTCAGCGTTCCACGTTGCGCACGGCTGTCAAGGCTGTCCGTAAGGCAATTGAAGCTGGCGACAAGGCTGCGGCCTCGGCAGTGTTCCAATCTTCCATTTCGACGATCGATCGTATCGCCGACAAGAAGATCATTCACAAGAACAAGGCCGCCCGCCACAAGAGCCGTTTGGCTGCTGCCTTGAAGGCGCTGGCCTAAGAAATCATCATTCCTGCTCTGCTGAGCAGGAATGGCTTGATCTAAGGCAAAGACCCGCACGATGAAAGTCGTGCGGGTCTTTGTCGTTTGTATTGTTGCCATTTGGTTCGCCCGCCCGGCAGTTTGGCCAGGTCAATGTAGACCAGAGCAGAAAGCGGGACTCTACAAATATGGCACCGCTACTGTCATTGCATCCCGGGTAAACCGTCGACCTTGGTCCCTGGTTTCAGGTTTTTCTGCTTGAACCAGCCTGGAGGCATCTCCAGTGCAAATGGCACTTTTTTCTTTGCACAATGCGAATCTAGCGTCTGCGGCTTCATTTCTTCCACGTTAACAATTTTGCCATCTTCATCGATGAACGCGACCGATAGCGGGATCAGCGTATTCTTCATCCACATACACACTTGCTGCGGCTGATCGAACACGAACACCATTCCCTCGTTTTGCCCCAACTTTTCGCGGAACATCAATCCCTGCTCGCGTTGTTGTGGTGTGGAAGCGACCTCGGCGCGAATGACATTGATACCGATGTTCAATGTCGTGACGGAAAAAGTGGCACCTTGCTGGGCTGCACATGTATTGCTCAGTAGAAATGAAAGCGAGCCGATCAGGGCGCAGACGAGTGATGAGCGCATGGCGGATGGGCGCCAAAAGCTGGAGTGGGTTCTTGTCATGATGGATGTGAGCTGAGGCATGGCTTGGCGGGTTTGTCTGTGATTTGCCGCTCGATGGTTCGTCCAGGGAGCGCGAAGCATGAAATCATAAACGAAAAGGGCAGGATAACCTGCCCTTTTTGGCTTGAAGCCGAAAACGATCAGCAGATCGCCGGGCTTGTGCGCAATTGCTTCAGTATTTTTACTTCGATGCAGCTGGTGCAGCAGCCGATGCGGAAGCGTCAGCCTTAGGAGCCTTGGCCTTCTTCATCTTCTTGGCCTTCGGTGCAGGAGCGGAAGCCGAAGCCGAAGCCGAAGCGGAGGCCGATGCAGCAGGAGCGTCAGCAGCGAAAGCGGAAACAGCAAACAGGCCAGTGATCAAGGCGGCGATCAGATTTTTCATTTTTTTGTCTCTCAATAGGTTGTTGAAGGAATGTCGATTCGGGTGAATCATGTCCAATAACGAGGCACACGCCGCCCGGTTGACATCAAACTGTAATAATTTATGCAGAGAATCAGCAATTCACGGCCGGAAATAGAAAAAGGCGGGATTCCCCGCCTTTTTTACCGACCAGACTCGAATTACTTCGAGGCAGCAGGAGCAGAAGCCGAAGCGGCCGGTGCAGCAGCATCAGCCTTCTTGGCCTTGGCTTTCTTGACTTTCTTGGCCTTTGGAGCCGATGCATCTGTCGAAGCAGCAGGAGCCGATGCCGAAGCAGGAGCGTCAGCGGCAAATGCGGTGGCGGCGAACAGGCCGGCGATCAAAGCAGCGATCAATTTCTTCATTTTCAGTCCTTTAGCGATGTTGGGAAAAAGCGCGATTCATTCGAATCAAGCCAAATAACGGTTCGCCAGGCGGATGGTTGACACGAGTTTCAAATAATTCGATCAGCGTTGCGCGCGGATTTCACGCTGGGCGCGCAGAGATTGCCTACTTCAGGTCCTCTGGATCGACGTCGCGCCACTCTCCAGGCATGAGTGGCTGGGTTTCGAGCGAGTAGGGGCCGATGGCGATTCGGACCAGGCGCAGGGTCGGCAGCCCTACTGCCGCCGTCATGCGTCTGACCTGACGATTCTTGCCTTCGCGGAGTGTCAGCGCCAGCCAACTGGTCGGGGTGTTGGCGCGAAATCGAACCGGCGGGGTGCGTGGCCACAACCATTGCGGGGTAGCGATCATCCTGGCCTTGCACCCCTGCGTCACAAAGTCGCCGAGATCAAGAGGTTCGCTTAGGCGCTTCATCTGTGCCTGATCGCCCAAGCCTTCCACCTGCGCGATGTAAGTCTTCGCCTGCTTCTTCTCCGGATGGCTAATGCCATGCTGCAACTTGCCGTCATCGGTCAGCAGCAACAAGCCTTCACTATCGGCATCAAGCCGCCCGGCCGGATAGATTGAAGGGATGGTCAGGAAATCTGCGAGGGTTTGGCGGGTTTCGTGTGCCGAGAATTGGCACATTACGCCAAAGGGCTTGTTGAACAGAATTAGTCGCATGTGCGATTTTAACTTTCTTTGGTAGCCGATTCCGCGGCGATCCTGCATTTTGTTGCGTTATGTAAGCGCGCAGATTTATTCGGCCCGGCATTGTCAAGAACCGGTGTCTTAAAAGCATGGCATCCAGTAAAATACTAGTGCATAATACGGAATGCAGTCTTATGTCTTATATAAGACGCTTGCCGGCCGAAATGACTGGCAAGCAAACCGCAGGCATTTTCCTTGAGACGGTTTAATATGTCAGATTAAGGGCAGGAGTTGGGGGGGGCGGCGTCAGCCAGCACCCTCGCAACGCCGCCGTTCCAAAGATCAATCCAGATAATTTACCTACTTTCCGCTTTCAATCCGGAGTCGACGATGTTCCAACATATCAAAGTGCCAGCCGACGGTCAGAAAATCACCGTCAACGCAGATTATTCCCTGAACGTACCCGACAACCCAATCATTCCTTACATCGAAGGTGACGGTACCGGTGTCGACATCAGCCCGGTCATGATCAAGGTCGTCGATGCAGCCGTTGCCAAGGCATATGGCGGCAAGCGCAAGATCAGCTGGATGGAAATCTTCGCCGGCGAGAAATCGACCAAGGTGTACGGCCCGGATGTGTGGCTGCCGGAAGAAACGCTGAAGGTCTTGAAGGACTACGTTGTCTCGATCAAGGGCCCGTTGACCACGCCGGTCGGCGGCGGCATTCGTTCGCTCAACGTCGCGCTGCGCCAGGAACTCGACCTCTACGTCTGCCTGCGCCCCGTGCGCTACTTCAAGGGCGTGCCGTCGCCTGTGCGTGAGCCGGAAAAAACCGACATGGTGATTTTCCGTGAAAATTCGGAAGACATCTATGCCGGTATCGAATGGCAAGAAGGTTCGGACGGCGCCAAGAAGGTCATCGAATTCCTGATCAAGGAAATGGGCGTCAAGAAGATCCGCTTCCCGGAAACTTCCGGCATCGGCATCAAGCCGGTCTCGCGCGAAGGCACCGAGCGCCTCGTGCGCAAGGCGATCCAGTATGCAATTGACAATGACAAGCCATCGGTGACGATTGTCCACAAGGGCAATATCATGAAGTACACCGAAGGCGGTTTCCGCGACTGGGCCTATGGCCTGGCACAAAAGGAATTCGGCGCCGAACTGATCGACGGCGGCCCATGGTGCAAGTTCAAGAATCCGAAGACCGGCCGGGAAATTATCGTCAAGGATTCGATTGCCGATGCCTTCCTGCAGCAAATCCTGTTGCGTCCGGCTGAATACAGCGTCATCGCGACATTGAATCTGAACGGCGATTATATTTCCGACGCTTTGGCAGCTCAGGTCGGTGGTATCGGTATTGCGCCGGGCGCCAACCTGTCCGACTCCGTCGCGATGTTTGAAGCGACGCACGGCACGGCGCCGAAGTATGCCGGCAAGGACTACGTGAATCCCGGTTCGCTGATCCTGTCCGCCGAAATGATGTTGCGCCACATGGGCTGGCTCGAAGCGGCCGACCTGATCATCAGTTCGGTGGAAAAATCGATCACTGCCAAGAAAGTCACCTACGACTTCGCGCGTCTGATGGAAGGCGCGACACAGGTTTCGTGCTCCGGCTTCGGCGATGTGATGATCTCGCAAATGTAAGACTGGCAGTTGCTGTGGAAGAGGCCGGCTTTTGCCGGCCTCTTTTTTTTCGTGCGGCAAAGTGGCGAGCGTTAAATGCTGCGGGCAATAAAAAAGGCCTCACTTGCGTGAGGCCTTTTAAACACACTGACTAAGCAAAGATCAGGGAGCTTGGATGTTGGAAGCTTGCTTGCCTTTCGGGCCTTGCGTGACTTCGAACTGAACTTTTTGACCTTCTTTGAGGGTCTTGAAGCCGTTCATCTGGATTGCGGAGAAATGTGCAAACAAATCTTCACCGCCGTCATCCGGAGTGATAAAGCCGAAGCCTTTGGAGTCGTTGAACCACTTGACGGTACCTGTTGCCATAAAAGCGTCTTTCTATTATTGACTAATCACACGAGCCGAAAAGGCAAGAAGCCTCGCGTAACGCTGCCCCCTCCTAAAACTTGCTCACTTCATATTGACAGGTAGGAAACAGCCGCACCTAGCAATAATGACCATTGTTCCCGCAAAAAAAAGAAAAGTCAAGGCGATTTTGGCAATGCCAGCCTTTTCGAAGACAAGCGTATTCAAAGGTATACAAACCCCTCTTGTTTTATGACAATTGATCGTCATCTGCGGGCTTAAGGGAAAACGCGTAATATCGATATAAATGTGAATTGCGTGTCAGCTTCAGGATTGCGCGGCCCGATGATGGAACTAGAATAGACGTATGGCAACCAAAAGTGATGACGATACCGTACTAGTGCGCCAGGAGCAGAAGGTTAAGCCCCCGCCGATGTACCAAGTGGTCTTGTTGAATGATGATTACACGCCCATGGAGTTCGTCGTGCATGTGATCCAGGAATATTTCAACAAGGATTTGGAGACAGCGACGCATATCATGTATCAAGTGCATATCGATGGCAAAGGACCGTGTGGCGTGTATCCGAAGGATATTGCGTCCACCAAAGTAGAACTGGTGTTGACTCACGCCCGTAAGGCAGGTCATCCCCTGCAATGTGTGATGGAGGAAGTATGATTGCGCAGGAACTGGAAGTAAGTTTGCACATGGCGTTTGTCGAAGCTCGGCAAGCTCGCCATGAATTCATTACCGTCGAGCACTTGCTGCTCGCGCTGCTGGACAATCCGTCCGCTGCGGAGGTAATGCGCGCCTGCGCCGTGAATATCGAGGATTTGCGCAAAACGCTATCCAATTTCATCAGCGATAACACGCCGACCGTGCCGGGTACCACCGAGGTTGATACGCAACCTACGCTGGGTTTCCAGCGCGTGATCCAGCGTGCCATCATGCACGTGCAATCGGCGTCGAACGGCAAGAAGGAAGTCACCGGCGCGAACGTGCTGGTCGCCATCTTCGGAGAAAAGGATTCGCACGCAGTGTATTACCTGCACCAGCAGGGCGTGACGCGTCTCGACGTGGTCAACTTCATCTCGCATGGCGTGCGCAAAGATCAGCAAGCCGAATCGCAGAAAGCGCCGGAAGGCGCGGAAGACGGACAGGCCGAAGGGCAGCAAAAGGAAAGCCCGCTCGACCAGTTCACGCAGAATTTGAACAAACTCGCTGCCGAAGGCAAGATCGACCCGCTGATCGGCCGCGAATCGGAAGTGGAGCGCGTGATTCAAACACTGTGCCGCCGGCGCAAGAACAATCCATTGCTGGTCGGTGAAGCCGGCGTCGGCAAGACCGCCATTGCGGAAGGCTTGGCGTGGCGCGTGACGCAGGGCGATGTGCCCGAGATTTTGCAAAACGCGGTCGTGTATTCGCTCGACATGGGCGCACTGCTGGCCGGGACAAAATATCGCGGCGACTTCGAGCAACGCCTCAAGGCCGTGCTCAAGCAATTGAAGGAAAATCCGAACGGCATCCTGTTCATCGATGAAATTCACACCATCATCGGTGCCGGCTCGGCCTCGGGCGGCACGCTGGACGCATCGAATCTGTTGAAGCCGGCTTTGGCCAGCGGCCAGTTGAAGTGCATCGGGGCCACGACTTTCACCGAATACCGGGGTGTGTTCGAGAAAGATCATGCCTTGTCGCGGCGCTTCCAGAAGATCGACGTCAACGAACCGACCGTCGAGCAAACCGTGCAAATCCTGCGCGGCCTGAAGTCGCGCTTCGAGGAACACCACGGCGTCAAGTACACGGCTTCGGCCCTGACCTCGGCTGCCGAACTGGCTGCACGTTTCATCAACGACCGCCATTTGCCGGACAAGGCCATCGATGTGATCGACGAAGCCGGTGCTGCGCAACGCATCTTGCCGAAGTCGAAGCAAAAGAAGACCATCGGCAAATCCGAGATCGAGGAAATCATCTCGAAGATTGCGCGCATCCCGCCGCAATCGGTCAATCAGGACGACCGTACCAAACTGCAGACCATCGACCGCGATTTGAAGAACGTCGTGTTCGGGCAAGACCCTGCTATCGAGGCGCTGTCGTCGGCGATCAAGATGGCACGCGCCGGCTTGGGCAAGACCGACAAGCCGATCGGCTCCTTCCTATTCTCCGGTCCTACCGGCGTGGGCAAGACCGAAGTGGCGAAGCAACTGGCCTTCATCCTCGGCATCGAGCTGATCCGCTTCGACATGTCGGAATACATGGAGCGTCATGCGGTAAGCCGTTTGATCGGCGCGCCGCCGGGCTACGTCGGATTTGACCAGGGCGGCTTGCTGACCGAAGCCATCACCAAGAAGCCGCATGCGGTGTTGCTGCTCGATGAAATCGAAAAGGCGCATCCGGATATTTTCAATATCCTGTTGCAAGTGATGGACCATGGTACGCTGACCGACAACAACGGCCGCAAGGCGGACTTCCGCAATGTGATCATCGTCATGACGACCAATGCCGGCGCGGAAAGCCTGCAGAAGCGTTCGATGGGCTTCACCAGCAAGAAGGAGGCCGGCGACGAGATGGAAGACATCAAGCGCATGTTCACGCCGGAGTTCCGCAACCGTATCGACGCCATCATCAGCTTCGGTGCGCTGGACGAGGAAATCATCCTGCGCGTGGTCGACAAGTTCCTGATGCAGCTCGAAGAGCAATTGCACGAGAAGAAGGTGGAAGCAATCTTCACCGACAGCTTGCGCAAGTTCCTCGGCAAAAAGGGCTTCGACCCGGCCATGGGCGCGCGCCCGATGGCAC
>DATBQE010000046.1:0-15535 GCA_036561005.1 Burkholderiaceae bacterium | reverse complement strand
CTGGCATTGAGTTCGGCATAGCTCATCGCCCTGCCCTCGTGCATCACGGCCACCGCATCGGGTGTGCGTGCAACTTGCGCTTCCACCATTTGATGCATGGTCTGGATGTAACGCGCGCCGTGCAGGTCAACTGTCGTGGTCGCGTTCCAGTCTTGCAGCAGTTGACGGCGCTCGCGCGCAGGAAGCACCTCGAGCTCCGCGAGTCTTTTGGTAGGTGCGCTTTCCAGCGCGTTCGCCATACCCTCCAATACTGTTTGCACATAGCCGCATACGCGCTGCGCCAGTTGCTCCGTGCCTTGTATCTGCACGGCAAGCGCGAAACCGTCGTCGAAATCATCGACTGAAAGCATGCATGGATAATTGGTGCGTTCTTCCATGCTCACGACTTGCATGCCTTCCCATTCGTCGGCGCTGACTGCATCTGCGCCCGCATTGTGACGATAATTGAGCAATGCAGAGAATAAGGGCGCAGGCGCCGTAACGGCGCTGGTGCGCTGCGCGAGTGCCAACGACGCATGTTCGTGTCGCAATAATTTACTGAGCATTGCATGGGTGTCGCGCACAGCCTCGAGCACAGGCCTGTTCCCGACGCGTATGCACACCGGTAGCGTGTTGATGAAAATCCCCAACACGCGGTCCGCCCCTTCGCCGCCTTGCATGCGTCCGAACAGGACCGTGCCAAATACCACGTCGCTTTGACCCGACAACTGTGCCAATACCTGCGCCCAGGCCAAATGCATCACGCTGGCCGGACTCACGCCCAGTGCGCGCGCCTGCCGGCGCAGGCGCCGTGCCAGCAAGGCTTCGACATTCTGACGTGCCTCGGCAATCGCGGCACCGTTGCCCTGCACGTCGAGCAGGCCGAATGGCGCAGTCGGCGTATCGACATTTGCCAGCATGGAATGGAAAAATGCCTCGTGTTCCGATTCACTGACTGCCAACCTTGCCTGCGCGACAAAATTGCGGAATGGCAGCGGCTCCGGCAATTGGGTCGCCTGATCGTTCAGGATAGTTCGAATTTCGCCGGCAAGCAATTTCAGCGAAGTGTTGTCGTCGATCAGATGATGCAACAGCACTTGCATCAGCCAACGGCTATTTTTGCGATCTTCGGCAACGAAACAGCGCACCAGCGGTGCCTGCCGAACGTCCAGCCGGTATTGCTCGGGGTTGAAACGAGCATTGAGCTGTTGCACAACGTCGTCTTGCAGATCCAGTTCGACTTCCTCCACGATCAGCGGCGCATCGCGCCACACAACCTGAACCGGTTGCGGGAGTTCTTCCCACAAAACGGCGCTGCGCAACACGTCATGCCGGGCTATCACTGTCTGCAGCGCGGCGACAAAACGATCGAGACGGCCGCGCGTATCGAATGCCAACAGCATCTGCATCACATAGGCGTCGCGTTCCTGCGACATGAGATGGTGGAACAGGATGCCTTCCTGCGCAGGCGACAGCGGATAAATATCCTGAATATTGGCAGTGCCACCTGGCACCGCATCGACAATCTTGCTCAATTCGTCGGCATTCAGCGTCACCAGCGTAATCATCTCCGGCGTAATCGCGGTGCATCCTTGCTCAATGCCGTTGGCAGGGACAATGAATTGGCAGGCGCCGTTTTCCGCTGACGCCGCGGCAGCTAACGCGGCGACCGTTGGTTCGATAAAGAAGGTCTTGATGTCAACCGGCAATCCGGCACGCCGCATGCGTTCAATCAGCGTGATGGCGAGCAGGGAATGGCCGCCCAGGGTAAAGAAATCGTCGAACACGCCGATTTGATCGAGTTTCAGAACCTGCGCCCAAATGCCTGCGATGGATTCTTCGACAGGAGTACGCGGCGCTACAAAGGTCTGCCCCGAATGTGCCATATCCGGCGCAGGCAGCGCCTTGCGATCCACTTTTCCGTTAGACGTCAATGGCATGCGATCGAGGGCGATGAAACTGTCCGGAATCATATAGTCCGGCAGCGTCCGCAATAACGCGGCGCGCAGTGGAAGATTTTCCGGCAGCGCTTGCCCATCATGCGGCACCAGGTAGGCTACCAGACGGGAAACGCCACGCGTATCCGGGCAAGCCAGCACGACCACATCGCGAACCGCCTGCTGCGCCCCCAGCGCTGCTTCGATTTCGCCGAGTTCAATACGCAAACCGCGTATCTTCACCTGATGATCACTACGGCCGAGGTATTCGATATTACCGTCCGGCAGATAGCGTGCCAGATCGCCTGACAGATACATGCGCGCGCCTGGGGTTGCACTGAACGGATTGGGGATGAAAGTTTGCGCAGTCAAATCTGGACGATTGATATAACCGCGCGCAAGTCCGATGCCTGCAATATACAAATTCCCGGTTACGCCGACCGGCACCGGATTGAAGAACGCATCGAGGATGTGAATCTGGATGTTGGCAATCGGGCGTCCGATCGGTACACAGTGGAGCGCACTGTGTCTGTCGCACTGCCAGTAGGTGACGTCGACCGAAGCCTCGGTCGGACCATACAGGTTATGCAGTGCCACCAGTGGCCACCTTGCGAAGAAGCGTTGCTGCAATTCCAGCGGCAGCGCCTGGCCGCTGCACATAACCTGCCTTAGTGCTTTGCCGCAGCCCGATTGCGCCTCGTTGAGGAAGACGTCCAGCATGGGCGGCACGAAGTGCATGGTCGTGACGGCATACTCATCGATCACCTTGGCGAGATATGCGACATCCTGATGACCGCCGGGTTTTGCGACAACCA
The DNA here is from genome assembly GCA_036561005.1 of Burkholderiaceae bacterium. Lineage (GTDB taxonomy): Bacteria > Pseudomonadota > Gammaproteobacteria > Burkholderiales > Burkholderiaceae_D > PKWO01. The sequence continues at coordinate 12,804 of DATBQE010000046.1, read as the reverse complement.
GAGTCGAACCCTCGATCAGCGGCCAGAAAAATTCCCACACCGATACGTCGAAGGTGAACGGCGTTTTCTGCAATACGCGATCTTGCGCAGCCAACGGATAGGACTCCTGCATCCATTGCAGGCGATTGACAATGCCCTGCTGATCTATGCCGACGCCCTTCGGTTTGCCGGTTGAGCCCGACGTGTAGATCACGTAAGCCAGGTTGGCCGGCAGAGTGCGATTTTCCGGATTGGTACTGTCATATCCGGCGAGCGCCGCCGATTCGCTATCGAGACTCAATACGGTCACGCCTGGCAACGCCGGCAAATTGTGTGACAAATGCTGCTGCGTCAGAATCGCCTTGGGTTTTGCGTCGGCCAGGATGGTTGCCAATCTATCCGGCGGGTAGGTCGAATCGAGTGGCACATAGGCGCCGCCGGCCTTGAGAATGCCATAGAGACCTACGATCATTTCAAGCGAGCGTTCCATGCACAAGCCGACCAGCCCATCCGGCCCAACCCCGACACTGCGCAGGTAGTGTGCCAACCGGTTGGCGCGGGCATTGAGCTCGGCGTAGGTCAAGCTGGTGCCTTCAAAACAGACGGCAAGATGTTCCGGCGAGCGCTGCACCTGTTCTTCAAACAATTGATGCAAAGTCCGCGTATTTGTTTGGACGCGTGAATAGACTTTGGCGGTGTCATTGAATTGTTCCAGCAACTTGTGCTTCTCTTGATTCGCAAGCATGGGCAGGTCACCGACCGCGCAGCTTGGATCGAGTGAAATTGCGTCAAGGAGATGCGTGAAGTGCATGCTCATACGCGCAATCGTCGCCCGGTCGAACAAATCGGTGTTGTATTCGATATTGCCTTGCAGGCGCCCTTCTTTTTCGGTCAAGGTCCAGGTAATGTCGAATTTGGCCGTCGCACTTTCGCTTTCCAGTATCTGCATCGTGAGGCCAGGCAAAGCCAGTTCATCCATAGGCATGTTCTGCAATACAAACATGACCTGGAACAAAGGCGTATAACTTGCGTGCCGCTCCGGCTGCAGAGATTCGACCAGTTGTTCGAATGGCACATCCTGGTTGGCATAGGCGGCCAGCGTGTGGCGCCGCACCTGCTCAAGCAAAGACAGGAAATCGAGGTTGAGATCGACCTGGGTCCGCAATACCAGGGTATTGACGAAGAAGCCGATCATCGATTCGATTTCGCTGCGGCTACGGTTGGCGATGGGTGTGCCGATGCAAATGTCCGTTTGCCCCGAATACCTTGCCAGCAGTACGTTGAACGCGGCACTCAGAACCATGAACAGCGTGCTTTGGCTATGCCGCCCCACGGCCTGAATCGCTGTCACTGTCGCGGCAGGTATGTCAAACGTGAATGTTGCGCCATTGCGCGACATCGTCGGAGGACGCGGGCGATCAGTCGGCAGTGCGAGCAGGCTCGGGATGCCGGCCAAGTGCTGCTCCCAATAGGCAAGCTGTTTCTGCAGCAGATCGCCACTTAGCCATTGGCGCTGCCAATGGGCAAAGTCGGCATATTGAATCGCCAGTTCAGCCAAGGGAGAAGACAAATTTTGCGAAAACGCGGCATACAAGGCGCCAAATTCGCGCACAACGATCCCCATTGACCAGCCGTCGGAAACAATGTGATGCATGGTCAACAACAAAACGTGATCGTCTGCGGTCAAGCGCAACAGGCTGCCACGGACCAGTGGCCCGTTTGCCAAGTCGAACGGCGTTTGCGCTTCGTCCTCCTGCAGCAGGCGTGCGCGCGCCTCGCGTTGTGACGCGGGCAAATCGCTCAAATCGATCAGGGGCAGCGCCAATTCGAGCTGGGACGCGATCACCTGCATTGCTGAACCGTCGACAGAGACAAAGGTGGTGCGCAAAGCTTCGTGGCGACGCACGATTTCATTGATCGTTTGCAGGATGGCGCTGACATCGAGCGTGCCGCGCAGGCGCACCGCAGCCGGAATATTGTAGAAAGCGCTACGCGACTCGAACTGATCGAGGAACCACAGGCGTTGTTGGGCAAATGACAGCGGCAAAGGCCCTTGCCGACTGACAATGCCAATGGCCGGCAGCGCATTGCCGCTCCGAAGCTCTGCATCGGACAATGCCAATCTCGCCGTAAGGAGCGCCACCGTCGGTGCTTCGAAGATCGCGTTGACCGGCAATTCGACGCCGAATTCGACGCGAATTTTCGAGGTCAGCTGCGTAGCCAGCAGCGAATGTCCGCCCAATTCGAAGAAGTCGTCATGCCTGTCGATTGACGGCCGTCCGAATAGCTCTTGCCAGATAGAGAGCATGGCCGCTTCGCGGGCTTCCGGGGTTGATCTCTTGGTGTCTCGCGTCGAGGGTGGCGCCGAAAGCATGTCGGTTACGCTCTCGTGACCGGTTCCGGCATGACCAAACTCAGGGGCGTCCGGATAGCGCACGTTGGTCCAATAGGGCTCGCGGGCAAACGGGTAAGTCGGCAAACTGATACGGCGAGGTTTGGCCCGATCACTGGACTGGTACAAGGTGTTCCAGTCAAATTCAAAGCCCTTCACCCAAAGGTCCAGCAGCTTGCCGAATTTGCCCTTCGCAATCCACGCACCAATCGTATGGGCCATGTCTTCGTCGTCAGTGAGCGAAGTCACTGCATTGCGCTTGGCCTGCGCGCGGAACAGTTTCTGGCCGTCTGCTTTCCCGCCAATAAAGGCCGACAATTCTTGTCGTAGTTCCTCCAGGGATGCGGCGACCAGTGCCAGACGTTCTTCCATCGCCTCGCGTCCGGTCTGCAGTGTATAGGCGAGATCGTACAACGACAGGTCGGCGCCTTCCTGCTCCAGTGCCGCCACCAGGCGCTTGGCCTGCAGCACCAAACGTTCCGACGTGCGCGCCGACATTACGATGAGCGCCGGTTCGTCACCGACTCTTGTTGGCGCCGAAACCTCGGGCGCAATATATTCTTCGATAACCAGATGGGCATTCGCGCCACCGGCTCCAAAGGAAGATATTCCGGCAATACGCGGAAACTCACGTTCCCGGCCATCGACTTCCAGGCGCGGGCGCGGCCAGGGCGCCAATGTCTGCTGCACCACAAAGGGCGTGTTGGCGAAGTTGATATTCGGGTTGAGCGTGGCCGAATGCAGGCTCGGTGCGAGTTTTCGATGTTTCATCTGCATCAGCACCTTGCTGATGGCGACAATGCCTGCGGCACTTTCGCTATGTCCGACATTCGATTTGGCCGAACCAATCGCGCAAAATTGCCTGTCCTGCGTCCAGTTGCGGAACGCCTTGGACAATCCCGCAATCTCGATCGGGTCGCCCAGACTACTGCCTGTGCCTTGTGCTTCGATATAACTGACCGCGCGCGCATCGACACCGGCGCGTTGCAGAGCATCGATGACCAATTGCGCCTGCATCTTCGGATTGGGGACCATATAGCCGTTGGTCTTGCCCCCCGAGTTGACCGCACTTCCTTTGATCACGCCATAGATATGATCGCCGTCGGCAACTGCGCGATGCAGCGGTTTGAGCACAACCGCACCAACGGCTTCGCTATCGACAAAACCGTCGCCATCTGCCGCAAACGGTTTGCACTTGTCACCGGTGGAAAGCATGGTCATTGCCGACATATCGAGGAGATGCGACGGCGCCACAATCAGATTGACCCCGCCGGCAATGGCAATGTCGCTATTGCCGCTGCGCAGGCTTTCCATTGCCAGATGCACGGCTGTCAAAGAGGCCGAACACGCCGTGTCAACCGCCATGCTGGGGCCCTGAAAATTGAACAGGTAGGAGATACGGTTGGCTATCGACCAAAAACGAACGCCGGTAGCGTAATGTTCGTTCATTACGCCGACGAACATGCCTATCTTCCTGCCCTCGCACAGATTGGCCGGTGTGTAACCGGCATCCTCGATGCTGGCGTAGACCTCTTGCAGGAAGAGGCGCTCCTGCGGGCTCATCAATTGCGCCTCACGCGGCGTGATGTTGAAGAACAGGCGGTCGAAGCAATCGACGTCATCGAGCAGGCCGGCCCATTTCGTATAGGTCTTGCCGGGTTGATTCTTGCGTTCGTCGAAGAACTTGCTGTTGTCCCAGCGCTCGGGCGGCACTTCGCTGATGCAGTTGCGCCCTGAAGCGAGATTTTCCCAGAATTGACTTACGTCTGCGGCGCCCGGATAACGCCCCGAAAGTCCCACAATGGCGATATCGAATTGCGCCTTTGAGGCATAGGTGGCGGAGACAGAGGCCGGCTCTGCAACTGCAGCATCGCGCTCGGGCACGAAACGTTGCGACCAATCGGGCAAAACTGCCGCTTGAGGTATCGCCGTGGCCATCTTTTCCGCATGCGTCGCACTTGAAAGCGCAACGGCATCCTGGGTGACGGCATGCGACGACGCTTCAACGGCGTCAAAGCCGGTCCAGCGCATCAAGGCCTCGGGCTCCGTTTGCATCAAATGCTGAACCAATTCCTCGATGTTTTGGTGTTCGAAGAACAAGGTAGTGCTGATGCTGCTGTCGGAACCGAAAACGTCGCGCAGGGAATTGGTCAACTCCATGACAAGAATAGAGTCAATCCCGTACTTCTCGAAACTGATGCCGGCGTCGATGCTATCAGGCGGCATTTTAATGCCGTCGCCGATCAACTTCTTGAGTTGCGCGATGGCCTTCTCCCGCAGTTGGCTGTCCACACTTTGCTTCGGTTTAACAGAAATCGCAGTCTGTCCGACGTAATTCGCACTAGCGCGATAGGCAGATTCGCTTTTCGCGCCGGAAACTGGTTGAGCCGTCGCGGCAAACTCTGCTGCTGCCTGACTGCGCTCTTCCTGCCGCGCTGTTTCCTGCACTTTTTCCTGCACGGTCTCCCGAAGTCGCCGTTGCTCAGGTGATGAAGGTTCGGTACCACGCATGCTGAATTGCTTCATACGCACACAAACCAGACCTGTTTCATCGCACAAGTCGATATCGATCTTTTGCACCATATTGCCGGTGCGATCGGTCTCGCCAAGCCGCACGATGGCCCACATCTCGTTTGCGCACGGCGCCAAAACATCAAGCTGCTCCAGCGCAAACGGCAGGTTCAAAACGATGTTTTTCAGCCCGTTAGCAACTTGCAAGCCTAGGCTAGCCTGCAAAGCCGCATCGAGTAAACTTGGATGAAGATCGTATTCATCCATCGATGCACGTACGCCGGCGGGTAGCGTGATACGAGCCAACGCCTGCCCTTCGCCGACGAACACTTCACGCAAGCCGCGGAATGCCGGGCCGTACTGCAAACCGGCAGCCGCGAAAATTTCATAGCACTGCGCGGAGTCCAAATAAGTCAGGCTACATTGCTCGCGCAATTGCGCCAGAACGTGCCTGGCGGACACATCGCCTGGAGTCGCGGTTTCGCTTTCGACTGCTACCGTCCCTTGACTATGGATGACGAAGGTATTATCGGCAGCCACACCGCCGATCTTGTATCCTATATTTCCGTCGGCACCGCCGTGCAACGTGACCTGCAGCTCAAGCGGCGAATTTCCAACAATCGCCGGACGGACCCACATCACATTGCGCAGTGACACGCGGTGCTTGCAATGCGTCGCGTCCCGGGCGGCACGGTAAGCCATCTCGAGATGGGCAACGCCGGGCAATACTTTGACTCCGCGCACAACATGATCGGCGAGGAAGAATTCGCTTCCATCAAAGCGGCTGGTATATCGTTGTGCTGTCAGATCCGATGTATTGGCATGCAGCAGAGGATGCAGGTACCCTGCCCTGTCTGCGGTGGCTGAAGCCGGCGCGACCGAATCGCCTACCCAGTAGCGTTCGCGTGCGAACGGGTAAGTGGGCAAGCTGACGCGGCGTGGTCGTGCAGGTCCGGCAAACCTGGCCGCATGCAAGGCATTCCAATCGACATCCAGCCCCCTGGACCACAGTTCAAGCAGTTTGGCGAACTTTCCTTTGGCTAACCATGCCTGAATTGCCTGGGACATGTCCTCATCCAGGCCGATCCATGCCATCGTATCCTTGCCGCGCCGCGCCTGGCCGCGATAGATATCGGAACTACCCATCGAGCCCGATAAATACGATTCCAGTTTTGCGCGCAATTGTTCAGTCGTCTCCACCACAAATGCCAAGCGCTCTTCCATGGCTTCACGACCAACTTGCAAGGTATAGGCCAGATCGGCAATCGCGACAGGTTCCTTCGCATAGTCCGGCTTGATTGCATCGAGCAGCAATTGAACTTGCTCGCGCAGGCGCGCCTCGTTGCGGGCGGACAGCACAATCATTTGGGGCTCATGTTGCGTCTGTTCCGGCGCTTGCTCCGGATGCAAACCGGCAATGGCAGGAGCAATGTATTCCTCAATCACCACGTGGGCATTGACGCCGCCAAAGCCGAACGAGCTGACTCCGGCACGTCGCGGCAAATTACGCCCGGCATCGTCCTGCAGCGCGTGCCACTGACGTGCCTCTTGCACGACGTAGAACGGGCTATCGCTGAAATCGATATAGGGATTGAGGGTGTCGCAATGCAGGCTCTTCACCAGGGCCTTGTGCTTCATCTGCAGCAAGACTTTAATCACACCGGCGACACCTGCCGCCAATTCGAGGTGGCCAATATTCGATTTGACCGATCCGAGGCCGCAATGCTGCGATACCACGCGACTGTCGCCGGTGGCGGCATACAGGTCCTTGAAGGCGCTCTTCAAGCCGTTGATCTCCACCGGGTCGCCCAAACCCGTTCCTGTGCCGTGCGCTTCGATATAGGTGACGGTGCGCGGATCGATACCCGCTTTCAGGTAGGCGCTCTTCAAAAGGTTTGCCTGCGCCGTCGGATTGGGCGCAGTCAGAGAATTGGCGCGCCCGCCATGGTTTTCCGCCGTGCCGCGCACCAGACCGTAGATGTGATCGCCGTCGCGTTCTGCGTGGGACAACTTCTTGAGCACCAGCATGGCAGCACCTTCGCCGCGCACATAGCCGTTGGCCGTGCTGGAGAATGTCTTGCAGCGACCGTCAACGCTTAGCATGCCGGCCTTGCTGAAGCTGATATGCCCCTCCGGCGTAATGATGGTGTTGACGCCGCCCACAATTGCCATGGACGATTCGCCGTTTTGCAGCGCCAGTACGCCGCGCCGCAGTGCAACCAGCGAGCTTGAACACGCTGTTTCCACCGGTTCGCTCGGACCGTGCCAATTGAACAGGTAGCTAAGCCGGTTTGGCCCGACGGAAGGCACCCCGCCCGTCGATGCATAGGCTTCGCCTGCCAGCCCGGCGCGATGTAGCAAATTGCCGTAGCCGGTGGCGCCGGTGCCGACAAAAATGGCGGTATCGCTACCAGAAAGTGCCGGCCCGGCATAGCCGGCATCTTCCAGGGCTTTCCAGACATGCATCATCATGAGCCGCTGCTGCGGGTCCATCAATTCGGCTTCTTTCGGCGAGATGCCGAAGAACATGGGATCGAATTCATCCACACCGTCGATGAAACCACCCCATTTGATGTTGGTCTTGTTACCTTCCCGTGCGGAATCGCCGTAGTATTCTTGCCAATTCCAGCGTGCCGATGGAATTTCACTGATGCAATCCTTGCCGTCGGCAAGATTGCGCCAGAATTCTTCGATGTCGCGCGCCATGGGGAATTGCCCGCTCATGCCGATGATCGCAATCGGCTCGTCAAGTGCCGCAGACTTGTGGCTTGCCGACGCCTGAATGGGCGCGGCGTAGGCCGACCTAGCGCTTGACCGTGCAACAGCAGGCTCGGTCGATGGCGCAATCGAATTTCTGGAGCTCGCAGCGGCTGCGCCGCCGCCAAATTTCGCCATCAATGAAGCATGGTGTTCCCGCACGAGATAAGCCGCCAGGCCGTCCAAAGTCGGGTATTCAAAGAAAATCGTTGGTTTCAAATCGATCTTGTATTGCTCATTGAGCTTCGTTCCGAATTCTGTCAATGAGATCGAATCGAATCCGTATTCGCTGAGCGAAGTTTCGCCATCGATGTCTTCGACTTTGACCTTGATCAGTTCCGAAACGATGCCAACCAGCGCCTGCCGAACATTTTCGGGCAAGACGCTGCCACTCTGATTCTCCGTATCAATCCTGTATTCCGCCGCAGCCATGGGTGCCGGTTCCTTTGTTGGGTTCGTATTCGTTGTTATTCCCAGCATTTGCCCAATGCGCACGGGCTCGCCGGCGACGACCAACACCTGGCTTTGGGTGCCGACCAGCGCATGCCCGAGTGCTGCCAGACCGCTTTGTGTTGTCAGCGCATGCATGCCGAATTGCAGGACCATTTTTTTACGCGTGGCTGCGTCGACCTGCATGCCGCCGTCCTGCCATAGCGGCCAGTTGACGGAGAGTGTGCGACCCCTGCGCTGTCCCGATGCCACCAGCTCGGAACGATAAGCGGCAAATTCATCCATGAAGGCGTTGGCCGCCGCATAATCGGCTTGCCCCACGTTGCCCAGCGCGCCGGCGATCGATGAGAAGCAGATGAAACAATCGAGCGCCATATTGCGGCTGGCATGATCGAGATTGACGGTGCCGGCCACCTTGGCATGCAGTACTTCCTGCAACTGGCGCCTGGTTTTCCTGTTCAGCAGGCTATCGCGCACCACCCCGGCTGCATGGAGAATTCCATTGAGCCCCTCGAACTCATCGTCGATACCCTGAACCAGTTGCGCGACGGCGGCGTAGTCGCCGACGTCAACCTGCCGATAGTGGACAATCGCGCCGAGTTGTTCAAGAGCGCGAATCTCGCCCAGCGTCGCCTCGCCTGCATGGGAGCGGCCTGTCAGGATCAACACGGCATTGTTTGCCTTGGCGGCAATGTCGCGCGCAAAAATCAGCCCCAAGCCACCGGCTCCTCCGGTAATGAGGTACACGCCGTTGTGTTTCCATGGCATCAAGACTGCTCCGCCACCTTGTATCTCGCTCCAACAGGCAACCGTGCGGCTGCCTTGCGAGTAGCGTATCAATGGCGCGTCGGCGCTGCGATTATCTTCGGCAACCAGGACCAGATCCTGGCCGTCTTCCACCTCAATGACCTGCCCCACAAGGCGTGGATTTTCCATCGCTGCGCTGCGCAGCATGCCACCCAATCCGCGTAAGGTCCGGCTTTCTCCGTGATTCGGAACCACGAGCTGCACCAGTGTTCGCCCCGGCTGGCCAGCGCGCGTTTGCAGTCGTTCCATCAGTGCCCAGGCTGCCGTTTCAAAGTCCTCAACGAGCGCGCCGCGTCGCGGCAAATTCATCACCGTCGTGGCAGGCAATCGCTCCTGCAAATACCTCTCATCGACGCCATCAATTCCACAAACGAACAACAAGTGTTGGGCAGGCATTTCGCGATTCGAAGCCGGCGCTGGCGCTTGCTCATTTCGCCAATCACGCTGTAGCAGCAAGGTTTGGATAGACGCATCCGGTGGCGATGTCTGCGCCACAGGTGGCTCGCTTTCTGGTGCCAGGGTCTGTTTCATTCCGCCAACGCGCCGGGTCGCGGCAACCGCTCGCAGACTGAAACCCTTGAATCGAATACAAATTGCACCGCGCTCATCGCATAAATCGATGTCGAGTATTTGCCCCTCATCATCCGCTGCAATGCAGGAACTCATGCGCACATAGGCCCACATGTCGTTTGCACAGGGGGCCAATATCTCCAGTTCTGCCAGGCCGTATGGCAGCATCAGGCCTGAGCCTGAATCGCGCTGCAGGCCTATCGAAGCCTGCAATGCCGCATCGAGCAGGCTGGGATGCAAGAGGTATTTGTCTCTCGTTTCCTGCAGCAAAGCGGGGAGCGTTATTCGCGCCAATGCCTGGCGCTGACCGATAAACAATTCCCTTAGACCCTGGAAACGAGGGCCGTATCGCAATCCCAACTTGTCGAACCCGGCATAGCATTGTTCCGCGCTCAAGTGTGAATGCGAACATTGCGCGCGCAGTTCACCCAAATCGCGGCTGCCGGTCGATTGCGACGCCGATATGCCGATAGTGCCCCGGCCAAATGGCTTGCCGTTGGCGTCATCGGCATAGATTTCGTAACCGACATCGCCGCCGCTTATCGGATGCAGTGCTATATGCACTTCCAGCGGACTATCTCCCACGACTATCGGCCGGATCCAGGTTACATTTTTCAGCGTCAAGCCGCGCGACTGGTGCAGCGCCTCACTAGCCGCCACACGCGCCATTTCCAATTGCGCAGCGCCGGGCAGTACACGAACGCCGTCTACCATGTGGTCGGCCAAGAAGAACTCCGAGCCATCAAAGCTGGAAGTGAAGCGCGGTCCCGACATGTCGGAAGTATTGCGATGCAGCAGCGGGTGCAATGCTGCACTCGCTATCTGCACGAGTGGTTCTCTCTCCTCGCTGATGTGCGGCCAATAGCGCTCCCTGGCAAATGGATAGGTCGGCAAACTGACGCGGCATGGTTTGTCCTTGCCGTAGAGACTGTTCCAGTCAAACGACAACCCCTTGGTCCAGGCGTCGAGCAGCTTGTCAAACTTGCCTTTCGCAACCCAGGCCGTAGCGATGGCCGCCACGTCTTCGTCGCCGGAAAACGCCGCGTAGGCATCCTTGTTACGCTTGACCTGGCCGCGATATAGCCCGTCGATACTCGGTTCCTGCGCGATGAAGGCGCTCAATTTCTCGCGCAATGCCGCCCGGGAATTGACTATCATTGCCAGCCGCTCATCCATGGCTTCGCGGCCAACCTGCAAGGTGTATGCCAGATCGGCCAGCGTCAATTCCGATTCGTCGCCTGCGATTTCCGCGAGCAACTGTTGTACCTGATCGTGCAGACGGGCCTCGTTGCGCGCTGAAAGCACAATCAGGGCCGGTGCCGGTCCCGGTGTGGTTTGCGTTTCCACTCTTGGCGCGACATATTCTTCAATCACGACATGTGCATTTGCGCCGCCCGCGCCGAACGAGGAAATGCCGGCAATGCGCGGATACTCGCGCGTGCTGCCGTTCACCTTCACGATGGGACGTTCCCAGGGTGCGAGTTCCTGCTGGACTATGAACGGCGTGTTGGCAAAATCGATGTTCGGATTGAGCACGGACGAATGCAGACTCGGCACCAGTTGCCTGTGTTTCATTTGTAGCAGTACCTTGGTCAGCCCGGCAATGCCGGCCGCGCTCTCGCAATGTCCGATATTCGACTTTGCTGAACCGATGGCGCAGAACTGCCTGTCTTGCGTCCAGTTCCGGAATGCCTTCGACAGTCCCGCAATCTCGATCGGGTCTCCGAGTGTGGTGCCGGTGCCATGCGCTTCGAGATAGCTGATGCTGCGTGCATCGATGCCGCTGTCGCGCACAGCCCGCTCGATTACCGCCGCCTGTGCGTTGGGGTTGGGCACGGTGTAGCCATTGGTCTTGCCGCCATGATTGATCGCGCTTGCCTTGATCACGCCGTAAATGTGGTCGCCGTCGGCAATCGCCTGTGCCTTCGGTTTGAGCAGCACGGCGCCGACACCCTCGCCCGGCACGTAGCCTTCCCCGCCTTCGCCGAAGCTCTCGCAACGCCCCTTGCCGGAAATGAATTTGCCCTGACCCAGGATCAAATATTTGTTCGGATGGATCGATACGTTCACACCACCGGCCACCGCGACCGCGCAATCGCCGCGCTGCAGACTGCGGCATGCCAGATGTATGGCTGTCAGCGATGAGGAACACATCGTGTCGATTGCCAAACTGGGGCCGTTGAAATTACAGAAATAGGATATCCGGTTGGCAATCGAAGCCGGGCTACCCGTCAGCGCAATTTGGCGCCCCCTGGCCTGCTCCTGCGCCCCATATAGCTGATATTCCTCATACATCACACCGACGAACACACCGACATTGCCTTGCTGGTGCGGGTCGTCATGTTGCGCAACGTTGTCCCTTGTGTAGCCTGCATCCTCCAGCGTCGCGTGCACACACTCGAGGAACAGGCGCTCCTGCGGGTCCATCTGCTCGGCTTCGCGCGGCGAGATATTGAAGAACAGCGGATCGAACAAATCGACGCCGTCGATGAATCCGCCCCACTTGCCATAGGTTTTACCGGGCTTGTTGCGGTCCTCATCAAAATACAGGCTGTGATCCCAGCGTTCAGCGGGAATTTCAGTAATGCAATCCTTCCCTTCGCTTAAATTTTTCCAGAATTGCGCGAGATTGGCAGCTTGCGGATAGCGCCCGGCCAAACCAATGATCGCTATTTCGTCGTTTGCCTCACGATTGTGACGTGCAGCAAGCCGCGATTCGCGCTTGAACGTCTTGGCGGCGATTTTGGCGACGCTCGCTTGTGCCGCGGCGGGCAACGTGACCGGCGCAAGTCTGTCCACCAACAGTTGTTCCAGGCTCAAGCGATGGTTTTCCGAGAAATAATCGGTCAGCGCAGCAATTGTCTGATATTCAAAAAACAAGGTCTTCGGCAATGAGCCAAAGACGTTTTCCAGAGCGCGCGTCAAATCCATCACCAGAACAGAATCGATACCATAGGTCTCCAATGGCGCCTGAACGTCGATCCGATGTGCCGGCATTTTGAGTGTATTCGACAGCAGGCGGGCGAAGTAGCGTGTCGCTTTATCTTGCAAATCTTCCTGCATCGGTACACTGCTTGCTGTTGTGTCGGCAACCGTTGCGTGCTCGGATGCAGGATGGCGCAGATAGGATTGCAGACGATGTGCATCGCCTTCCATCACCATGATCTGTGTCGCGCTGTTTGCCAGCGCAACATTCAGCGCCTTCAGGCCGCTATCCGTACCCAGCGGCGTCATTCCGGTTTCCCGTTCAAGATATTGGCGCGTGGCAGCGTCGACCTGCATACCGCCTTCTGCCCACAAGGGCCAGTTGATCGACAGCGTTTTACCATGGCGCTGTC
>DATBQE010000045.1:0-34423 GCA_036561005.1 Burkholderiaceae bacterium | reverse complement strand
GTTTACCACCATGGGCGGCACTTACGACCATGCAACCGGCGCCGATCCGTTCAAGCTGCCGGACAGCTGGATCAAGGCCAAGGACAAGCTGAACCTGAACACACCGTTCAACTTTGTCAGCACCAACGATATCATAGGCGGCAATTCGGGTAGCCCGGTGGTCAATCGTAAAGGCGAACTGGTCGGCCTCGTATTCGACGGCAATATTCACTCGCTGGGCGGCGCATTCGGTTTCGACGAAACGGTCAACCGTACGGTTGCTGTCGACAGCGCGGCTTTGCTGGAAGCCCTCGACAAGGTTTACGGCGCACATGAAGTTGCCAAGGAAATGCGCGGCGGTAAGTAATTTGGTTTTACTGCCGTTGTGTAAAGAACCGGGCTCCATGGCCCGGTTTTTTTATGTTTGAAGCCGTTTTGCAGAGGCGCAGGAAGCACTTGCTCGCATCATGTTTGACTAGAATTAAATTCTAGAATATTATTCTACACATGGCGACCGACGAAAAACCATCGAAACTCCCTGGCGAAGCGCATCCTGGGGATCGCAAATCGGCGATACTCGCTGCGGCTTTAACGGTATTTACCGAAAATGGCATCGAAGCAGCCACTATTGACGATATCCGCCAGCGCAGCCAAGCCTCGGTCGGGAGCATTTACCATCACTTCGGCACCAAGGAGGGCATCGCGGCGGCGCTGTTTGTCGCTTGCCTCGATGACTATTGGGGGCGCCTGATTGCCGCGATCAGCGCTGAGCCGGATGCCAAACGCGCGATACATGCCTTGCTTGACAACCACCTCCAATGGATCGTCGCCAAGCCAGACCTGGCGCGCTTTCTTTTTTCGCGTCGCCAGGCAATCAGTGCGGCACATGAGCAAGCTGTGCGACAACATACGGCGGATCACCTCAGGCAGTTGTTCAATTTCTTCAAGCCGTGGCTGAAGAACGGCACGTTGCGGCGCCTGCCGTTCGAATTGTACGTTGCGATACTGATGGGGCCGGCGCAGGAATTGTCGCGTCATTGGTTGGGCGGACGCATCAGCATCGATCCGCGTAGTGCGGTTGACGAGTTGAGCGGTGCCGCCTGGCGCAGCTTGGCGTCGATCCCGGACGGAGGTTAGCGATGACACGACAGCGCATATCGATAGCGGCGCACGACGGCATTGCCCTTGCGGCGTATCGCCATGCGCCGAAGCAGGCGGCACGCGCCAACGTGGTCATTGCCGCTGCCATGGCGGTGCCGCAAACATACTATGCCGACCTTGCTGCATATCTTGCCGACCAGGGATTCTGCGTCTGGACTTTCGACTACCGCGATATGGCAGAATCTGCCACCGGTTCCATGCGCAACAGCACGGCCGATATTTCAATCTGGATAGCGCGCGACTACGACGCGGTTATTCAGCATGCCGGCGACGCCGATAACAAATTGCCGCTGCTGGTGATTGGCCATAGCCTCGGTGGGCAGGTGGCGCCGCTATTACCATCGAACGGACGTATTTCCGGCCTGGTCAATATTGCAGTCGGCAGCGGGGCCGTGCGGCATAATCAGCCGAAATTGCAGCGTTCCTCGCGCATGCTTTGGTATTTCCTGGTTCCCCTGCTATGCCCGCTGTTCGGGTATTTTCCCGGCAGGCGAATTGGCGTGATTGGGGACCTTCCAGCGCCAGCGATGTATCAATGGCGCCGCTGGTGCGTGACGCCGGACTATATACTTTCCGGCGAACCGGCTGCACGGGAAGCCTATGCACGCGCGACATTCCCGATACTGGCTCTCACCTTCCTTGATGACGAACTGTTGCGGGCATCCGGCTCGCGCATGCTGCACGAAGCTTATGTCAGTGCGAAGGTCGACTATCGCGAAGTCGGGCCGGAAGATTTTGGTTTGCGACGCATCGGCCATTTTGGCTTTTTCAAACCGGCCATCGGTCGGGTCATGTGGCCGCTTGTGAGCAATTGGTTGAATCAACGTGTGGGCGAGATCAATGACCCAACATGATGGCGGCACACTAACTTGGCGTTCTTGCCTTGCCACATGATCTCGCTCGTGGCCTGTGCCTGGTAGGGCGAATATTGATAGCCTGACGCGGTCTTGACGAAGATCGGGCCGGCGGCGGTTTGCACTGCCTTGGCCACTTCCTCCGGTTTGATTTTGAATACCGCCCCCACGAATTCCCATTCGCTGCTCTGGTCCGAAACAAATACTTCAACCAGATCCTTGCCAAACAACTGCGTCTTGGTGCGAAACCAATAGGCGCCTTGCTCCTGTCTGTAGGCGGGACCGAAACTGGCGCTGAGGTAATCGTACAGGTACTTCATTTCCAGCTTGTCGCGACATAGAACCGCCGGGCCGATCGTGACGCTAAAGTCGGTCTTCGCGCCCAGGGCTTGTGCGTCTGGCGCAACTACAGCCAATGTGAATGTCGCCAGACCGATGGCGATGCCTGGCAGGATTTGAGCAAATCGATTTGCAGGGTTGGTCAGGTTGTGCATGAGCTTGCCCGTTCTGGCGAAATCGGGGAGGGAAGTAGGTTCGGATGCTGCGATTCTACTATCCCGCACACGGCGCACCGCTGCTTTACATCGAATTCGGGGCTGAAATCGGGAGGCCAACAAAAAACAATGGAGATCGAAGCGGCTTTTATGCTTACTTTACAAAGCAACTGCTTGCTTGCTAAAATGTGTTGGACGTATTTCAGTCACGAAAAATTGTTGCTAATGGGGAAATGCATCGCGCTCGGTATTCATCTCCGAGTGCGCGGAGTAAAGTAGGCGTCGTATTGAACACTGTTGAAAGGCAATGGCATGCCATATCGTTCGATTTTTCGGCCGGGATTATTTAACGGCAAGGTCGTCATCGTGACCGGTGGCGGCTCCGGCATTGGACGTTGTACAGCGCATGAATTGGCTGCATTGGGTGCACACGTTGCATTGATGGGGCGCAATGCCGCCAAGCTTGAAACGGTGTGCGGCGAGATTCGCGAAGCCGGCGGCAAGAGCGGATTCAAGATTTGCGACATACGCGACGAAGCTTTGGTGCAGACGGCCGTGCAAGCGGTGCTCAATGAACATGGCCGTATCGATGCTTTGCTCAACAACGCAGGCGGGCAGTTCCCTTCGCCGCTGAAAGACATTTCACTCAAAGGCTGGGAGGCGGTGGTCAAGACCAATTTGACCGGAGGCTTCCTCATGGCAAGAGAATGCCTGAATCAGTGGATGCAACATCACGGCGGCGCCATCGTCAATATTGTGGCCGACATGTGGGGCAGCATGCCAGGCATGGGGCACTCCGGCGCAGCGCGCGCGGGCATGGTCAATTTCACCGAAACTGCCGCGCTGGAATGGGCGCAATACGGCGTGCGTGTCAACGCGGTGGCACCGGGATATGTGGCGTCAAGCGGCATGGATAGCTATCCGCCGCAAATGGCGCCGATCCTTCGCGGCGCAATCAACGGCGTTCCGTTGAAGCGCATGGCAAGCGAGGCCGAGATATCCGCGCCCATCGTTTTTCTGCTCTCCGAAGCTGCCAGTTTCATTACCGGCAGCGTATTGCGCGTCGATGGCGGCCGCCCGCAGATGCGCATGGGTTGGCCCGCCGGTAAAGAGGGCGTGCCTGATTCCACTTCGGTGCGCGCTTTCGACGGCTTTCCCCTGGCGCGTATTCCCAGGGTGTTGCAAGACACTGACGAGGATGAGTAGGCGCGCATGCCAATGATTACGACACAGCTTGCCACGGGCGGCGAAAACTACGCCAAAAATCGCGATGCAATGCTCGTGCGGATTGCGCAACTTCGAACGCTGGAACAGCGCACGCGCGACGCGTCGCAAGCGGCGCAAGCCCTGTTCGACAAGCGCAATCAGTTGCTGCCGCGCGCCCGCATCGCCCGGCTGCTTGATGCCGGCGCACCATTGCTCGAACTTTCGACTCTTGCCGGCTATCTGCGCGACGTTCCCGATGCGCACAAGAGCGTACCCGGCGGCGGTGTGATTGCAGGTATCGGCTACGTCTGTGGTGTGCGCGCCTTGATTCTCGTGTCCGATTCCGGCATCAACGCCGGTGCATTGAAGATGTCCGGCCTGGAAAAAATTTTGCGCGCGCAGGAAATCGCCTTGTCCAAGAAACTGCCCTTCATCCACTTGGTGGAGAGTGCAGGTGCAAACCTTCTTGAGTATCGCGTCGAACATTTCGTGCAAGGCGGCACGATCTTCCATAACCTCGCCCGTCTCTCGGCCGCCGGCATTCCCGTGATCACGGTGGTGCACGGCTCATCGACGGCCGGTGGGGCCTACATGCCGGGCTTGTCCGATTACGTGGTAATGGTGCGCGGCCGTTCACGCGCCTTTCTCGCCGGGCCGCCCCTGCTGAAAGCAGCGACCGGCGAAATCGCAAGCGAAGAAGAGCTGGGCGGCGCAGAGATGCACGCAACGGTTTCCGGTCTCGCAGAATACCTGGCCGAGGACGACGGCGACGCGTTGCGTATTGCGCGCGAGATTGTTGCCGCGCTCGACTGGAATCGCGAGCAAGTAACGAGGCAGGTGCAATATCTTCCGCCGCGCCATGCCATTGAAGATCTGCTTGGCTTGATGCCGGTCGACCCGAAGAAACCGGTCGATATGCGTGAAGTAATCGCAAGAATCGCAGACGGTTCCGATTTTCTCGAGTTCAAGGCAAGTTATGGCCCCGCTACTGTTACCGGTCACGCCGCCATCTGCGGCCAGCGCGTCGGCATCCTGACCAACAACGGCCCGCTCGATCCGGACGGCGCCAGCAAGGCGACACACTTCATGCAGGCTTGCTGCCAATCCGGCACGCCCTTGCTGTTCCTGCAAAACACCACGGGTTTCATCGTCGGCACCCGGTCCGAGCGTGCAGGCATGATCAAGCACGGTTCAAAGATGATTCAGGCTGTCTCCAACGTCAACGTGCCGAAAATCACCATCATGTGCGGCGCCAGCTTCGGCGCCGGCAACTACGGCATGTGCGGCAATGGCTTCCGCCCCGATTTCTCCTTCAGTTGGCCCAATGCCCGCACCGCAGTCATGGGCGCCGAACAGGCCGCCGGCACCATGGCCATGGTCATGGAAGCCGGTGCCAAACGTAAAGGTCAGAACGTGGACGAAGCGACGCTGCAAGCAATGAAACAAAAGATCGTCGCCACGTTCGAGAACCAGACCGATGCGTTCTACACGTCCGGTCTGATGCTCGACGACGGTGTGATCGATCCGCGCGACACGCGCAAGGTGCTGGCCATGACGTTGTCGGTGTGCGAGGAAGCGGCAACGCGCATTTTGCGCCCGGTGCAGTTTGGCGTGGCGAGACCATAGCAAGATGCGATAGACCGATGAACCTTTGCTGCCGCGTGGCAGGACCGGAACAAGACGGCAAATAGAAAGTTCGATGAGGGCACATGGAGACTAAAATGAACTTAACCCACGAACATCAGGAACTGCAACGCAATCTTAAACGCTTCATCGACCAGGAAATCAATCCTCACGTTGACGAATGGGAAGAAGCGGAAATTTTCCCGGCGCACGAATTGTTCAAGAAAATGGGCGACCTCGGCTTCCTTGGCCTGTGCAAGCCCGTCGAATACGGCGGCCTCGCGCTCGACTATTCCTATTCCATGATCATGGCGGAAACGCTGGGCAATATTCATTGCGGCGGTATCCCGATGGCGATCGGCGTACAGACCGATATGGCGACGCCTGCCCTGGCTCGCTTCGGCTCGGACGCCTTGCGTGCCGAGTTCCTTACCCCAGCCATAGCAGGCGACATGGTAGGTTGTGTCGGCGTCTCGGAAGCCACGGGCGGCTCCGACGTTGCTTCAATCAAAACCACAGCCCGAAAAGACGGCGGCGATTATGTCATCAACGGCAGCAAGATGTGGATCACCAACAGCCTGCAGGCCGACTGGATGTGCCTGCTGGCCAATACGTCGGATGGCGCACCGCATAAGAACAAAACCCTGATCATGGTGCCGATGAAAACCAAAGGCATCAGCGTCGGCAAGAAAATCCGCAAAATGGGCATGGACTCTTCCGATACCGGCCTGATCCACTTTGACGATGTGCGCGTGCCGCAGCATTTCGCGATTGGCCAAGAGGGCATGGGCTTTACCTATCAGATGCTGCAGTTCCAGGAAGAGCGCCTGTGGGCGGCGGCCAATTCAATACAGGCTCTGATCAATTGTATCGAATGGACCGTGGAGTGGGCGCGCGAACGCAATCTTTTCGGCGGCAGGCTTCTCGACAATCAATGGGTCTACTTCAAGCTTACCGAGTTGAAGACCGAAGTGGAAGCGCTGCGCGCCCTGACATACCGCGCCTGCGACCTTTATATCGGCGGTCAGGATGTCACCGAGCTGGCATCGATGGCCAAGCTGAAGGCCGGGCGACTAATGCGCATCGTGCCGGACGCCTGCCTGCAATTCTGGGGCGGCATGGGCTACACCAAGGAGAGCCTGGTGGCGCGCATGTACCGCGACGGGCGTCTGGCGTCGATCGGCGGCGGTGCGGACGAAGTGATGATGGGCATCATTGCCAAGACCATGGGTATCCATCCCGGCAAGCAAGCGCGGTGAGCATTGTGGGCAGTCCGTCAAAATTGATTCTGAGCCGTAGTGGCAGCATTCTGCAGGTCTTGCTCGACGACCCGGCGACCAAGAATGCCTTGTCGGAGCAGATGGTCAACGAGTTGCGCGCCGTCGCACAACAGGCAGCAGACGACACTGGACTGCGTTGCATTGTCCTGCGCGGCGCGCGCGGCAATTTCTGTGCGGGCGGCAATCTGGCCGATTTCCAACGCATGATGCAGTTGCCCGTCCCGATCGAAGCTGCCGATCCGATTGCGGCGGCAAACCGCCAATTTGGCCGCATGCTGCAGGAATGGCTGGCACTGCCGCAGGTCGTGATCACCGCGGTGGAAGGTGCCGCGATGGGCGGGGCCCTGGGTTTGCTGGCGATTGCCGACATTGCGCTGGCGACCGGGAGTGCGCAGTTTGCCATGCCCGAGACCGGCCTGGGCTTGCCGCCGGCGCAAATTGCGCCGTTTCTTGCGCTGCGTATCGGTGAAACGCAAACACGGCGCCTTGCCATGACGGGAGCGCGCATCGACGGCTGGCAGGCGCTGGAAATCGGATTGGTTGGCGAAGTGCATGAAGGGCAGGATGAATTGGACGTCGCGCTGCAGAGGACCCTGCAAAAAGTGTTGCGTAATGCCCCGCGTGCCTTGGCCGCGACCAAGGCGATTTTGCTGCAGAATGGCGCATCGGCCCTCGACGCCGCCCTCGATTTTGCGGCACTGCAGTTCGCCAAGGCCTTGCGCAACGGTGATGCCGCCGAGGGCGTTGCGGCCTTTTCCGCGAAGAGGCCTGCAACGTGGGTCGATTTGCCGTCCGATACGCCATGAAACTGATCCTGATTGCCAATCGTGGTGAAATTGCCTTGCGCATCATGCGCACCGCGCACGCCATGGGCTATCGCGCCATGGCGGTATTTTCAGATGCCGATGCCCTGGCGCCGCATGTGCGGGCCGCCGATTGCGCCTGCCGTATTGGCGGCGGACCGGCCGCCGAGTCTTACCTCAATGGCGAGGCGATCCTTGCTGCAGCCATGCGTCACGGCGCCGATGCGATACATCCCGGGTATGGTTTTCTTGCGGAAAACGCCGATTTTGCGCAGGCAGTGTCTGACGCCGGCCTCACCTGGATCGGCCCACCTGCTGCGGCCATGCGGGCCATGGGCAACAAAGCCACAGCCAAGCGGCTGCTGGCGGGGCGCGAGGTGCCGCTGTTGCCGGGTTATCAGGGCGAACATCAGGACCAGGCGACACTGCTTGCCGAGGCGCAGCACATCGGCTTCCCTCTGATGATCAAGGCGGCGGCCGGTGGCGGCGGCCGCGGCATGCGTCTGGTGCAAGATGCGAACAGCTTGCACGCCAATCTTGCGCAAGCGCGCTCCGAGGCCCAGCAGGCATTCGGCAGCGGCGAATTGATACTGGAACGTGCGCTCATCAATCCGCGCCATGTGGAAGTTCAGGTCTTCGCCGATGCGCACGGCAATGTCGTCCATCTGGGCGAGCGCGATTGTTCTGTGCAAAGGCGGCACCAGAAGATTATCGAGGAAACGCCCTCGCCGGCGGTCACGCCGAGTCTGCGTCATCGTCTCGGCCGCGCGGCGCTCGAGGCGACACGCAGTTGCGGCTACGTGGGCGCCGGCACGATTGAATTTCTGCTCGACACCGATGGCGCATTCTGGTTCATGGAAATGAATACGCGGCTTCAGGTGGAACACCCTGTTACGGAAGCGATTACCGGCGTTGATCTCGTGGAGTGGCAGTTGCGCGTCGCTAATGGCGAGAGATTGCCCCTGTCTCAAGAACAGATCGATGCGCGCTTGCTTGCGGGTGGCCACGCCATCGAAGTACGGCTGTGCGCAGAAGATCCGGCGCGTGGTTTTTTGCCGCAGACCGGGACCATTGCGCTTTGGCAGGCACCCGCAGGCATGCGCGTCGAGCATGCACTGGAAAGCGGCCAACAGGTTTCCCCGTACTACGATTCGATGGTGGCCAAGCTGATCGCCAGTGGGCCGACACGCGAACGTGCAGTGTGCAACATGCTTGCACAACTCGACCAATGCATTCTGTTGGGTGTGCCGACCAACCAGGATTTCCTGCTGGATGTGCTGGCACATCCGGCGTTCATGGCGGGCCATGCCACGACCGGCTTTATCGGCGAGCATTTTTCAGAGTTAGTGCACAAAATCGACGGCGCGCTTGTGCAAATCCTGGCCTGTGCGATATTACTTGAATCGCGCCGGCAAAAGACCCTGCAGGCCTATGTGCCGGAATTACGTGGCTGGAGTAGCAGTGCGCCGCTTGAAAATACCCTGCACGTCGAACTTGACGGCGCCAGCCATGTGTTGTTCGTCGAAGCGCGCGGCATCGATAAGTGGTCGATACGCGCGGGAGCAGAATCATTCGACGTATCGATCATGGCGGCGCCTGAAAATCGACTGTACATCAGCATCGGCAGTGACGTCCACGTCGTGCAATTCTGCGTCGACGACGCGCGAATCCTGTTCCGTAGCGGCCATCGCAATCATTGCTTGCGCGATCTGACATATTGCGCGCCGATCGCAGGCGGTACCGATGCTGTGGATGGCATGTTGCGCGCGCCGATGAACGGCAGGGTCGTTGCGCTAGCGGTCGCACCTGGCCAACCGGTGCAGGCGGGGCAGACATTGGTTGTGCTTGAAGCGATGAAAATGGAACACGGGATGCCTGCGCCGTTCGATGGTTTGCTGCAATCCGTTCATGTCGCAATCGGCGAGCAGGTTGCGCCGGGGCAAATACTTCTGGAGATTGCCAGAATATGAAAACCGTACGAATTGGCGCCGGGCTCGGATTTTACGGCGATGCATGGGCGCCGATTGCGGCCAGCATAGAGCGTGGCGGCGTGCAATATATCGCCTCCGATCACTTGGCCGAATTGACCCTGG
Organism: Burkholderiaceae bacterium; assembly: GCA_036561005.1. Lineage (GTDB taxonomy): Bacteria > Pseudomonadota > Gammaproteobacteria > Burkholderiales > Burkholderiaceae_D > PKWO01. The sequence goes on along the minus strand of DATBQE010000045.1, from coordinate 24,930 downwards.
CCATCCTGCAAAAGGATCGTGCCAAGGATGCGCAGGCAGGTTACGCCAAGGATTTGGTGCCGATGCTCGCTCAACTATGGCCGCTGGCACAAAAGGCCAACGACGGCAAGGGCGTGAAATTCATTCTCAATGCGGGTGGCTTGAACCCGCATGGCGCGCGCGATGCGCTGGCCGAACTGTTTCGCAAAAAGGGCTGGCGCGCGCGCATTGCCGTCGTGACCGGGGATGACGTATTGCCTCGGCTGGACTCTTTGCAAAGCGAAGGTGAAGGTTTCGCACATATGGACAGCGGTGCTGCCTTGTCGAACGTGCGCGAGCGCCTGGTGTTTGCCAACGCCTATCTCGGCGCCGCCCCGGTCATCAAGGCACTGGAGCAGGGCGCCGATATTGTTCTTACCGGGCGCGTGGCCGATGCGGCTCTATTTCTCGCTCCATTGGCTTATGAATTCGGCTGGACGCTCGATGCCAGATCACCGCGGGAATGGAATCGCCTGGCCCAGGGATTGACTGTCGGCCATTTGCTTGAGTGTTCCGGCCAGGGCAGCGGCGGCAACTTCGGCGGCCTCGACTGGGTCGATATTCCCGATCTCGGCCACATCGGCTACCCGATCGCCGAAGTCAGCGAAGACGGCAGCGCGGTGATCACCAAAGCGCCCGCCACAGGCGGCAGAGTGTCGTTTGATACGGTGCGCGAACAATTGCTGTACGAAGTTCACGACCCGCGCAATTACTATTCGCCCGACGTGGTACTCGACATGGGTAGCCTACAACTGGAAGATTTCGGTGCGGACCGCGTGCGCATCAGCGGGGCAACCGGCAAATCGCGGCCGGAGAAACTGAAGGTAGTCGGCGGTTATCACGACGGGTGGATGGGGCAGGCCACCATCGGGTATAGCTGGCCGCAGGCCTACCTGAAGGCTGAACGTGCGGCAAACATCGTCAGGCAGCAATTGACCGAGCAGAAGATGCAGGTCGACGACCTGCGTGTTGAATATCTCGGCTACGATTCCATACTCGGTCCTCTGGCCGACCCAGCGCAACGCGATGCCCTCAATGAAATTTATCTGCGCATGGCGCTGCGCACCAGCGACAAGCGCGTGGCCGATGGCTTTGGACGCCTGTTTCCCTGGCTTGCCTTGTCCGGGCCACCCTTTGTCGGCGGACGCATGGGCATGCAGGGGGCAACCGAATTGCTGGGCATCTGGCCGACACTGGTACGACGCGAGTCGATTGAATGCCGTGTCGTTGTTGAAGTGATGGAGGTATGAAATGAAACTTCCCCTGGTGCGCATCAGCCACGCCCGCGGCGGCGACAAAGGCGACAAGGCAGACCTCGGCCTGTTTGCTTATGACGCCGAGACCTATGCCGTGCTCAAGCGCGAGGTAACAAAAGAACGCGTTGCGGCGCATTTTTCCGGCATTGCATTGGGCACCGTCGAGCGCTTCGACATGGATAACTTGCTGGCACTGAAGTTTGTATTACATCAAGCGCTTGATGGCGGCGCGGCCCGCTCGCTTCGTAGCGACAGTTTGGGGAAATCGTTGGCGGCCGGGTTGTTGCGGATGGAGATTGAAGTGCCGGACGATATGGTGATCAGGCATGGCGCATAGCTAGTCCAAAAAAAACGCTACCGTCTGTTCCGCCAACTGGTCAAGCGACAACCCTTTTCCCGGGCGATACCACTGCACGCTGTAATTGATCGCGCCGAGCAAAAGCAGGCGCACTACCTTGCCGTCATCCTTGATCAAGCCGGCCTTCTTCAACTCGCTCAGCATTTGCTGCCAATACAGATCGTAACGGTCCTTCAATTCGATGATATGGGCCTGCAGATCAGGACTCAGCGAGCGCCAGTCGTAGAGCAATACCGGAATGAAATCGTGGCCGTCTCCCAGCACTGTCTCGAGGTGTGAGCGAACCAGTGCCAGAAACTTCTCGCGCGGCGGCAGATCGAGTGACATGATCCCGCCGGTTGCTTCAAGGCCCGCGACGAGGCCTTCCTCCATGACCGCAGCCAATATTTCCTGCTTGCTCTTGAAGTGGTAGAAGGGGCTGCCCGATCGCATTCCGACCGCATCGGCAATGTCGCGAATGGTGGTGCCTTCAAAACCCTTTTCACGGAACAGGCGTGCAGATACGCGCACGAGATCGGCGCGGCGGTTGCCATCTGCCTCGGCGACAGTGGCGAGCGCACGTTTTTTCGGGCTGCGTTTTGTTGAAACCGGTATCGATGGAATAGATGATGACATGGGCATTAATTATAGCCTGCCCCAATCAGCTTGCGTCCTTCAGGCGCTTGATTACGCCATCCTTTTGCAAAATATCGCCCCAGGATTCGATGCGATAGACATTGCCCAGCTTGTGTACCTTGACGCCGAATTGCTGGCACAGGATTTCCACGTCATCGTCGATCGACTCAATGGCGATGCCGGTCAGGTCGGCGATGGAAGAGGGCGTGGCACGTTCAAGCAAATCGATCGCGGCGAGCAGCACGAACAGTCGCCGCGCGTCGTCTGCCGGATATTGCAATATGCCAAACCCGTTTTTTTTGATTGCCATTCTCTGCGCTTCGATTGGTTTCAATCATTCGTCTGGATCCGAACCCTTGAAAATCTTGTCGGTCCATTTTCCCTTTGGCGCGCTGCGCGCCAGCACTTTGAATGCATTGGTTTTCTCCCTTGCCGATTCGCGGCTCAGGACTTCCATGCCGACCAATACGGCCGCCGCACCTTCGACGCGCCCGATGGCACGGTCCGGTCCCAGCCTCTGTATCGAGGTCTCGGTGCGTTCGACCAACTGGCGATGGACTTCGTTCAGAGCGCCGAAGGTGCGGTTCGTCACCACAAGTTGGGCCTGGTCCGCCACTTCGCGTGCATCCTTGACGTAATGCTCGAACAAATCTTCAATACGTTTGCTATATTGCGCCGGCAGTTTGAAATCGCGCACGACCAAATCGGCCAGATTGCGCGTCGCTTCGGTACGCGAAACGCCTTGCTTGACTACGTGCGCCAGAGAAAACCCATGCTGCGGCAAGCTCGTGACCAGGCGTTCAATAGCACTGAAGAGCCGCATGTCGTCGAGGTCGACTGCCGCAGTTGCGTCTTTCATTTCCGCCGTGCGCACACCCAGCCATTGCTCAAAGGTAGGCGGCAGTGCGGCGTGGCCCATGCGCGACCACGTTTCGCACATCTTGTTATACTCGTCCTGAAGGCGGGTGTGGTCTTGTTCGTTGAGGACGATTTCGATGACTGCCATTGTGCGTCTTTCCAGTATCTTTCGAATTTGCGGGGCGCCAGACCCATTTTCTGGGCTTGCTTCATGACGTCTGACTACCCTTGTTCCCTTAAAATTCCCTGTGGGAACGCAATTTATGATGAAAAGAATGCAAAAAGGCGGGAATGCGACAAGTGGTATCAAGTCGTTTCCAACCGGAAATTTGGCATGCCGCACTTTTTTACCGCCTCTTCAGTGCCATAGTATTTCGCATGCTTCGTGCTTTCACCCTATCCTAATACGTCGGTTGGCGCATGTGAAGGGAAGCGCAATCAATTTTGCGTCAAATCGCCAAGAAATTAACTGTTTTAAGGATATTACATGACCTTGCCCCTGATCGAATTGGTCAAAAACATGCCCAAGGCTGAGCTTCACATTCACATTGAAGGCTCGCTTGAGCCGGAGCTGATCTTTGCCCTTGCCGAGCGCAACGGCGTGAAACTGGCCTATTCCTCGGTGGAGGCATTGAGGGCTGCGTATGCCTTCACTGATTTGCAATCCTTCCTCGATATCTACTATGCGGGTGCAAGTGTGCTGTTGCAAGAACAGGACTTTTTCGACATGACCTGGGCCTATCTTTTGCGCGCCAAGGCGGACCATGTACGGCATACGGAAATATTTTTCGACCCGCAAACGCACACTGCGCGAGGTGTCGATATGGCCGTGGTGTTCAACGGTATCGACCGCGCCTTGCAACAGGCCAGGGCCGAACTTGGCATCACCAGCGGCTTGATCATGTGTTTTCTGCGGCACCTGTCGGAAGAGGATGCCTTCGCGACGCTGGAGCAGGCTTTGCCTTATCGAGAAAAATTCATCGGTGTCGGACTCGACTCGTCCGAACGCGGCCATCCGCCGGAAAAATTTGCCCGGGTGTTCGCACGATGCCGTGATCTTGGGCTGCATCTGGTGGCGCATGCAGGGGAAGAAGGGCCGCCGGCATACATTGAAACAGCGCTCGATTTGTTAAAGGTCGAACGCATCGATCATGGTGTGCGTTGCCTGGAAGACCCGAACCTGACAGCGCGCCTGGCCAAGGATTGCGTGCCATTGACCGTGTGTCCGCTATCGAACATCAAACTCAGGGTGTTCGATCAGATTGCCGATCACAACCTGTTGACCTTGCTCGACGCCGGATTGGCGGCGACAGTCAATTCGGATGACCCGGCCTATTTCGGCGGCTATCTGAACGACAATTTCGTGGCATGTTTCGAGGCTTTACCTCTCACACGCGAACACGCGCAGCGTCTTGCACGCAACAGTTTCACGGCAAGCTTCCTTGATGCGCCCGCCAGGCAGGCCTACCTCGCCGAAGTCGACACGTTTTTCGAGGCCGCCTGATGCTGCTTCAATCGCTGCGCATGACCATGCGCGACTGGCGTGCCGGAGAATTGCGCTTCCTGCTGATCTCGTTATTGATCGCAGTCGCAGCACTGGCTTCAGTCGGGTTCTTTGTCGATCGCATGAGAACCGGCCTGGTGCGCGACGCGCATCAATTGCTCGGTGCGGATCTGGTCGTTGCCAGCGATCAGCCGACCAAACCTGAGTGGCAAGCAGAGGCGCGAAGCCTCGGGCTGCAAGTGGCGCAGACTGTTGCCTTCCCGAGCATGGCGCTGGCAGGCCAAGGAGACGATGCGCTGTCGCAGCTGGCTTCGATCAAGGCGGTTTCCACCGCCTATCCGCTGCGCGGCCATTTGACGCTGTCCCACGCCGGCGGCGATGCAATCACCACAGACATTCCCGCAGCCGGAACCGTATGGGTCGATTCCTCGCTGCTGGGGAAATTGAATATCGCCGTGGGCGGCAAGATCAAGCTCGGTACAGCTGAATTCATGGTTGCCCAAGTGATCGAACGCGAACCGGATCGCGGTACTTCTTTTGCCAATTTCGCTCCGCGTGTCATGTTGCCATTGAGTGATCTCGCCGCGACGAATTTGGTGCAGAACGGCTCGCGGGTGACATATCGCCTGCTGGTAGCCGGCGAACCCGAAGCGACCGCCGCATTTCAAAAGTGGATGCAGGACGCCATCACGCATGACAACCTGCGCGGCGTGAACGTTGAATCGCTGGAGTCGAGCCAGGAAGACTTGCGCGCCACACTCGACCGGGCGCGCAAGTTCCTATCCCTGGTCAGCCTGCTTTCCGCCATGCTCGCCGCAGTTGCCGTGGCAATGGCAGCGCGCCGTTTCATGCTGCGCCATCTCGACGCCTGCGCAATGTTGCGCTGCCTCGGTTTGACGCAAAATGAAGTCACTGCGCTTTACCTCCTGGAATTCCTCATCGTCGGTCTCGTTGGCAGCGCACTGGGCGCGCTGCTCGGATTCGCCGCGCATTTTTTGTTGCTTGAATGGCTGGGCAAACTTGTCACCAGCGACATGCCGCCCGCGAGCATTTTGCCGGGCCTGCAGGCTTTGGTTACGGGTCTGGTGCTGCTGGTCGGCTTTGCTGTCCCGCCGATTCTGCAACTGCGCAACGTGCCGCATAATCGCGTCATCCGGCGCGAGCAGGATCCGCCGCGCGCAACTACCGTCGCCAGCTATCTGCTCGGTTTGCTTGCCTTCATTGGCTTGCTGTTATGGCAGGCCGGCGACCTCAAGCTCGCGGCCCTGACGGCCGGCGGCTTCCTCGGCGGCTTGCTGCTGTTTGCCCTGCTGTCATGGCTTGGGCTGCGTGTATTGCGCCGCATGCGCACACTGTTCAAGAATTCGGCGTGGCGCTTCGCCGTCGCTGCCTTGCAGCGTCGGCCGAGCGCCACCATCGTACAAGTCGTTTCACTGGCGCTCGGCTTGATGGCCTTGCTGCTGTTGACCGTGATCCGCGGCGATCTGGTTGATGCCTGGCGCAAGTCGACACCGCCCGACGCGCCCAACCATTTCATCATCAACATCCAGCCCGACCAGGAGCCGGATATCGCTGGCCGGTTGGTCAAGGCCGGTGTACCGCAACCGATGCTCTATCCGATGATTCGCGGTCGCCTGATCAAGATCAACGACAAGGCCATCACAGGCACGACTTATGCGGAAGACCGCGCCAAGCGTCTGGTCGACCGCGAATTCAACCTCTCCACCATGCGCGAACCGCCGCCTCAAAACAAGATCGTGGCCGGTCGCTGGTATGACGATACGCAACCTGAAGCCTCTGTCGAAGAGGGCATCGCGAAGACTCTCAATATTCGTCTTGGCGACAAGCTCGTGTTCGACATTGCCGGCCAGCCGGTGCAAGCGTCGGTGACCAGTCTGCGCAAACTCGAATGGGGCTCGATGCGCGTCAATTTTTTTGTCATCATCAATCCCAAAGCGATGCAGGACATGCCGCAAACCTGGATCACGGCGTTCCGTTTGCCGGAGCATTCCGACGCCTTCGTCAATACGCTGTCGCGCGATTATCCGAACCTGACCGTGATCGATGTCGGCAGCATACTCAAGCAAATCCAGAGTGTGGTTGATCAGGTGGTGACAGCAGTCGAATTCCTGTTCCTGTTCACGCTCGCGTCCGGCGTGCTCGTCTTGTATGCTGCTCTGGCAGGTTCGCAGGATGAACGCACGCGTGAGGCCGGCTTGCTGCGCGCACTGGGCGCCACGCGGGCGCAGCTCTCGCAAGCGCAGTGGATAGAGTTTGCCCTGATCGGCGGCCTTGCCGGCTTGCTGGCAGCGAGCGGTGCTGCGGCAGTAGGGTGGGGTTTGGCAAAATGGGTCTTTACCTTCGAATGGACATTCAAACCGCTCGTGTGGCTGGCCGGCGTAGCGGCTGGTGCTGCGTGTTCGTTCGTCGGCGGACAACTTGGCTTGCGCAACGTATTGAACCAACCGCCCATGCGCACCTTGCGTGAGGCATATTAATTTCGTATCAAATATCATCCATGACAGAAGAACAGCCAGCGGAACAGCCCAGCGCTTTCGAATTGATCGGCGGTAGCGAAAAGCTGCGCGAATTGATCGACCGATTTTATGACTTGATGGATCTGGAACCGGAGTTTGCCGGCATCCGCACATTGCATCCGTCCAGTCTTGATGGTTCGCGCGACAAGCTCTATTGGTTTCTCTCCGGCTGGATGGGTGGCCCCAGCCTTTACATCGAACGTTTCGGCCATCCGCGCTTGCGTGCGCGCCATCTTCCTTTTGCAATTGCATCAAGCGAACGCGACCAATGGCTGCGCTGCATGGCCTGGGCCATGCAGGATGTCGCCGTGCGGGACGAATTGCAACAGCGCTTGATGCAATCGTTTTACGATACGGCCGACTGGATGCGCAACAAGCCGGATTGAGCTTGCCCATACGAAACAACCGCCCATTTTCCGCGTCAAGCGGGCGTACTTCCGGTATTACACTGTCCTGTAACTGGTTGGGTCCACCCATCATGGGCCATTTTCTCCACCCCAGCAACCACGCCATTTTCTGCCTATTTTTCAGCGCGGTATAGGTAAATCTACTCTAAAGACCAGTCAGAAATTTCGTACTTTTCTTAAGCAAAAATTAAGGAAATGCGAACCACTTCCAAACCGGGAGATGGCACACTTTTTCTGCCCAGATTGGCTTTCATACAAGAAGTCCCTTTGCACACTTCCCCGTCGTCATTGCCCCGCCTGGTTCAGCGGATGCAAGCGGGGGGTACGAGGGACAAAAAACACCATTCGTTTCATCAAATTGAGGAGAGAGAGATGCACAAGAATATCAAACCGGCGTTGGTCATGGGTCTCATTGGCGGGATGCTTGCTGGTTGTGGCGGCAGCACTTCGGAATCGACCCCACAACAGTCGGGCAAGCTGCAAGCGCGGATCAAGGCGGCCACGCCGGCTTGCGTGCCCTGGGTCGACGGCGGCACCTACAGTGCCGGTGAGGTCGTGACGTATCTGGGCAAGACTTACACGGCGCTGATCACCCAGACCGACTACAAGGGCGCAGGTTGGAACCCGACGGTAGGAAGCTTGTACAGCCCGGGCGGCACCTGCAGCGGTACGCCGACGCCAACTCCGACTCCGACGCCAACTCCGACGCCGACGCCGACGCCAACTCCGACGCCGACGCCGACGCCGACGCCGACGCCAACTCCGACGCCGACACCAACGCCAACGCCAACGCCTACCCCTACCCCGACACCAACCTGCACGTATAAAGTGTGGACATCCGGCGTGAACTATCCGGTTGGCCAGATCGTGCTATTTACGGCCAACGGCAATTACTACAAGGAAGTCAATGCCGGCACCAACGGTAGCGATGGCACCGACCCCACCATCAGCACCTGGTACTGGCAACCTACTACGTGCACCTCCACGCCAACACCCACGCCCACGCCTACTCCGACGCCTACTCCGACCCCAACGCCAACACCTACCCCGACGCCGACAGGTTTCATCTTCAGTCCTTATTTCTATTCGGGCGACTACAGCACGACGCAATTGACCACTGCAGTGACGGGCACGTCGGAAACCCTGCTCAAGGCCATGCCGGCCAAGCTGCAGGCAGTGACCTGGGCCTTCGCCGGTGGCAGCTGCGGCAGTGAAAACTGGAATGGCATTTCGGCGGCGTCCTTTGCCAGCGCCAACGTGCAGGGCTTCGTCACCGCAGGCAAGAAATACATCGTGTCGACAGGCGGCGCAGGTACCAACTTCCTGTGTACGTCAGACGCGAACTTCCTCAAGTTCATCAAGACCTACTATAGCGCCAACATGCTGGGCGTCGATTTCGATATCGAGAATACGCAAACCCAGAGCGACATCAACAACCTGGTGCAACGTGTGGTCAATGCACAAGCGACCTATCCGAACCTGCGCTACAGCTTCACGCTGGCTACCGATGGCGGCAATGAAGCGCAAAGCCTTGGCGGCATGGGTGTCAATGTGATGAACGCGATCAAGCAGTACGGCCTGAAGAACTACACCATCAACCTGATGACCATGGACTTTGCCAATACCGGTGGGGCCAGTTCGAATCTGTGCGTGGTCTCCGGCGGAAAATGCCAGATGGGTCAATCGTCGGTTGCGGCGGCCAAGAGCTTGCACAACTATTGGGGCGTGCCGTATAGCCAGATCGAAATTACCCCGATGATAGGCGGTAACGACAGCATCGACGAGACATTTACCATCGCCGATGCACAGACCGTTTCCGCCTTTGTATTGGCGAACGGCGTGGGCGGCGTGCACTTCTGGTCGTTTGAACGCGACACCGATTGCGCGCCTTCAACGGTCGACAATAACTCGTCCGATACCTGCAACAACTATGGCAAGGCCGGCACGCTGGGCTACACCAACGCCTTCATCAGCGGCCTGGGGCTGTAAGACTTCGCCATTGCAAAAATAAAAGCTGACGCGAACCGTCGCGCAAACAGGTTATGCACCTGTTTGCGTCGACGTAGTTCGATCAAAAATTGAATAAATTGAGGAGAGAATAAATGAAGAACGCGATCAAACCCTGCCTTGTGTTGAGCCTGATAGGCGGCATGCTGGCAGCGTGCGGCGGCAGTGGGCAAGCTGCAGGCGATGCGCAGGGGACAAAGCTTGAAGAACGAGTCAAGGCTGCGGCGGCTGCTTGCGTGGCCTGGGTCGACGGTGGTACCTACACTGCTGGTGAAGTGGTGACTTACCTGGGCAAGAATTACACTGCCCTGATCACACAAACCGATTACAAAGGCGCCGGCTGGAATCCCACAGTTGGAAGCCTGTATAGCCCGGGCGGTTCCTGCAGCGGCACGCCTACGCCGACTCCCACGCCGACACCGACACCCACTCCAACCCCCACTCCGACACCCACTCCGACACCCACTCCGACACCCACGCCAACGCCTACACCTACCCCAACACCGAGTTTGAATCCGAATGCCCCGCCAGGAGACAATTTCAGCCTCTCGGGTTTCACCTTGCAACTGCCTACCGGTTCCTCCGGCAGTGTTACGACGGAAAGCGGCGCCAGCCTTGCCAATGGTTTCTCCGACACCTATTTCTACACCGACAAAACCGACGGCTCGCTGGTGATGATGGACCCAACCACAGGGTGGACGACTTCGGGCTCGCTGCATCCGCGCACCGAAATGCGCGAAAACGCAAGCTGGACCACCGGCGGCACGAATAAACTCGATGCCACCGTGAAAATCACACAAGTGCCGAGCAATACGACGATAGGCCAGATTTTCCAGGGCAACGGACCAAGCAAACCGCTGTGCGAACTGCAATATACGTCCGGCGGTGCCATCCAGTTGCTGCTGGAAAACACCAACCAGGGCGGGAATGCGAACGAGCACCCTATCACCTCAGTACCATTGGGCACCAAGTTCAACTATGAACTGAAGCTTTCCGGCACGACCATAACCGTGACGGCGAACGGTGTGGTGAAAACATTCACCATGGATTCCAGTTTCGATGGCGAGAGTTTTTACTTCAAGGCAGGCGATTACGACCAGTCGGCAGTCTCCGGCACGCCGAAGACCACCCCAGGTACAGTGGTGCATTTCTATGCGTTGAAAATTACGCACTAATCGCCATTGCACGAAAGTTCGGTAGTTCGTCGAAACCCCTGCGTCGATGCGCAGGGGTTTTGTCTTTGCAGCTCACAGATACGCTATCGCTTGCGGTCATCCGTCGCCAAGTGCTTGCCCTGATGTACACTTGGCGGATACGCAATTACCGTCCGGCCGCCAATGTCATTGTTCGAAATCATCATCATTCTCCTGATTGCAGCAGTCTTGTTGCTGCAATTGGTAGGTTTTCTGAAAAATCGCGGCGGAAGCGGCATCGAAGAGCTGGCCAGGCTGCAAGCCGAGTTGCAACAGCAGCGCCAGGTGCAGAGCGAGCGCGCAGAGCGCACCGAGCGTGACTTGCGCAGCGATATACAAAATGCTGGTCAGGCCACCCGCCAGGAACTTGGCGCCAATTTCGCCCAATTCCAGCAGGCGCTCGCAACCCAGCTGACCAGCGTCTCAACCTTGCAAAACACGCGCATCGACGGCTTCGGCCAGCAGCTTGCCAAGCTCAACGAAGCCAACGCCCAACAGCTCGAAGCCATGCGTCAGGCCATCATGCAGCAGGCGCAAAGTGGCCGGGAGGAGCAGGGTGCCGCACTCAAGCGCTTTGCCGATACGCTTAACCAGACGCTCGCCGCGCTGACCGAATCGAACGCACAACGCATGGGCGAGATCCGCGCCACGCTGGAGGCCAAGATCAAGGAATTGCAGACCGACAACGGCGCGCGCCTCGAAGAAATGCGCAAGACGGTCGACGAAAAGCTGCACGCCACCCTCGAGCAACGCCTGGGCGAGTCGTTCAAGCTGGTATCGGACCGGCTGGAAAAGGTGCATCAAGGTTTGGGCGAAATGCAGCAACTTGCTATCGGCGTGGGCGACTTGAAGCGCGTGCTGACCAATGTCAAGACGCGCGGCACCTGGGGCGAAGTGCAACTGGAAATGCTGCTGGAACAAGTGCTGACCGTTGAGCAGTACGGCAAGAACGTCGAAACCGTTCCCGGTACCGGCGAACGGGTCGAATTCGCGATCAAGCTGCCGGGCCAGGAACATGGCGGCACGCCGGTCTGGATGCCGATCGATGCCAAGTTCCCCAAGGAGCAATATGAACGTTTGCTCGACGCCGCCGACCGCGCCGACGCCGAAGGCATCGCGACAGCCGGCCGCGAGCTGGAGCGCGCAATCCGTGGTGAAGCCAAGACCATCGCCGAGAAATACCTGTCGCCTCCGCTGACCACCGATTTCGCCATCCTGTTCCTACCGACCGAAGGCTTGTATGCGGAAGTGATGCGCCGGCCCGGCCTGGCCGACGATTTGCAACGCACGCACCGCGTCAGCATCGCCGGCCCCTCGACCTTGTCGGCATTGCTGAACAGCCTGCAGATGGGATTTCGCACCCTGGCATTGGAAAAGCGCTCTTCGGAAGTGTGGCAGGTATTGGGGGCGGTCAAGACCGAGTTCGGCAAATTCGGAGACGTTCTGTCGGCCACCAAGCTCACGCTTGAACGTGCCGCCAAGAATATTGAAAGTGCCGAGACGCGCAGCAGGCAGATGGCACGCAAGTTGAAGTCGGTGGAGGCCTTGCCTAGTGAGGCGGCGCAGTTATTGCTGGGGCCTGATTTGCTCGATAGTGCGGAGGAGTAGCAAGAAGCGCATCACGCACGTCGGAAACTCACGGTTGGGTGGGAAAGCCTAGCGGCGCAGCAGGGGATTAGGATCGCATGCGATCCGCCTGCGCAGCGGTGACGGCATATTTGCCGTCACTCCTTGCAATCAAAGAGTTTTATACCTTGCATCCCATTGGGTGGCGTCCCACCCTACGTTGCAACAGTCTTTGTCGCCGATAACTTGAATGGCTTTGTGCAGTTTTCTCAATCCTTGGGCTGCTTTTCGTGCACACCGCTCATCAACTTATCCGTATAAGCCAACGCCAACGCGGAAACCAAAAAAGTCACATGGATCGCCACACGCCACATGATGACGCGATCTTCGAGATGTGCGGCATCGATGAAGCTGCGCAAGAGATCGATGGACGATATGCCGATTAGCGCCATGGCCAGCTTGACCTTGAGCACGCTGGCATTCACGTGCGACAGCCACTCCGGCTGATCGGGGTGGTTCTCCAGATTCAGGCGCGAGACAAAGGTTTCGTAGCCGCCGACGATGACCATCACCAGCAGGTTGGCGATCATGACGACATCGATCAAGCCCAGCACCATCAGCATGATTTCGGATTCGCCAAGGGTCGTGCTCTGCGTCACCAGGTGCATCAGTTCCAGCATGAAGCGGTACACGTAAACCCCTTGTGCAACGATCAGGCCCAGATACAAGGGTGCTTGCAGCCAGCGGCTGGCAAAGATGATGGTTTCGATGGATTTGACGAAGCGGGGCATTACCTATCCTTTTGCAGAATTTATTCAGGGGCGCGCATGGCGATGCGCGTTCAGATCAAGCCGTCAAACAGCATCACGTCGACTGCTTCGCCGGCCTGCACGTCACCGCGCTCATGGGCTAGGACGACCATGCAATTAGCCTCAGACATCGAACGCAATATGCCTGAGCCTTGCGGGCCGGTCAGACTTACAGTCAGGCGTCCTTCTTCATCAGGCACCAGAAAGCCCCGCTGAAATTCGGTGCGCCCGGGTAGTTTGCGAATCGGTGCGCGGCTCGGTATGCTGATCAAAGGCAGCGGAGCATTCTGCGCGCCGGCAAGATGCAGAAGCGCGTCGCGCGCGATCATGTAAAAACTCACCATCACGGCAACAGGGTTGCCTGGGAGACCGAACAGATAAGCGCTCTTTCCTTCGGAGGCGATACGGCCGAATGCCATCGGTCGTCCGGGGCGCATGGCAATTTTCCAGAAGTCGACTGCCCCCAGTTTTGCCATGATCTGACGCGTGTAATCTGCCGCGCCGACCGACACGCCACCGGACGTCACGATGGCATCGGCTTCGGCGCAGGCCTTGCGCAACGTCGCTTCGAGCGCGTCAGGGTCGTCCCGCACGACGCCGAGATCGATCACTTCGCAGCCGAGCCTGGTGAGCATGGCATGCAAGGTGTATCGATTGCTGTCGTAGACACATCCGGGGTCCAGGGCGTCGCCGATTGAACGCAACTCGTCGCCGGTGGAAAAAAAGGCCACACGCAGGCGGCGAGACACCGTTACCTCGGCAATGCCCAGTGAAGCGAGCAAGCCGATGTCGGCGGGCCGCAGAATCTTGCCGCGCGAAAGTACAAGTGCGCCTCTCTGAAGGTCTTCTCCGGCCAGGCGGCGATTGGCGCCGCGCGCAACTGCATGCGCAGGTAGCGTCACATGGGTCGATGTGACTTCTAGTGCGAGTTCCTGCGGCACCACAGTGTCGCATCCTTGTGGCAGCAGCGCGCCTGTTGTGATGGCGATGCACTCTCCTGGGCCGATCAAACCCGAGTGCGCATGCCCGGCAAATGCATTGGCGGCGATTTTGAGCCGCAAGGGTGCTTCAATTTCAAGGAGCTTGCCTGGCAGCGCATAGCCATCCATCGCCGAATTGTCAGCCGCCGGAACATCCATCGGTGCGACGATGTCTTCAGCCAGCACGCGTCCAAGTGCGCCACCGAGGCCTGCGCATTCCACGTCATTGATCGCTTCGATGCGCTGCCTGATTGCGTCCCTCGACTGTGTCACGGTGAGCGCACCCGCCTGTTCGTATTGCCTCACGCGTTTGCTCCTTCAAGCGCGCGAAGATCGCCATGGCTATTGATGTTGCGGAACGCGCGGCTATCGGGAAAATGCACTGCCGCCGTTTTCAGCGTCGCCTGCCAGGCGCTGACTTTGCGGCCACCGGCAAGTAAATATGCAGTGAGTTGAGGTAGCAGGTCGGCGCGCATGAGCGCAAATACCGGATGCGCGCGCTGTTCGTTTTCTCCACGTCCGTCGTCGCTGCCGGTCACGGCAAAGGCAAGGTCGGCATGGTTGGCGGCCAACGCATGCATCAAACGTTCAACCAAGTCCGGCGCCAGGAAAGGCGAGTCGCAGGGTGCCGTGGCCAGGTAGGGCGTTTCGCAGCGCGCCAATCCGGCTTGCAGGCCGGCCAGCGGCCCGGCATAGTTGGGCATATCGTCATGCCAAACCGGTACGCCGAAGAGCCGATATTCGGCGATGTTCCGATTGGCATTGATGACGAGCTGTTTAACCTGCGGTTTGAAGCGTGTGAGCACGTGTTGTACCAGCGGCACGCCCTCAAGCAGTTGCAAGCCCTTGTCATCGTTGTCCATGCGTGAACCGCGTCCGCCGGACAGGATCAGGCCGGTCACATCGCCGACGACATCGCTTTCGGCGTCGGCCTTGGCGGTTTGTGTATCCATTCAAATTCCCTTCAGCCGCCGATGTAGGACATTTCCACACGTGGAGTCGCCGGGATTTGCGTTTGCGCCGTGCGCAGCGCTGAATACCGGTCGCCCCGTCCGCGCCAGATGTGTGCGACAGCGTTGGATATCTCGGCGTCCGACTTGCCGCCGCGCAGCAGGGCGCGCAAATCATGGCCGCCGGTGGCGAACAGGCAGGTGAACAGTTTGCCTTCTGTGGAAAGCCTGGCACGGCTGCAACTGCCGCAAAATGCTTTTGTTACGCTGGATATGAGCCCGACTTCGCCACTGCCGTCGCGATAGCGCCAGCGTTCTGCCGTATCGCTCGCGTTGCCGCGCGCAATCTCCACCAGCGGCATTTCCCTGTCAATGCGTCGAACCACCTCTGCCGACGGCATGACTTCATCCATCTTCCAGCCGTTGGATGCACCGACGTCCATGTATTCGATGAAACGCAGGACATGCGGCGAGCCTTTGAAATGGCGCGCCATCGGCAGGATTTCGGAATCGTTCATGCCTTTCTTCACTACCATGTTGATCTTGATCGGGCCAAGGCCGACGCGATGGGCTTCGGCAATGCCGTGCAGCACGTCAGCGACGGGAAAATCGACATCGTTCATGCGTTGGAATGTGCCTTCATCGAGTGCGTCGAGCGAGACCGTGACGCGCGTGAGACCTGCGTCCTTCAGTGTTTGCGCCTTGCGCGCCAACAGCGAGCCGTTGGTCGTCAGGGTCAGGTCGAGCGCGCGCCCGTCGGGCGTCTTTATCGCGCTCAGCATGGCAACGAGCTTCTCGATATTCTTGCGCAACAATGGCTCGCCACCGGTCAGGCGAATCTTGTCCACGCCGTGCGCGACGAACAGGCTGGCAACGCGGAAGATTTCCTCGAATGACAGGAGTGAATTGTGCGGCAGGTAAGCGTAGTCGCTATCGAACACTTCCTTGGGCATGCAATAGACGCAACGAAAATTGCAGCGATCGGTTACCGAGATACGCAAATCGCGCAAGGGGCGCGCCATGGTATCGGCCAATTCGCCGGTCGGTGCCTGCAGGACAGCCGGGATGGACGGCACCGCATGTGCATAGCGCAAGTCGGCAACGGGAATGAATTTTTCTGCCATGATGTTTGCTGCTGCAACGTAGTTTATGCGTCGCTTTCGAATCTCAAGGCAAATAAGATACCACGAGGCCGCCAATTGCACAGGACAGGATCACCTTGATCGTGCCGATCTGGAAGCGCAACAGGGCGATTGCCGCACCGGCGCAAATTGCCATGGCGGCGAAGTCCCAGTGCCGCCATTCCAGACCAAGTCTGAATACCTGCTGGGCGAAAAACAAGGCAAGGCTGGCGATCACCCCGACCACGGCGGCAGAAATCGCCGACAGCGGCCCCGTCAGGCGGACTTCGCCGCGTGTGGCTTCCACCATCGGGCCACCCGCCAGCACGAAAATGAATGACGGCAGAAAGGTGAAGAACGTTGCCACGCAGGCGCCGGCGATCGCGTTCAGGGCGAGTGCACTGCTCGCCGTCTGCCAACCACCGAGAAAGCCGACGTAGGTGACGATCATGATCAAGGGCCCCGGCGTGGTTTCGCCGAGCGCGAGGCCGTCGATCATTTGCGCCGGTGTCAGCCAGTGCGCCTGCTCGACGGCACCCTGTACGACGTAGGGCAGAACGGCATAGGCGCCGCCAAAAGTCAGGAGCGCGGCCTTGCTGAAAAACAGCCCCATCCGGGTCAATGGCGATTGCATCCCACAGGCCACTGCCAATACCAGCCAAGCGGCGATGCCGAGCACGATGCCAATGGCACTGCTCCTGAGCAAGCGTAGCCAGGTGAAGCGCGCGTGCGCCGGTGGCGGCGTATCGTCGTCGATGAGGGCCGGGCCGTAGGAAATCACGGCCGCATCGTGGGCGCCGGTCGCATCGAATTGGTCCGGCGCCAGACGGCCTCCGACGATGCCGCATAGCGCTGCGCCCAGCACGATGAAGGGAAAGGGCAGGTGCAGCACGGCGATGGCAATCAGCGCAAGGATTGCAATCGCGGCCAGCCAGACGTTCTTCAACGTGCGTTTGCCGATTCTGCGACATGCGGCCAGCACAATCGCGACGACGGCCGGCTTGATGCCGTAAAGGATGCCGGCCACAACCGGCAGGCTACCGTAGACGAGATAGATCCAGGACAATGCAATCAGGATGACAAGGGATGGCAGCACAAACAAGGCACCGGCCACAATACCGCCTCTGGTTTTGTGCATCAGCCAGCCGATGTAAATCGCAAGTTGGGTGGCCTCGGGCCCTGGCAACACCATGCAATAGTTCAAGGCGTGGAGAAAACGGCGCTCGGAGATCCAGCGCCGTTTCTCCACGAGTTCGCTATGCATCATCGCGATTTGTCCGGCGGGGCCGCCAAAACTGATCAATCCGAGTTTCAGCCAATAGCGAACTGCTGCAAGAAAGGACACAGGTTGCGGGGCGGTTTGCATCGTCGGTTCTGCTTGAATCATGATTGCGGAATGAAAAAGGGAGAGCCTTGGCTCTCCCTGATTGACCTTACTTTAACAAAAAGGCCACGTTGCCTCGCTTGCCTTACTGACGCGTGTGAACCTGAACCAGTGGCTCGTTCGAAATGACCGGCGCCGGTTTGCGTTCGCGCGCTACGCGAGGAGCAGCAACAACCTTGGCCGCCGCTTCCTGCGCAGCACGCAGTTTTTGCGGATCGGTTGCTGCCAGTGTCAGGCCGGCAGCCGCCAGAACCGCTGTCAGGTCTTGCTTGGGTGCCGGCTCTACCTTGGGCATAACCGGTGCAGGCGCGACCTTGACAGGCTCCGGCGCAGGAGTAGGAGCAGGAGCAGGAGCAGGAGCAGGAGCAGCGACCGGTTCCTGGACGACAGGTACGGTTTCTGCAACCGGTGCCGGCGTTGCCACTTCTGCTGCCGCCGGCGTCATGGCCCGCAGGTGTGTCTCGCTCTCAGTCGTAGAAGCAACGATCGCTGCTACCGTGACGGTTGGGGCGACTTCGACAGTTTGCACAACCGGCGCCGTGTCATGGCCGACCGGCTCTTGATGCACCGGCTGCACGTGAACTTCGACCGCATCACTTGCGATTACAGGATAGCTGTCGGTCTGGGCACGTTCTACCGGAGTTTGCGTAGGTGCTGCCGGGGCATCGAAAGCCAGTTCCGGCTGACGCGCTACTGCGACAGATGCTTCCTGCACCAGGTTGGCCCACGGTGTCTGGGCACTTGCTTCGCTGGTCGTTGCCACGGCCGCTACTACAGGCGTCTCATCCTGCGCTGCGCTGTTGGCTTCGATATCACTGCCTTCGCCTTCGTCGCCATCCGTTTCGGCTTCGCTGCCGGGTTCGGTGGTCTCACGATCGCGACGATTGCGATTGCGTCCGCCGCGACGGCGACGACGACGTTCGCGTCCCTGCTCTCCGCCCTCGGCGCCCGGCGCACCGGCCGCGACAGCACCGGCTGCCTCAGCACCGTCTGCCGCAGCACCGGCTGCCGCAGCTTCCGCACCGGCGGCCAACGCTTCTTCAGCGACGGCTGTGACGGCTACATCTTCCACTTTGGCTTCTGCGCTGACTTCCTTGCGCTCCTCACGTGGTGGGCGCGGCGGACGTGGTTCGCGGCGGGTTTCATTGTCGCGTGGCTCACGCGGCTCACGCGGCTCGCGCGGCTCGCGCGCTTCACGTGCTTCCTTAGGCTGATTGCCTTCGCGTGGCTCACGCGGCTCTCTTGGCTCGCGCGGTTCCTTCGGTTGACGGCCCTGACGCTGGTTCGGAGCAGCGGCTGTGTCGCTGGCCGGAGCAGCTTTCACGGCTTCATCGCGGTTGCGTTGATTGCCTTCGCGTTGGCCTTGGCCCTGACCTTGTCCTTCGCGTTCTTCACGGCCGCGTCCACCGCGTGTGCGGTTGCGCTGGCCGCCGCGGCCATGGCGTTCGCCGCGATCACGCTGGTTGGCTTGTGTTTTTTCTTCCACTACCACGGCCGGTGCAGGTTTTTCTTCCTTGGCACGGAAGAATCCGAACAGGCGGCTGAAGAAACCTTCTTCTGCAGGAGCCGCAACCGGTGCAGGCGCGGCGATTGCTGCCGGTGTCTTGTCGACGATCGGTGCCGGTTGATCCGGCGTGATGCCCTTGACGACAGCTTCCTGACGCGCCTTGACTTCTTCCTTCTGGCGCTTGCCATAGCTGATGTCGGTTTCAGCTTCTTCGGCCATGGTGTAGCTGGCCTGATTGTCTTCAAGGCGCGGATCGTCGTGCTTGATGCGCTCAAGTTTGTAGTGCGGCGTTTCCAGATGCTTGTTCGGGATCAGGATGACGGTCACGCGATGGCGTGTTTCGATCTTGAGGATCTCGCCGCGCTTTTCGTTCAACAGGAAAGCGGCGACGTCGACCGGTGCCTGGACGTGAATGGCAGCCGAGTTTTCCTTCATTGCCTCTTCCTGGATAATGCGCAGGACTTGCAATGCCGATGATTCGGTGTCGCGGATGTGGCCGGTGCCGTTACAGCGCGGGCAGGTCACGTGGCTGCCTTCGGAGAGCGACGGACGCAGGCGCTGGCGCGACAATTCCATCAAACCGAAACGCGAAATCTTGCCCATTTGAACGCGCGCACGGTCATGGTGCAGGGCGTCTTTGAGGCGGGTTTCGACTTCACGCTGGTTCTTTGCGTTCTCCATGTCGATGAAGTCGATCACGATCAGGCCGCCAAGATCGCGCAGGCGCAGTTGGCGCGCGACTTCTTCAGCGGCTTCGCAATTCGTATTGAAGGCGGTGGTTTCAATGTCGCCGCCGCGCGTGGCACGCGCCGAGTTGACGTCCACCGAGACCAACGCTTCAGTGTGGTCGATCACGATGGCGCCGCCTGAAGGCAACGGCACATTGCGTGAGTAGGCTGTTTCGATCTGGTGTTCGATCTGGAAGCGCGAGAACAGCGGCACATCGTCGCGATAACGCTTGACCCTGTGCACCATATCCGGCATCACGTGGCTCATGAACTGCTGGGCCTGTTCATAGATGTCGTCGGTGTCGATCAGGATTTCGCCGATGTCGGGCTGGAAATAGTCGCGGATCGCGCGGATCACGAGCGACGATTCCTGATAAATCAGGAACGCACCCGAGGCCGATTGACCGGCACCTTCAATGGCACGCCACAATTGCATCAGGTAGTTCAAGTCCCATTGCAGCTCATCAACGTTGCGGCCGATGCCGGCGGTGCGGGCGATGACCGACATGCCGTTGGGCAAATCGAGCTTGTCCATTGTTTCGCGCAGTTCCTGGCGATCTTCCCCTTCGACACGGCGCGATACGCCGCCGCCGCGCGGATTGTTCGGCATCAAGACAAGGTAACGACCTGCCAGCGAAATGAAGGAGGTCAGGGCTGCGCCTTTGTTGCCGCGCTCTTCTTTCTCGACCTGGACCATGATTTCCTGGCCTTCGCGCAGCGCTTCCTTGATGGATGCATTGCGAACATCGACACCTTCGCGGAAATAAGTGCGGGCCACTTCCTTGAACGGCAGGAAGCCGTGGCGTTCCTCGCCGTAGTTGACGAAGCAGGCTTCGAGCGACGGTTCGATGCGGGTGATGACACCTTTGTAGATATTGGATTTGCGCTGTTCGCGCCCGGTGGTTTCGATATCGATGTCGATCAGACGTTGACCATCGACAATCGCGACGCGCAGTTCTTCCTGTTGCGTCGCGTTAAACAACATGCGTTTCATTTAAAGTTTCTCCGTGGCCGAAGGCCAACTATTCCGCTGCCGAGGCAGCATGAGTACCCGGGATGTACGCGAGGACGGAGAATGCCTGGGGATGGAATTGCCTTGACGTGGGCAGGGTGTGTTGACGCAGACAGTTGCCAATTCAAGGGCAAGTGCTACACCAACGCCTTCATGCCACAACGGGCGCGGACGAAGTCGAACATAACACCGAGGTGCTTGCCAGCGGGCGGCGAATCATGCATAGCACGCAACGTAGCGCAATGCGCGGCACCGTGCGGCCGCGCAGGATCAGCAAATCGGCAAACGAATTTCGACTACATCAACCAGCGAGCTTATCCACACCTTGGCGGGCGGATCAGCTTGCCGGACTTTATCCTTACAATCCAAGCATTTCAGACCAGCATCCTTGCGCGTTATCCGATTACAACAACGGTGCAACCTTGATTCGCACAGGGATGATGCGTACACATCTTTGTTCTGGACACCGCTTTCAACGTGCTGTACTCCGAGTTGCACACCGGGTTGCACTTGTTATGCAAGAGGTTGCGAACGGTTGGTACCGCAATGCTACCTGGCACTTCACGCGCCAGATTCGTGCGTTTGCTGCGTTGTTTCGCCATGTCCCTCCATCGAATTTGCAAATTGGCGAGGCCGATGGAGACGCCCCTGTGTAGAATGTGCTTTTTATTCTTCCACTCGCGCCGACTTTGTCATCGGCGCGAAACAATTATATATTCAAAATGAAGGACTTAGCGAGATTTTCAGGGAAAAAGGCTGAAAAGCCGGATTCCCTAGCGTCACAAGTCCCTCCCCAGGTTCAGCTTGTCACGATCGGCGAGGAAGACGCCGGCCAAAGAATTGACAATTATTTATTGCGCATCTGTAAAGGTGTGCCGAAAAGTCATATCTATCGAGTTTTGCGCTCGGGCGAAGTGCGGGTGAATAAAGGCCGCATCGACCAGACCTATCGCCTTCTGGAGGGCGACATCGTACGGATTCCGCCTATCCGTGTTGCTGAAAAAACAACAGAAACGGCGCCCGGCGCAGAATTCAAGATATTGCTTGAAGACAATCATGTACTCGTGATCGACAAGCCGACCGGTGTTGCCGTCCATGGCGGGTCTGGGGTCAGCTACGGAGTGATCGAGCAATTGCGCGCTTCGCGACCTGACGCCAAATTCCTCGAACTCGTGCATCGGCTCGACCGCGACACTTCGGGCGTGCTGGTGCTGGCCAAGAAGCGTTCGGCATTGACCAACCTGCATGAACAGATTCGTGAAGGCACAGTCGACAAGCGATATCTTGTCCTGGTGCATGGCGATTGGAAAAATCCGCGTCAGCACATCAAGTTGCCATTATTTAAATATAATGCCCCCGATGGTGAGCGGCGCGTGCGTGTACAGTCTGATGGGCTGGCTTCGCATACCGTGTTTGTCTTACAAAAGCGCTATGGCCCGTTCGCGCTGCTGGAAGCAGAATTGAAGACAGGTCGAACGCACCAGATTCGTGTCCATTTGTCGCATAGCGGATTTGCCATTGTCGGCGACGATAAGTACGGTGACTTTGCCTTGAATCGTAATTTGCAAAAGGCCGATGGTGCACGTATTGCGTTCAAGCGTATGTTCTTGCATGCGCACAGGATTACTTTTACACATCCGGATAGCGGCAAGCCGGTGACGCTGACAGCGCCCCTGCCGCCCGAGTGTGAACGCTTCCTCCGCAGCATCGATGCGGTGCCGGACGAGGTGTAGGAAGATTATTGGCCCCGGACCGCAGGTTCAGGCGCTGCAACGTTTTGAAAAATAGCTGAAGGAGCCGGCGGATTCCATTTGCCGGATAACATGTCGAGAAAGCAATTTGATCTGATCGTTTTCGATTGGGACGGCACGCTGATGGACAGTACCGCCACGATAGTCAAGTGTATTCAGGCGGCGGCCAAGGATCTTGGATTGCCGATTCCTGACCATCGCTCTGCGGCTTATGTCATCGGGCTTGGTCTGCTGGACGCCATGCAGGCAGTGCTGCCGGGGGTCGACCCAAAGTACTATCCGCGTATGGTGGAACGCTACCGCTACCATTATCTGGCGCAGGACCAGGACCTGACTTTGTTTGAGGGCACGCGCGAGATGCTGACCGATTTGTCGCAACAGGGATATTTTCTGGCTGTCGCAACGGGCAAGAGCCGCGTCGGCTTGAACCGCGCGCTCGATACGGTAAAGCTCTTGTCGCTGTTCGACGCGACACGTTGCGCAGACGAAACCTTTTCCAAGCCGCACCCTGCGATGCTCCAGGAATTGACGCGCGAACTCGGGCAGGATCTCAAGCGCACGGTGATGATAGGCGACACCACGCACGATTTGCAAATGGCGATCAATGCCGGTTCGGCCGGTATTGCGGTCGAATATGGCGCACATCGCGTCGAGGAGCTGCACGCCTTGAACCCGATCTTCGCGGCAACTTCCATTTCGCATTTGCATCAATGGCTTAACGAGCACGCGTAACGCACTCCATATGGACGAAAACCTGATCCCGATTTGTGCGTCCGATGCGCTGGCCGAAGGCGGCAAGGGCGTGCGTTTTCCGGTTGCGGCAGGCAGTTATGCGACGACCGGATTCGTGGTGCGCTATGACGGCGTGGTGCGCGGCTACCTGAACCGTTGTGCGCATGTGCCGATCGAACTTGATTGGGCGCACGGCGAGTTTTTCGAATCGAGCGGGCTTTACCTGATGTGCGCAACGCATGGCGCCATCTACGCACCGGACAGCGGGCGCTGCATGGGCGGCCCGTGCCGGGGCGGCAGCCTGCGCGTCATCAAAGTAGTCGAAACCGACAACAACGTTTATTGGCAACCGGACGATTTCATTCGTCCGGTGCAACAACCCGAATAGGCAAGAAATCGACATGGATGACGACAATCACGATACGCCGCTTCCCGATGGCACCGCTGCCGCGCCGGCGAGTGCCGAACCCGCGCCAAAGCCTGACGCGGCCCCAGCAACAACGGGGCCTGCAGAGCCTAAGCCAGGTTGGGAGCGCGAGGTGCTGGAGAAGCTGGTATTTGCCGCGCTCAACGAGCAGCGCACGAGCCGTCGATGGGGTATTTTCTTCAAATTCACCTTTCTTTTCCTGATTGTCGGCGGATTGGGCGTCAGTTATTTCTACAGTAAGAATGAGACTGAAGTCTTTGGTGCGCACACGGCGTTGATCAATATCGATGGCGAGATCGAAACGGATGCTGCAGGCGCAGCAGAAACGGTTATTCCGGCATTGGACAAGGCCTTCGCAGACGAAGCTGCGGTCGGTGTGATCCTGCACATCAACAGCCCCGGCGGCAGCCCGGTGCAAGCCGGCATGATCAATGATGAAATCTGGCGCCTGCGTGAGTTATATCCCAAGAAACCCTTGTATGTCGTGGTTGATGAAATCTGTGCGTCCGGCGGCTATTACATCGCGGCGGCAGCAGACGATATCTATGTCGATAAAGCCAGCATCATCGGTTCGATCGGGGTGTTGATGGATGGTTTTGGTTTTACCGGCTTGATGGACAAGGTCGGTGTGGAACGGCGCCTGATGACGGCTGGCGAAAACAAGGGGTTCATGGATCCGTATAGCCCGCAGACGCCCAAGCAAAAGGCCTATGCCCAATCGATGCTCAATGAGATACATCAGCAGTTTATCTCCGCGGTGCGCAAGGGGCGCGGCAAGCGCCTGAAGGAAACGCCGGAAATGTTTTCCGGATTATTCTGGACCGGCGCAAAGGCCATTGAGATGGGTTTGGCCGACGAACTCGGTACAGTCGATAGCGTCGCGCGCGACGTGCTGAAGGCCGAAGACATTGTCGACTATACGGAGCATGAAGGATTGCAGGAGCGCGTGTTGAAGAAATTCGGTGCGTCGGTCGGCGCCGGGGCGGCCAAGTCGATCTGGAATGGTCCCAAATACAAAATGCACTAAGTGCTCCAAATAGATGCAAATGCTTATTGTCCACGGCTTGCTTCGCGCGCCGTATTGCCGCTTGTGCCAAGGGCAAAGGTAAAAAAGTTGCCTTGAAATAAACCAAACAATATAGATGAAATCGCGCTTGTATCTTGCGCAGATTATCGTATAGTGGTTACAGTAATTTTGGCTTATCCCCCT
>DATBQE010000044.1:0-20409 GCA_036561005.1 Burkholderiaceae bacterium | reverse complement strand
GTCGAAACCTGCATGACATTCCATCACTTCCCCGGGTACGGCGATTCTCGTCAAATCCACAAGCTACTCTTCCTGCAAACCGCTGCTTCTATTTGGCATCAGCATCAATCTGCTTGACGACTCCGGACGGTGCTGAAACTTCAGGTCGCCGTCTTGCACGATTGTTGAAGAAAGCCTGTACTTGTTTCAACTTGCAGCTTCGGCAAGGATGCGATCACGAAAAAAGATCGTCAAGTGGTTTTAATGATAATAGACCAATCACATACCACAATTAAAAATGGGTTGATGTTCGGAGTAAAAATTGCTTGAAAATGTGACATGCTGCCAGCTATTCGAGCAGCCACTTTCCAGAATTCACCGAATGAAATTGACACTTTTCAATGCGGAAATTTTTTGATGCGGCATAATATTGTTTTTTAACAATTGTTAAAAGTGGTTCGTCACTTTTTGCAGACCACTTTGTTGTGAATTGGATGTGGTCTTAGTACAAATTTCAGAAACGCGCAGTTGCAAGGACTGCATAAGCGCCCGATTCAACGGGCAAAATGATGCATGCTTCCAGAGCGCCCCCAGGCCTGTTCGCAAGAGAGGATTTGCCGTAATGTAGCCGCGTATTTCGCTGGACGATTGCGAGGCCAAGTCCCGCGCCCGATATTGTGCCGCGCGATTCGTCGAGCCTTGTCAAGGGCTCGCGCAGGCGATCATTGGGGCTGCGGTGCGAACGCCCGTAACCTGGGCCGATTTGGTTTGCCCGTTTGGTCCCGTGAAGCTGGAATCGTGCACACTACCGTCAGTGGTCTTGTGAGGATGCCGGTGGAATGCATGGTTTTGTCATCTGGCAGTGTGGTGCTGGACGATCGGGCGATGAAATGCATGATGAACTCCTATGTTGTTGAAGGTGGACCGCAAATTACGACTCGGCGCGCTTCAATTAAATGCCTATCACATGCGTGCATCCTACCTACCATAGGTAAGTCTTCGGTTTCAGCCCCGAGGGCTAATGTTTCAATATGCTTCGCTCGCTGGGTTCTGTAATGCTTTGTAATAAATCGGCGAATTTCGTCATGCAGGAACAGCCGCGCACTTCGGCATGCGCGGCTGTTCCTTTTGATACGTCAGTTTCTGCTGCTCAGGGTGCCGTTGACCACCTGCACGCGGTCCCCGGCATTCCAGCCCGGCTGGGCGGCATACGGGAAGGTGCGGACCTTGCCGTTTTCCATCTTGACCCTGACCTGGTAGCTTACCGTGGTATTGCCGTGTTTCTCAATCGCGTTGCCGGCCACACCGCCGCCAACCGCACCGGCAACCGTTGTCAGGGCACGTCCGTTGCCGCCGCCGAAGCGGTTACCGATGACGCCGCCGATAAGCGCTCCTGCAACCGCACCGACCCCGCTGGGGCGCGCCTGATGTTCTATGGACTGAACAGATTCAACTGTGCCGCAACTCTGACAAGCTGCGACTTGCCGCGGCACCGGTTCATTCACTGGAGCCTGTGTGTTCTGGGGTGCCGCACCCTGTGCGTTCTGGGACAACGTAGCGGCGCCGGAGGTATTTCCCTGCGTGCCAGTAGGTAATGCAACACCTACCGGCGTGTTCGCGTCCTGGATATGACCTGTGCTATCGATCAAACCGGGTTGGGCCTGTCCTCGGGCGCCCGGCAATACTCCGGTGATTGCGGCGACTCCGACCAGACTGACGAGAATAACGGCGATGGCAGCACCTGCCATCAGTGGGTGTATGCGGGTTTTATTGGTTTCCATATTTCCCTCGGTAAATAAATGCGTAAATTACAAGCCTTGTGAACGATTTGACGGCTTTGAAGTGGAAAAGTTGCACCAAAGTCAGGGGCGAACTTGTTGAAAGGCATCTTTTTTACTGGATGCCCGGCAGTATGATTTATACTTCATGGCCGAAGATGACCGGGGCACACAATCCCGGCAGAGGAAAGTCGAGAGTGAGGCGCATCATTGCGCCCCTGGGCAAATATTCAAAAAGAAGCGCATTGCAGTTCTGAATTCAAGGGGAGTTTCTTGTCATCTCGCTTTCTCAAGCCGGCCGCCGCGCGCCTGCTGGCAGTGTTCGTCGTTCTCTTCTCTTGCGCTTTGCCGGCGCATGCCGTCGAATATACTTCCGAAGACTACAAAAAAGCCGTCGGCGTCTGCATGAAGGTGTCCGATCTGGAATGTGCGCAAAAGAACTGGATTCAGTATTTGCGCCTGCGTCCCAACGACACAGCCGCCATTACCAACCTCGGGTTGTTGATGAGCCTGCGCGACAACCAAAAAGGCGCCATCGTCCAATACGAGCGCGCAATCGAGCTCGGGGAGGGCGCATACAACCTGTTCGCCTATTATGCCGACAGTCTCGGTGATGTCGGGCGCACCGACGAAGCCATCGACTGGTCTTATAAGACGTTGTCCATCATGCCCAATCTGGTGGATGTGCGCACCAAGCTTGCCAAGTACCTGTTGATCAAGAAACGCTACTACGAGGCGCTGGCGTTGCTCGAAGCCTACGACGACCGCGCGCTTGCCACAGGCATTCCGCTCTATTTCCAGGGACAGCGCATTGCCATTGAGTCGACGCTCGAACGAAATGGCGGCTTTTCCGCAGTCGAAGCGCAAAGCTTGCGCCTGCCGAAATACGACAGGTTCTTCTACGCGCCTGTGTCCTTGGGTAACGGCAAGCCCGCTGCCTTCATCCTTGACACCGGTGCGGACCGGATGGCAGTCAACCAGGCTTTTCTCGATGCCAGCAAAGCGAAATATAAAGTCGTGCGCGAGGCCATGATCGTCAATGCCGACCGGCACCGCGTTCCCGCAAAGGCCCTGCTGATCGAATCGGTTCACGTCGGTCCTTTCGAGTTAAAGAATGTCTCTGCGGTTTCGTGCGCGAGTTGCCAGCTCTTGATGGGGCAGTCTGTGATTTCGAAATTCAACATGCAGACGACCAAGGTGCAGGGCGTGGAGTTCGTCACGCTGGCGCCGCGCTGAAGATGGCGGCATGGTCTCCAGAGAATGTCGTTGTAATAGCGGCCAAGGCGTGACGGCTGTGTTTCCATCAATCTGTTTTTAACGTTCAGCACTAATTTTCATCATGCAAATAAAATCGATACTTCATATTGCGGTGTTCCCTGTTCTTTGCATCTTCGGCCAGCTTGCTGCTGCGGCGAACTTGCCTCCGGTCGAAAGCTTTTTCAGCGAACCGTCCATCGCCATGGCCCAGATTTCTCCCAAGGGTAACTACGTCGCCGTTGTCGTGAAAGACCAGGCTGGCGGACAATTGATCGTCGTACGGGATACTGCCAACCCTGAAGACGGCACGATTGTCGCGGGCGCAAAGGAAGACAAGATTCAAGCGGTTTATTGGGTCAACGAGAATCGTTTGGCGTATTCGGTACACGCGGCACATACAGAAGTGCATGGCGGCGGGCAAGATCTGATCGCCGTGGACCGCGACGGCAAGAATGTTAGCCACCTCGTCTCGGGTAACTGGGAGCACGAGCAGGAATCCACCGCAAGTCATATCAAGAACAGGGTTTTGACTTACGATTATGAAATCGACTCGACATTGCACGATGGTTCGGACAACATTATTGTAAGAAAATATTTCTGGAAGTTGACTGACCCGTATCATCCTGAAAGTGCGCACTTATATCGCCTTAATACCAAAACCCGCGATATTGCCGAATTTCCTGTTGGTAAGCCGCCGCATGCTGTCAGCGAATGGATGAGTGATGGACACGATGTGCCTCGCATTGCTTTGTCGCAAATTGATGGGCATTGCATTGTGCATTATCGAGCTTCCGCAACCAACGATTGGGAAGTGCTTAACGACGAGGAATGCTACGCCAACAAGAGTTTTTCTCCGCACTTTTTCGACGGAGACAACTCGTTGATTGTGGCTGCCGATTACAAAGGCCATGTGGCCTTGTTTCGCTACGATCTCAAGGCGCACAAAATTGCTGCCGAACCGTTTCTGTCGGTTGAAGGTTTCGACTTCGCCGGCAACGTGGAATACGATGCGGTTGTCAACAAGATGGTGGGCATCCACTTTGTCAGCGATGCCCATTCCACGGTTTGGTTCGACCCCAAGTATAAGGATTTGCAGGCCAAGATCGACAAATTGCTGCCGCAGACAGTCAATACTATTTCGTGCGGTGCAGACTGCATTGGCGCTCCTGCCGTACTCGTTACCTCGGACTCCGACCGCCAACCGACGCAGTACATGATCTACAACTTTGCCAAGGACAAGCTAGTCGGACTCGGCAGTGCATATCCAGACATCAAGCCTGAGCAAATGGGCCTGCGAGACTTCTACCATTACAAGGCTCGCGACGGGATGTCCATACCTGTCTACGTCACGACCCCGCCGGGTAAGGCGACCCAGCCTCTCCCCGCTATTGTCCTTGTGCACGGTGGGCCATGGGTGCGCGGGGGCGAATGGGAATGGGAGAACGAGGCGCAATTCCTGGCATCACGTGGTTACATCGTGATTCAACCGGAGTTTCGTGGCAGCACGGGTTTTGGCTATAAGCTGTTTCGCACTGGCTGGAAACAATGGGGTCAATCTATGCAAGACGACTTGGCGGACGCAGCATTGTGGGCAATAAAGGAGCATGGCGCTGACCCGAAGCGTATTGGTATCATGGGTGCTAGCTACGGCGGCTACGCTACGCTGATGGGGTTGATCAAAAATCCTGAAATCTTCCGCTGTGGCGTTGATTGGGCTGGCGTAACTGATTCCAACTTGATGTTTACCCTCGCGGAAGGTGATTTCTCGGACGATACAAAAAAATATGATTTGACTCGGTTAATGGGTGATCGTGTTGTCGATGGTGCTATGTTCAAGCAATATTCGCCACTCGAAAACGCCGCTAAATTGAAACAACCACTACTGATGGCTCATGGAGCGGAAGACGTCCGCGTGCCGATCGCGCAAGCTACGGCTTTCCATGATGCGGTCACAAAGACAAATTCCCATGTCGAATGGATAGTCTATAAAACGGAAGGCCATGGCTGGCATCTCGAAGAAAACAATATCGATTTCTGGAAGCATGTCGATGCTTTCCTGGACAAGAACCTGAGGAAGGCAGACTAGCAATGAAATTCCCCGGAATCGGGGAATAAAAAAGCCGGCAAGCTAAAACTTGCCGGCTTTTTTTGACCGCTCGATAGAGCGTCAGTCTTCGCGGCGCAAATGCGGGAATAGAATCACGTCACGGATATTCGGCGAGTCGGTGATCAACATCATCAAGCGGTCGATGCCGATGCCGCAACCCCCGGTTGGGGGCATGCCGTATTCCAGTGCACGAATATAGTCGGCGTCGTAATACATCGCCTCTTCGTCGCCCGCGTCCTTGGCGGCCACTTGCGCCTGGAAGCGTGCTGCCTGGTCTTCGGCGTCGTTCAATTCCGAAAAGCCATTGGCAATTTCACGCCCGACGATAAACAGTTCGAATCGCTCGGTGATGCCCGGTACGGTGTCGGAAGCGCGTGCCAGCGGTGATACTTCGACCGGGTAGTCGACGATGTAGGTCGGCTCCCATAACTGCGCCTCGGCAGTCTCTTCGAACAGCGCCAATTGCAGCGCACCCAGGCCGGCGGTCTTGATCGGGTTGACGCCGAAGGTCTTCAGTTCCGTGCGCAGGAAAGTCGCGTCATGCAGCTGTTCCTCGGTGTACTTCGGCGCATATTTGTTGATCGCGCCGACGATGGTCAAGCGGTGGAACGGCTTGCTCAAGTCGAGTTCGCGGCCCTGGTATGTCAGCACGGCGGTGCCGTGCGCATCGACCGCAGCCTGGCGGATCACGGCTTCGGTGAAATCCATCAGCCATTGATAGTCGACGTAGGCCGCGTAGAATTCCATCATTGTGAATTCTGGATTGTGGCGCGGCGATACGCCTTCATTGCGGAAGTTGCGGTTCACTTCGAACACGCGCTCGAAGCCGCCCACCACCAGGCGCTTCAGATACAGCTCGGGGGCGATGCGCAGGAACATCTGCATGTCGAGCGCATTGTGATGGGTGATGAAAGGCTTGGCCGCCGCACCGCCGGGAATGGTATGCAGCATCGGCGTTTCGACTTCCATGAATTCGTTTTCCGCCATGAAGCGACGGATCGAAGACATGGCGGCAGTACGCGCCTTGAAGGTGCGGCGCGTGTCTTCGCTCATGATGAGATCGACGTAGCGCTGGCGATACTTGGTTTCCTGGTCGGACAATCCGTGATGCTTGTCCGGCAATGGTCGCAGCGATTTGGTCAACAGGCGCAAGGTCGTAACCTTGACCGACAGTTCGCCGGTTTTGGTCTTGAATAGCACTCCCTCGGCACCGAGAATGTCGCCCATGTCGTAATGCTTGAACGCCGTCTGCACATCGGCACCGACGATGTCGGTGGCAATGAACAATTGGATGCGGCCATCGGCCTTCGGGCCGGACGCATCCTGCAGCGTCGCAAACGAGGCCTTTCCCATTACGCGTTTCAACATCATGCGCCCTGCGACGCTGACTTTCACTGCAGCGGCTTCGAGCGCCTCGTTGTCGAGCGCATCGTATTGCTCGTGCAGGGCCGCAGCCTTGTGCGTCGGGCGGAAATCATTGGGGAAAGCGATGCCCTCGCTGCGTAATTGCGTAAGCTTGGCGCGGCGCTCGGCGATGATCGTATTTTCGTCTACTGGTGGCGTGCCGTCATTTGGTGTGGTCATGGGTCTAGGTGAATCTGTTGATTGAATTGCGTTGCAGGCACTTGTATACACCAAATGCCTATGAGTTTCGTCACCCCTCGCCCGTCCGCGGGCGAGGGGAATGTTTATGCGCTCCAACGCACGCGGCAAAAGGGAATATGCGCGCGGTCGCTGGAAAGGTGAATGTTTGCGCTTGCCTGCTGAGAGAATTTCCTCCCGCAAGGCGTAAGTCCCTACACCCCTTGCTTCAACGAAGCCGCAATAAAGTCATCCAGATCGCCATCGAGCACAGCCTTCGTATTGCCAGTCTCAAAATTCGTGCGCAAATCCTTGATGCGCGACTGATCGAGCACATACGAGCGGATCTGATGACCCCAGCCAATGTCGGTCTTCGAATCTTCCAGTTTTTGCTGCTCGCTCATGCGCTTGCGCATTTCGTGTTCATACAGACGCGACTTCAGCATGGTCCAGGCTTCCGCGCGGTTGCGATGCTGGCTGCGGTCGTTCTGGCACTGCACGACGATGCCGGTCGGCGCATGTGTCAGGCGCACGGCGGAATCGGTCTTGTTGATGTGCTGCCCACCGGCGCCCGACGCACGGTAGGTGTCGACGCGTACATCAGCCGGGTTGATCTCGATTTCCACCGAATCGTCCACTTCCGGTGACACGAATAGACTGGAGAACGAGGTGTGACGGCCATTGGCCGAATCGAAGGGCGACTTGCGTACCAGGCGGTGCACGCCGGTTTCGGTGCGCAGGTAGCCATAGGCATAATCGCCCTCGACCTTCAGCGTGGCAGTCTTGATGCCTGCGACTTCGCCATCGGATTGTTCGAGGATTTCCACCTTGAAGCCCTTGCGTTCGCAATAGCGCAGATATTGGCGCAGCAACATGGAAGCCCAGTCCTGCGCTTCGGTGCCGCCGGCGCCGGCCTGGATGTCGACGAAGCAATTGTTCGGGTCCATCGGGTTGCTGAACATGCGGCGGAATTCCATGCCTTCGATCAGCTTCTGGATTGCCTGTACGTCTTGTTCGACGGCAATGAGTGTATCTTCGTCGTTTTCTTCCCGCGCCATGGCGAACAGGTCGTTCGCGTCGCGTAGGTCGGCATCGATCTTGGTCAGCGTTAAAACAATCGATTCCAGCGATTTTTTTTCCTTGCCAAGATCCTGGGCGCGCTTGGGGTCATTCCAGACGTTCGGGTCTTCCAGCTCGGCGTTGGTTTGTTCGAGTTTCTCTGACTTCACGTCGAAGTCAAAGATACCTCCGAAGTTCGGCTTCGCGGGTGGTCAGGTCCGCCAACAGGGCGGAGAGGGAATTGAGGCGTTCTGCTTCCATGATATTCTGCTATGCAATCAAACCTTATATTATACGCCATGAATAGGCCTAAGGATTGATTTGTGTAATCCGGTCTATACGCCCTGTGCATATTCGACCATCAACTGCACGCGTGTGACCCCATTGTATTCGTTGGCATCGAGACGATAGGCGACCTGCGCGCGCGCGGGCAGGGCGTCTGCGTTGCCGAACCAGATGGCGTCGTATTTGCGGCCATTCTTTTCCAATTGAAGCTTCAAGTGCTTTTCCTTGAGCACGCGCTGGTTCAATACCTGGAATTCGTCGCAAAATATCGGCGGTGCAAACCCCTGGCCCCACACCTGTCCATCGAGTGTTTCGATGAAGTCGGTCGTGAAATAGGCTTCCTCCAGCGATCCGTCGGTTTCCACGAGGCGTTCCAGTTGCGAGCCGGAGAGCCAGCTGCGCCCTACCTGCTCGAACGCCTCGGCAAAGGCTTCGAAGGATTCGGCGCGCAGGCTCAGGCCGGCCGCCATGGCATGCCCGCCGAACTTGTCGATCAGGTTTGGCGCGTGTTTGGAAACCAGATCGAGCGCGTCACGCAAATGAAAACCGGGGATTGAACGGCCCGATCCCTTGATCATACCGTCGCCTGCCGGCGCAAACGTAATTGTCGGGCGGTAGAACTTTTCTTTCAGGCGCGAGGCCACAATGCCGATCACGCCCTGGTGCCAGGATTCGTCGAACACGCTGATGGTGCTGCTGTCTTTCGGGTTGAAATCGTCCAGCAGGAGCAGGGCGGTGTCCTGCATGTCCGCTTCGATGTCGCGTCGCTCGCGATTGATGCGGTCAAGTTCCTGCGCGATGGCCCAGGCACGGCCTTCGTCGTCCGTACACAGGCACTCGATTCCGAGCGCCATATCAGCCAGGCGCCCGGCGGCGTTGAGGCGCGGGCCGAGTGCGAAGCCAAGATCGAATGGCGTGGCGCGCCGGGATTCTCTGCCGGCTGCGCGAAACAAGGCGGCGATGCCTGCGTGCATGCGCCCGCTGCGCATGCGCTTGAGACCTTGCGCCACCAATACGCGATTGTTGGCGTCGAGTTTGACAACATCGGCGACGGTGCCAAGCGCCACCAGATCGAGCAGGCTGTCGAGCTTGGGTTGGGTTTGCGCGTCGAATACCCCGCGCTTGCGCAATTCGGCGCGCAGGGCCAGCAAAACGTAAAACATCACGCCGACGCCGGCCAGATTCTTGCTGGGGAATTCGCAGCCCGGCTGGTTCGGATTCACGATGACGGCCGCATCGGGCAAGATGTTTCCCGGCAGGTGGTGGTCGGTGACTACCACGGCGATGCCGCAGCGGTTGGCTTCGGCTACACCCTCCACGCTGGCGATGCCGTTGTCGACCGTGACAATGATGTCCGGCTGCTTCTCGCGCATGGCTAGTGCAACAATTTCGGGTGTCAGGCCATAACCGTATTCGAAGCGATTCGGCACGATGAAGTCGACTGCGGCACCCATCGCGCGCAAGCCGCGCAGGCCCACCGCGCACGCAGTGGCGCCATCGCAATCGTAGTCGGCAACAATAACCAGCTTCTTGCTGGCCGCGATGGCGTCTGCCAGGAAAACTGCAGCATTGTCGATACTGCGCAAGGCGGCGGGCGGGAACAGTGCGCCAAGCTCGCACGAAAGTTCGCGGCTATCGGTGAGGCCGCGCGCCGCATATAGGCGCGCCAAGACAGGGTGCACGCCTTGTTGGCGCAGCATTTCCGCCGTGCGGAAAGAATAGGGGCGAGTGACAATGCGCGTCATGGCATCAGACGTGAAAATGACGGTTTGGCCCAGAATTTCAACAGCGCGCGTGGCGTAAGCTTGAACTCGCGCAATGCGGCGTTGTGACCGGAGATTAAAGTCAATTGCGCGATTTCGCCACGCTGTAAGCTGGTTAGTAACGGGGCAAACCAGCGCTCATCGAGCAATTGCATGCGCTCCAGCCAGCCTCCCCATTCTTCGGCCAAAGCCGGTTCGCTGAGGGCGTCGAGTGCGATCACAACTGGTTGCTGCGCCTGCGCCAACAGCGCGGCCAGATCCGACGTGTCGTCGAAATACGCCGCGGCAGGGGCGCTTTGCCCTGCCTTTGCCCCGCCCCACAGCCACAGGGAATTGACCGGCGGTTCGCGGCGCTCTTCGCGCAGGCCATTGGCGGGATGCTCGTGCCATTCCATCTGCACTTCGTTTTGCAGCTTGCGCCAGGCTCGTTCCCCCTCGCCCTTGGGCATCCATATATCGATATTGTGCCCGCAGGCGGCGTCCGGCGTGGTGGTTTCCAGCGTTTGCCAATCGTCTGCCCTGACGAACCAAGTGTCGGCCGTGCCGTAGACTATTGTCTTGCCGCTCTCCGCAAAAGCCGGAAGTGCGGCCTCAAACAAGGCGCGCGACTCACTTTCTTCGAGTGGCAGGCGTCGCCGATCGGTCAAGACCAGATGATCGCGCGCGATATGGATGTGCACGGGATTGAGCAGGAACCAAGTGCCCTCGGTAACGCTCAAACCCAATCTTTGCATTCGGTCGACGGTCGGCGTGGGGGCGTTGTCGCCGGATTGCCCCTTCCCGTGCAGTCGTTGTTCCAGCCAGGCTTCATGCGGAAGATATCGCGCAAATGGGTCGAAGGAGCGCGTTGCGGGCGCACCGGCCTTGGCCAGCATGGTCGCCAATGCCGGCGCCTGCAGGTTGCGCAGGAGATCTTTGGCCATTTCCGGGGGTGGAAGACCGAAGGGGAGCAGAATTTCAAAATGACGCATGCGGTATTGTATGGCAAACTGCAGCCTGAATTCAGGAGCAATCGATTGAACATCTTCAATAAACAGCCTTTCGAGTGGCTAGTCGGCTTGCGTTATACGCGCGGCGGCAAGCGTAGCGGCCGAAACAGTTTCATTTCCATCATTTCCATCATCTCCATGGGCGGCATTGCGCTTGGCGTCTGGGCATTGATTGTAGTTCCCTCCGTCATGAACGGCTTCCAGAAGGAAGTGTTGGACAAGATGGTATCGGTGCTGTCCCATATAGAAGTGATCGATGCCAGCGGCGCCATGAGCGACTGGCACGCCGTTGCGCAAGAGGTATTCAAGAACAAGGAAGTGCGCGGTGCGGCTCCCTATACCGCTTCACCGGCCTTGCTTCTCAACGACGGCACCATGCGCCCGGCGCTCGTACGCGGTGTGTTGCCCGAAGAGGAACCCAAGGTATCCGAAATCGGTGCACAGATTTTCCGGGGTAAATTCGACGATTTGCGCCCCGGGGAGTTCAATATCGTGCTCGGCAGCGAGCTGGCGCGCGCCCTGCATGTCGATGTCGGGCAAAAAGTCACTTTGGGCACAAACCAAGGGCAGGTCACCCTGACCGGTGTGATGCCGCGCCTGAAGGCTTTTCGTGTGGTCGGCATCTTCGATTCGGGTGAATATGAATACAATTCTACCCTGGCCGTGGTTCATATGGATGACGCACTGAAGATGTTTCAGCTCGACGGGCCGACCGGTGTCCGACTGAAGCTCGACGACATGCACGCCGCTCCTTACGTGGCGCGCGAGCTCAGCGAGGCCAATCCCGGCACGCTCGAATTTCGCGATTGGTCGAAACAGAATCCCACGTGGTTTGCCGCGGTCAGGACGGAAAAACGCATGATGTCGATTATTCTTACGTTGATCGTTGTGGTCTCGGCGTTTAACCTGATCACGACCCTCGTGATGACGGTCTCGGACAAACAGGCCGATATCGCAATCCTGCGCACACTCGGTGCGTCGCCCGCGTCGATCATGAAGATATTCATGATTCAGGGCGGGGTGATCGGCCTGATGGGAACCGGGCTTGGTGTGGTGTTTGGCGTTGTGACTGCGCTCAAGATTGACGTGATTGTCCCGTTCATCGAACGCCTGCTTGGCGTGAAATTCCTGTCGGCAGACGTTTACCTCATTTCGGAAATGCCGTCTGATCTGCAGTGGCCCGACGTGTGGGTGGTCGCCGCCGTAGCCATTGCCTTGTCGTTTGCGGCGACAATTTACCCGAGCTGGGCAGCCGCACGCGTCAAGCCGGCCGAAGCTTTGCGCTACGAATAAAGGAGAAATCTGATGAAACTGATTGGCTTGTTCGACTCCCCTTACGTGCGACGCGTCGCCGTGTCGATGCGGCTGCAGGGCTTTTCGTTTGAACACGTCGCACTGTCCGTGTTCCGCCATATTGACGAAATGCGCAAGATCAATCCGCTGGTCAAGGTGCCGATGCTGGTGCTGGACAACGGCGAGCAATTGATTGAGAGTAGCTTCATTCTCGACTATCTCGACGGCGAAGTGTCTGCCGAGCGGCGCCTGGTTCCTGCAGGCGGCACCGCACGCAGGGAAATACTTCAGCATTGCGCGATTGCTTTGATCGGCGCGGAAAAAGCCGTGCAACTGTATTATGAAACGGCGCTGCGACCAAGTGAACACTCCTACAAGGTTTGGGCTGACCGCTGCACCGGTCAAATGCACGATGCGTTTGCATTGCTGGAAGCGCAGCCGGAATCGAACCTTCTCAACGGTGCGCCGATCAATCAGGCGGATATTACCGGCGCCGTGGCGCTGCGGTTTGCCCGCTATGTGCATCCAGCGCATTTCCCGTCGGACCGATATCCGCGGCTGGAACGCCTATCGACGTATTGCGAGGCGCTACCTGCCTTTGTTGAAACACCATTGGAATAACATGACAGATTCGGTACTGATGTGTCGCGGGCTCGGCAAAACCTTTGTTCAGGGCAAGGACAAGATTGCTGTGCTCGACGCGATCGATTTCGACATTGCACGTGGCGAGCGCGTGGCGATTGTCGGCGCCTCGGGTTCCGGCAAATCGACGCTTTTGCACTTGCTTGGTGGACTGGATGTGCCGACGAATGGCAAAGTCAGTCTGCTTGGACGCGATTTTGCCGTGCTGGACGAGAAGACGCGCGGCAATCTGCGCAATCAAACGTTGGGTTTCGTTTATCAGTTCCATCACCTGCTGCCGGAATTTTCGGCACTGGACAATGTAGCCATGCCGTTGCTGATCAGACGCATGCCGCGGGCGCAGGCGCACGATGCCGCGCGCGCGATGCTGGCCCGCGTCGGCCTTGCCGCGCGTGAAGTACACGTGCCTGGCGAGTTGTCCGGTGGTGAGCGCCAGCGCGTGGCGCTTGCTCGTGCGCTTGTTACACAGCCGGCCTGTGTGCTGGCCGACGAACCGACCGGCAACCTTGACCGCGCGACGGCACACAAGACCTTTGACCTGATGCTTGAGCTGTCGCGCACGTTGGGCACCGCCTTCGTCATTGTCACGCACGACCTGGAATTGGCGCAGCACTGTGATCGCATCTTGCACCTGACCGAACACGGCTTGCAGGCGCACGCGCTCGCCTGATCGCACCCAGCCATGTGGATCGACACTCATTGCCACCTCGACGCAGGCGAATTCTCCGGCGAAGAGGAAGAAATCGCCGAACGGGCGGCAGAGTCGGGTGTCTCGTGTATCGTCATTCCCGCCGTCGAACGGGATAACTTCTCCGCGGTGGCGGCGCTCTGCGCCAGTCAGGGCAATTGCCGCTATGCGTTGGGCATCCATCCCATGTATGTGGCAACCGCACATGAGCATGATTTGCAGTTCCTGCGCGACGCCGTGGCCGATGCCATGCATGATGGCCGCTTTGTCGCTGTCGGTGAAATCGGGCTCGACTTTTTTATTCCGCAATTGCGCGACGGCGTACTGCGCGAGAAGCAGGAGTATTTCTACACCGAGCAGTTGAAAATAGCGCGCGACTTCGGTCTGCCGGTATTGCTCCACGTGCGGCGGTCGCAGGACATCATCCTCAAATTCCTGCGCCGTATTCCCGTGCGCGGTGGTATTGCCCATGCTTTCAACGGCAGTTTTCAGCAGGCACAGGCATTCATTGATCTCGGATTCAAACTGGGCTTCGGCGGCGCCATGACCTTTCCTCGCTCATTGCAGATTCGACGCCTGGCAACGGACTTGCCGCTCGATTCCATCGTGCTGGAGACCGATTCCCCCGATATCTCGCCTGCCTGGCTCCATCCGCAACGCAACAGCCCGGAGCAATTGCCACGCATCGGCCACACCCTCGCCGAACTGCGCAACATGGATCCGGCTTCCGTGGCGAAGGCGACCGGCGACAATGCGCGCTCGGTGTTGCCGCGCCTGATATAAGCGCAGCCCATGCGCAGCCTGCTGATCGGATTTGCCGTCGGCATAGGTCTTTTGCAAACGCGCGCTTCACTACCTGATTCTTCCGGATTATGGCTGCTGTTTGCGACGATTTTGGCACTGCTTCTTGTTGCATCGAGATTGGACTCTTCTCTGCAGCGGATTGTGACAAGATTGGCGGGCGGTATGTGCGCCGGTTTTCTATGGGCGGCACTATTGGCCGGACATTACCTGGCCGATGAACTGCCCAAGCAACTCGAGGGCGAAGACTTGTTGTTGGTCGGCATGATCGATAGCCTGCCATTTCGCTTTGCCCAGGGGCAGCGATTCAATTTTGCAATCGAACACGCACAGTCGAACGGTCAGGAAGTGGTGTTGCCCCATCGGGTTGCCTTGTCCTGGTACAGTACTTTACATGACGAGGAGTTGCAGCCAGCCGAAGTGCAGCCGGGAGAGCGTTGGCAATTGAAGGTGCATATGCAGCGTCCCCACGGCACTGCCAACATTGGCGGTTTCGACTACGAGGTCTGGTTGCTCGAACAGGACTTGCGCGCAACCGGCGCAGTTCGCAATGATGTTTCTTCTCAAATGCTCAACCGTCGCCTTGATCGTTTCGTGTGGAGCTTTCGTAATGTAATCGCAAGCTTGCGCGCCGGCATGCGCGATCGTATTCTGTCCGCCTTGCCGGACAAGAAATATGCCGGCGTGATCGTCGCACTGGTCGTCGGCGACGAGCGCGGCGTGGGGCAATCCGATTGGAAGGTCTTCAATCGTACCGGCATCGGCCACCTGATCGCCATTTCTGGCCTGCACATTACCTTGATCGCGGGCATGTTCGCGCGCCTGATTTACGCCCTATGGTCGCGGTCCTTTTTCACACGTGCCGAATTACCTTTGATGTTGCCGGCGCACAAGGCCGCCGCCTTGGCAGGTGTCGGTATCGGCTTTATCTACGTACTGTTGGCAGGTTTCGGTGTGCCGGCGCAACGCACCCTCTATATGTTGAGCGTAGTGGGTGTAGCCATGTGGACAGGACGTATTGCAAGCGTCTCGCACATCGCCTGTATTGCATTGGGCTTGGTGCTGCTGCTCGATCCCTGGGCGGTATTGTGGCCGGGCTTCTGGCTCTCCTTCGGATGCGTGGCGATCATCCTGTTTGCGACGGTGGGACGAGGCAGGGCGCACCGCGCCGATCCGCTTGACCCGGGCAATCGACGCCAGCGGCTGTGGGCATGGTGCAAGGCCGAGGGCCACACGCAAATGGCGCTGACTCTAGGCCTCGTGCCGCTCACGGTGTTGCTGTTCGGCGAAATTTCCGTCATCAGCCCGGTGGCAAACGCAATCGCCATTCCGTTGATCAGTTTTGTGGTCACGCCGCTGGCGCTGCTGGGCAGCGTCCTGCCTGCACCAGTTTCGGTCTGGTTGCTCGAATGTGCCCACTTCCTGATCGAACTGCTGGCGCAGGTGTTGACGTGGTTGAGCGAATTGCCGATGGCCGTATGGGCTGCGCCTGTGCCGCCTTTCTGGGTATTTTGTTGTGCCATGGCGGGCAGCGTTTGGCTGTTGGCTCCGCGTGGACTGCCTCTGCGTTTGGTCGGGTTGGCGGGATGGATACCGCTGCTGCTCAATAGTGCAAGCCATCCGCCGGATGGGCAGATGTGGGTTACGGCGTTTGACGTCGGCCAAGGCATGGCGGTCTTGATAGAAACTCCGCACCGGCGTCTTTTGTACGACACCGGCCCGGCCTACTCCCCCGAGTCGGACGGCGGCAACCGGGTGGTTCTTCCCTACTTGCACGCGCGCGGCATTTATCGGCTCGACGGTGTCATCATCAGCCACAACGACAACGACCATTCCGGCGGCGCGCTATCGATTTTTAGCGAGTTGCCTGTCGATTGGGTGGCGACGTCGCTGGCCTACGACAGCCGCATCGTGGCTGCTGCACCGAATCACAGGCGTTGCGCCGCAGGGCAAAATTGGCAATGGGATGCCGTGCATTTCGAGATGTTGCAGCCTGCGATATCGAGTTATCAGAGCACCAAGTACAAACCCAATGCACATAGCTGCACTGTGAAGATCAGTATCGGGGAGCAATCCATACTGTTGGCCGGCGACATCGAAGCCATGCAGGAAGACGAACTGGTGAACAGCATCCCGGACAAATTGAAATCGACCGTATTGCTCGTCCCCCATCATGGCAGCGGCACCTCTTCGACCCTGTCGTTCCTACAAGCAGTACAACCGCAGGTGGCGATTTTCCAGGTCGGATATCGCAACCGTTTTCATCACCCCAAACCGGAAGTCTTCGAACGTTACGGTGCGCTCGGGATTGTTCGGCTGCGCAGCGACGACGCCGGTGCGATTTCCCTGAAGCTGGGCGAAAGACTATCGTTTAGCGAATACCGCCAATCGGAAAACCATTATTGGTATGGACGATGAACCACTCGGTTTTTGCATGAAATAAAAAAGCCGGGATGTGACCCCGGCTTTCTGGTTTGGCAGACCAAGAACAATTTCTATGCAACCGTCAAAACATGCGAATTCACATTCGCAGCCGCTTCGTTATGCAAGCCCACCAATTCGATCACGGTGTCGCCGGTTAGTGTCATCGCGCCGCCTGCCGCCGATTGCTCGATCAGATAGGTATTGCCGCCGAATTGGAACCAGGCCACCTGGTGTTGCGTAGCGTTCGTCAGTGCAGTGGTGAACCAATCGGCCAGCACTGCCGGGTCGCCTCCTGCTGTGGTGACGTCGGCTGACAGCACGCCCAACAGTGCGCCGCTGGCGGCCGTGTCGCCGGCAAAGCTGATCGTGTCGCCCGCCAGGATGCCGGTTATGGTCGTGAAGGCCGCAGTGCTTGCATTTGCACCGACAGTGATCGCATCAACGCCGGCATGCGCGCCGAGTGTAATGCCGAGTGTTGCACTTGCCCCGGTGACGATGGCATTAGCGCCTGTCCCGGTGGTGATTGTGCCCGATGTACCATCGCTGACGCTGATGATGTTCGCGCCGTTGCCGACTGTGATATTGACAGTCGCACCAATTGCATTCGCGCTGACTGTGTCATTGCCGTTGCCAGTGGTAATGGTGGCATTGGCGGCACTGTCGGCATGGATGGTTTCTGTCTTGCCACTGGTCTCGCTGGTCGAGATGGTGGTGGTGCCGAGTGTGTTGTCGGTGACTGTATTGCTGCCGCTGCCCAGCGTGATGCTGTGAAACGACAGCGCGGTACCGGCGCCGAGGGTTACTGTATCGTTGCCGTTGCCGAGCGAGATCGTGTCGGTCGCGGCATCGGCAGTCACGCCGGTTGATGCAAAGGTGACAATCGCGTTGTCGGTGGCGCCGGACAGGGTGATACCGGTTGTGACGGTGTCGCCGGCGATGGAGATGGCGACGCTGCCGTTCAAGGTCAGGCTGGACAGGGCGCTTTGTGTCGATGCACCGATGCTCATGGTCACGCCGCCGGTATCGCTCACGCTGTTGTCGAACGTGGCCGATGTCAGGCTGGTATCGTTGAAGTTGGTAATCGCAAACGAGCCGCCTGTCGCATGGCTATTGGTTACGGTCAGGCTGGTCGCCGTGCTGTCGAATGTCGTCAGGGTGAATGCCTCGGCACCAGCGCTGCCCTGAGAGGAAACGCTCAGGGATGTCAGAGCATTGTCCGTGAACGTGCCGATGGTGAATGCTTTACTGTCGGCATTGGTGATGGCCAATGAGGTGGCGCCGTCGGTGAGTGTCGTGATGGCGAACGCCGCTGTACCGGCTGACACGGTGATGCTGTTGGCCTGGTTGTCATTCAGGGTACTGATGGTGTTGGTTCCCGTGCCCTCCGACTGGATCTGGATGATGCCGACACCATTGCTACCACTGTCCTGCAACGCCAGTTGACTGATCGTGGTGCCTGTAGAACTGACGCCACCCAGAATCAATTTTGCTGCGTCGGTCGCGCCGGATGCGTCGCCGTATTGCAAGGTCAGCGTGTGGGCATAGCCGGCATCGACATCGAGCAGCGCGCCGCTTGCGCCCTGAGTGACGTTGGTGAAGCTCAAGGCACCAGCGCCGGTGCTTTGCAACACGTCGAATACTGACGTAGTGCTCAGGCCGGTCATGTCAAACGTGCCGGAGGTGTTGCCTGTGACGTCGATGACCGCGACGTGGCTGACATGGCTCAATGGCGTTCCCGTCACGGCGCCAAGGCTGCTCAGGATCAGTTCGCTCTGCGCGTTGGTGCCCAGATTGATGGTAGCGGTCGGCGCAGCGTTGACCGTTGCGATAACTTCGTTACTTCCGGCAGTGATCGACTCGCCTGCGCCGAGGGTCACAGTGGTGACGCCGGCCGAGCTGCCGGTTGCTATAACTGCGGCAGCGTTCAGGCCCGTCAGGTCGCCGCTGAAATTGGCGCTGCCGCTGATGGTGAGAGCAGTTGCGCTGTGCGCCGTAATCTGCGCATTGAGCACGTTGACCGAATCGTTCAGGGTGATCGCGGTGGCAGTTGCGAAGTT
This sequence comes from Burkholderiaceae bacterium, assembly GCA_036561005.1. Lineage (GTDB taxonomy): Bacteria > Pseudomonadota > Gammaproteobacteria > Burkholderiales > Burkholderiaceae_D > PKWO01. The sequence goes on along the minus strand of DATBQE010000044.1, from coordinate 1,706 downwards.
GAGCGATGCGTTGCTCACGGCTGCGCCGCTCGCCGTGACGTTGACCGTGGTGGCAGTCGCGTCGGTAACGCTGATGCCGTTACCGGCACTGCTCAGATTAAGCGCCAGCGCGCGGGTAGCCGCTGCCGCGTTGACCGTGACTGCTGCCGACGTGCTGGTCAGGTTCAGCGTAGTGAGCGCATTGCTGTTGATCGTCGTTGCGCCGCCGGCGTTGGTGAGCGACACGCTGGCCAGGGCATTGCTCGCCGTGCCGGAGATAACGTCGACGTCGCCACCGCTAAGGCTGGCCGTGGCGCCGGTTTCGGTCAGCGCAACGTTGGTGGTGTGCGCAGCGGTAACGCTGTCATTACCGACAGAAGCTGTGATGTTGAGCGTGTTCAAGCCAACGTAGCCGCTGAAATCGCTGTTGATCGATTCTTTCGACGTGATGTTGAAGGTTTGGATGCCAGTGATGGCCGACGTTGGGATGGCCATGTTTGTGCCTAGTCCGTCATCGGTGATGTTAAGAATATTGCTCGTCAAAGCGCCACTGGCGCCTGTAAGAGAGTCGCCTGTGGTCAGGGTTGCAGCCGGGCCGCTGGCAGTGACGCCTGCGGGGTTGTCAAGGATGGCATTGAAGGTGTTGGCCAGGGCGTTGCCGACGAAAGTGTCGGTGCCGGTCGTGAGCGTGAACGTGGCAGTGGCCGGCTGCACCGTGCCGCCGCCGTTGAGCAGAACCTTGCCACTCTGCAGCGACGTGCTGCCGAAATTGTAAGCAGTGCCGGCCAGTTCGACGACCGTGTCGGCGCTGTTAAGCACACCTGCATCGCTTCCTCCTGCAGTGTCGACCAGATAGGTATTGCCGGAAAACTGGAACCATTCCAGTCCATGCGCCGATTGCGGGACTGTGCCGCCCAGACCCACCGCTGCCGCGACCCAGCCTGCCAGTGTTGCAGCGTTACCGCCGGCTGCGGTGACGTTGGTGCTGCCGATTTCCTGTACGCTGGTCACGCCGCCGCTGAAGATCAGCGAGTCGGCGCCCGATGCGTTCAGGCCGGTAATCTTGACGATGTTGGCCAGGCTCGCCGCATTGCCGTAGGTGCCGAGTTGGACCTGTTCCGCTGCACTGTGGGCCGCAAAGTTGATCGTTCCGGTGGCTGCAGTGCCGGTAGTGATGACGTTCGCGCCGCTGCCGACAGAGATGGTCAAAGTATCGTCTGCGCCGCTTGCGGTGATGTGGTTGTTGCCGTTGCCCGCAGTCACGGTGAGTGTTGCGCCCGTGCCCGATGCAACGACCGTGTCGCTGCCGGATGTGGAAGAACCCAGTGTGACGTGAACTGTGCCGACGCTGGCAGTAGTCACAGTGTCACCTGCGCCGGTGCCGAGCGTAACCGTTTGTGTCGACGTGGCCGTTCCGGCGCCAAGAGTGATGTTGTCGATGCCGTTGCCGAGCGTGACCGTGTCGGTGACACCGGCAGCGGTGACGCCGGACGAGGTGAAACTGACCGCGGCGTTGTCCGTTGCGCCGGAAATCGTGATGCCGGTAGTGACGGCGTCGCCGCTCAAATTCACCGCCGCGCCGCCGCTCAGGCTCAGTGTCTTCAGCGCAGGCAGGGTTTCGCTACCCAGGTTCAGGCCTGCGGTGACGGCTGTCGAAGTGCTCGACAACGACAGTGCAGTAATTGCACTGTCGGCGATCTGGCCGACGTTGACTGCCGCAGAGTCGC
>DATBQE010000043.1:0-13008 GCA_036561005.1 Burkholderiaceae bacterium | reverse complement strand
ACTTTCCTTGGACGCACCTTTACCGTTGGTGAAACACATCGGCGAGTGCGCATCGCGAATATGCAAGGACCACACATTGGGCACAAGGTTGCGCCACGAAGCGATTTCGATCTTGATGCCCAAACGCGCCAGCACGCCCGTCATATTGGCGATGGTTTGCTCCAGCGGCAAATCCTTGCCCGCAATATAGGTGCTGGCATCGGAGGCCGGTGTCAAGGTCAGCAAGGCCTGCGCATCGGCGTCAAGGTTCTCAACCTCTTCAATGACAAATTCGGGACCAGCTTGCACCACTTTTTTCACCGTACAACGGTCGATGGAGCGCAAAATACCCTGGCGGTCCTTGGCTGAGATATCCGCCGGCAACTCCACCTGAATCTTGAAAATCTGCTGGTAGCGGTTATCTGGATCAACGATGTTGTTCTGCGACAGCCGGATATTTTCGGTAGGGATATTGCGCGTGACGCAATACAACTTCACGAAGTAAGCGGCGCACAAGGCCGATGACGCCAAAAAATAATCGAACGGGCCAGGTGCCGACCCATCGCCTTTATAGCGAATAGGCTGGTCGGACACTACCGTGAAATCATCGAACTTGGCTTCCAGACGAAGCTTGTCGAGAAAATTGACTTTAATTTCCATGAAGGTATTCCAATTGAGTGCTCGAAATGGTTTGGTGTTGCGTCGCCGACGTCTGCGCCATAAAGCGTGACGCATCAATGGATGCATTTGCGGCTGTTTCTTTCAGCTTGTTCAGCGTATGGTACTCGGCGAGCTCGCAAACCAGCGCCTTTTATGCAATCGAGGCATTATCGCCGAGAATGTCCATCGCCACCTGGGCAGGGTCATCGAATGCGATTGTTTGCTGGCCAATTTTGCAATTAATGAAGATTGTGCCGCTGGTTGGCCGAATCTCGTTGTCATCATCTTTGTCGGCCTCAGGTGTATCGTGGATCAGCACCAGTACGTCTTGCACGTCGCTCCTGGCTTTGACCTTTTTGAGCAGGAGTTTGGCATTTTTTGAGTGTGGGGTGGCCGTTTTCGAAGGCGTTGGGGGCGAGTGTGGCTTTGTCTTAATTTCCGGTGAAGTAGTCGTCCAGCGGCACCACCGGCATGCAGCCTTCTTGCTCCAGCAGGTTCGTAATATGGTCGATCAGCTTGTTGCGGGTGGCAAGTTGCGCTGACGTGATAACTATTGCTTCTTGCGCGTGCTTGGCGTTGAAGCGGTCGTTTTGTTCGTATCACAGCTTGGAGAGCAGGGGCATCCAGGATTCCGTCTCGACCAGGGCCTTCGCCTTGTCGATGGCATGGGCGGCCGTGGCAATGCGCTGAGTGCGCAATGCCGAGCCGGCATTCCTTACCTACCGTCGCATGTCGCCTGGGCAAATACATCGTACTTGGCGCCTTTAGGGCGGGTATCCCCCATTTGCTCGCACACAAAGTTCTTTTCGGCATAGCCGGCCGTGCCACTGCAGGCTCGAAAATTATGAGCGGCGACACAGTATCGCCATAATCTCTTCATATTTGCCTGTTATATTTTGTCTCGTGAATTGCGATAAATACGTCGTCCGTCCTGGGGCGATTTCGATTTGGCCAACCCTCGCCGGAGTCGCGCTTCCAATCGCCCTTTTTCTGAAATTCTTGCCACGCGGTCGAGCAAATCGCGACCATGGCATGCACAGATAGGTGCCGCAGGGTGCCGTTAGGTATCGAGGAGTGACGATGGCCAGCGGCCGACATGGACACTGACATGCAGAAATCAAAATGGTTTTTGATCAGAAAACCTAAGCCCAATGCCCGGTTCAGGTTGTTTTGCTTTCCTTATGCCGGCGGCAGCGCCGCATCCTATGCGGCGTGGGATGAATTCCTTCCCGACAGCATCGAACTCGTCGCCATTCAGCCGCCCGGCCGTGCCAACCGCATGAACGAAGGCCTGCTCACATCGGTTGTCCAAATGGCGGGGCACATCGTGGAAGCCATCCCGCCGCTGCTGGATCGCCCATACATGCTCTATGGCCACAGTCTCGGATCGGCTGTGAGCTTCGAACTATTGCATGCGCTGAAGGATCGGGGACTTCCGCTTCCGTTCAAGTATATTTGCGGCGCAAGACGTGCTCCCCACAATGTGCCGCGTATTCCGCCGATTCACGATTACCCGCTCGAGAAGTTCAAAGCCGAGTTGAGGGATTCGTTTGGCATGCCGGAAGTCGTCCTGAACAACGCCGAACTCATGGAAATCTTCGCACCGATACTGCGCACCGACTTCAAGGCCGCCTACATCTACGTGCGGATGCCGGACTTCAGGTTCGACTTCGACGTCGCCGTCTTCGGCGGAACGCAGGACGACAAAGTGCTGATGGAAGACATGGCCGGCTGGCAGGATCACTTCGTCAAGCCGATCGATTTCCAGGTCTTCGAAGGCGGTCACATGTTTCTGGACACACACAGGGAATTGGTAATCGGTGCAATCCGAGCATGCTTCGAAGCAGAATATCCGGAAAACGCGTTGTGCGAGGTTGCTTATCCATCTGCCTCTTGAACGGATGGAACATTCAATGATCATCAAAACCAACCAGTTTTCGAAAGTATCCAGTGCGCAATATTCTTCGCTGCAACGGTATTGATCGCCCTGCCGGCCTTATCTTGTCCATCGCCATTGAGCCGGCAGGACGGCCCTGGAGAACCCGGTCGATGCGCTTCGATATGAGTAGTGCACCAGGCCACATAGCCGCCGCAATGGCGGTACCTTTTAAGGAGTAGTCGTGGAAACGTGGGCTATCGAAGCGATCGGGTTGCAAAAGCGTTTTGGCAAGGTGCATGCCGTGCGGGGCCTGGATCTCCAAATCCGGCGAGGCGAGGTATTCGGATTGCTGGGTCCCAACGGCGCGGGCAAGACTACCAGTCTGGAAATGATCGAAGGGCTGGTGCGCCCGGACGAAGGTGAAATACGCATTCTCGGCCTCGACTGGCGAAACGATGGCACCGAAATCCGAAACCGCATCGGCGTGCAGTTCCAAAGTACCCAGTTGGACGACAAAATAAAGGTTCGCGAGGCGCTGCATCTCTTCGGCTGCTATTACCGCAATCCGCGCAGCCCGGAAGCGCTCCTGAAACTCTTGCAGCTCGAAGACAAGGCCGATGCCTTTCAAAGCACACTGAGCGGCGGTCAGCGGCAGCGCCTGGCGCTTGGCTTGGCGTTGGTCAACCGGCCCGAAGTCGTCTTTCTCGACGAGCCGACAACCGGGCTGGATCCGCAGGCGCGGCAGGTGCTATGGGACCTGGTGCGCAATTTGCGGGAAGAGGGCAGCACTGTGCTCCTGACTTCGCATTACATGGAAGAAGTCGAGGCGCTGTGCGACCGCGTCGGGATCATGGATCATGGTCAAGTCCTGCAACTCGGCACGCCGCGCGAACTCATCGGCGAACTGAATCGGCCGAGCTATGCGGAAATCGAATTTCAGCACACGGCGCCCGACGCGCAAGCCTTTGCCGCCCACCTGGGCATGCCGGTCGAAGCCAAGGCGCAGCATTGGTCCATTGCACTCGGCGATCCCAAGCGCGACTTGCAAAGACTGATGATCTCGATCGAGGCGCTCGATTTGCCAATGCAGCTACTGCACGTGCGCCGCGCCAGTCTCGAAGACGTGTTCTTGCATCGAACCGGACGCAGCCTGCGAGAATGAGATCGTCGGCATGGCGCTCACGACACTTACAAACGGTATCTTATGAATGCACGCATCTATTTCAATCAATTGCGCATGGGCCTCAAAATATTCTTGCGCGCCCCCGCCGCAGTATTTTGGCTGGTGGGTTTCCCGATTGCGCTACTGCTCGTACTCGGTACGGTATTGCGCGACAAAGTCGACGACGGCATCAAGCTGTCTTGGTCGTACAGTGCGGGCGGAGGAGCGCTCAATGCGGAAGACGCGGCCCTGAAGCTTGCCATGGCGGAACGGGGCCTGGTGATCGAAACGTTGGAGCCCGCTGCCGCCGAAGCACGTTGGCAGCTCGGCAAGACTCCTGCGCTGCTCGAGGGGCAGGACGGCAAGTACAACCTGCGCATCAATACCTACTATGCACCGCAAGGCAGGCAGATTCACGCACTGGTACAGCAAAGCTTCCTGATCGCCCAGACTCGGGTGCTAGGTGTCGGCGAGCTCTCGCAAATACCGGTCATGTTGACGAGCCCCGGGGGCCGTCGCGGCGGCCCCTATGCTGCTTACCTGTTGCCCGGCCTGCTTGGCCTGAATCTTCTGATGATGGGCTTGATGTCGGTCGGCATGGTCGACGCCGCGCAGCGCGAAAGGGGCGGCTACAAGCGCCTGGCGACGACGCCGCTGCCCCATCACGTCTATATCGCCGCTCAAATCAGCATACGGCTCATCATCGCCTTCTCCGCCACCGTCATGCTGTTGCTGGCCGGCGCGGCGGCGTTCGGCATCTATAACCAGGGGAGCTACCTAAGCTTTGCCGCGCTTGTGTTGCTGGGCGCCTCCTGCTTCATCTGCCTTGGCTATGCGCTTTCCAGTTTCATGAGCGGGGTCGACACTTACGCCGGCGTCGCCAACCTGGTGCTATTGCCATTGATGATGCTCTCCGGCGTTTATTTTGCGATCGACTCGGCGCCTGTCTGGCTGCAACGCGTCGTCGAAATTCTGCCGCTGGCGCCGCTGGTTACGGCGTTACGCGCCGTCTTCAACGATGGTGCCAGCCTGAGCAACATCGGCCCTTCGCTGGCGATCATCGCAACGTGGACCCTGGCGGCATTTGCCGTCGCGACGAAGCGCTTCCGGTGGGTGTGACTCGGATGCGATCCGGGCGAGCGCCAGCGCGACTTTGGCGCACCTGCCCATCGTCAGGCAGGCCAATAATTCCCATGCCGCAAAATGAGAAGGATTGCACTGATGTGCATCCCTTGATATTGCTGGTAGCCCGTGCGGGACTCGAACCTGCGACCAGCGCATTAAAAGTCACAACATCTGGTCTGTATTCTTTTTAAAATCAGCCACTTAAAACATTTGCCTATTTTCAAGAAACTGTCTCAACAAGTCTGGCGCAGTTTTGCTCATTTTCAGTTGTGACACAGACATGGCAAATCGGATCTCGACCTTTTCCAGGTAGGCGCCCAATGGAGTTCCAGTGGTAGTGCGAGCCATTGACTGCGCTATTTCAAGAAGCGCGGCATCAACTTATTTTGCATCTCGTACTTGAAATGATTAGATAATTCGCTTATTATCTAAATATGAGCTCTATATTCAAAGCACTTGCTGATCCAACCCGTCGTAAAGTCTTGCAGCTGTTGCGGCAAGGGCCGATTGGCGCGGGTGAGCTTGCGGATCATTTCGACGTCACGAAGCCCACCATGTCGGCACATTTCGCGGTTTTGGTCGAGGCGGGGTTGATAGGTGCGGAGAAGACGGGCCGCAGTGTCATTTATCGTTTGAAAATGTCGGTACTGGAAGAGGCTCTGCTTGGATTTGCTCAGGCTTTTGGTCTACAGGTAATGCGCGACGATAAGACGCCGCCCGACCCGAAAAAGAATGAGGAGGTGAAATGAGTACCGAACCAGCCGAACCAGCGGATTACGCGCAACCTGCACGTCCGGGGCCCGGCGGGTCGCTGGTCATAGCCGCAGCGATGCTGATCGCGGCGGCGGGACTGCGGTGGCTTGCCCCGGCATACATCAGCGAAGAGTTGGGGCATCGGCTTTTCGGAATATTGCTTGGCCTGTTCGCCGCCTACTATGCCAACGCTGTGCCGAAGTTGTTGAAACCCTTGCCCCGGCTGCGCGATCCGGCGCGGGAACAGGCGCTGCGTAGGTTCACCGGCTGGACGTTGGTCATTGGCGCAGTGGCATACGTCGTGGCGTGGATTGTCGTGCCGATAGCCCAAGCCAATACCGTGGCGATGAGTTTGCTGGGCACGACATTTCTGATTGTCCTTGCTCGCCATCTATGGGTGTGGCTGGGACGAAACCGTTCATGAATTTCAACCCGAGTTCAATCTGAGGGATCATTCGCTTCGTATTGAATTTCGGCACGAAGCGTCATCATTCCGACCTTCCTCAATCAACATTGGAGAACACATGCGTATAACATTACGTTCGCTATTGCTCGTCCTTCTTTTTTCAATGCTTGCTGGATATGCCGTTCCGGCCCTTGCACAAGATCATGCCGTTGGCGAGTGGCATGGTGACCTGGTCACGCCTGGGGGAAAGTTTACCCTGCTGATACGGATAAACCGTGGTTCTTCGGGCACCCTCAGTGGCGATTTTGAAAGTCTCAGCCAGGCACCCGGTCAAAAAATACCGTTGGGTGCCATCGAGGCCAGCGACAGCCAGTTGCGCTTTCGCGTGCCGTCGATCGGGGCATCGGTTGACGCAACCTGGAGCGAAAAAGACCAAGCCTGGACCGGCCAGTATCAGCAAGGGGTAAGCCTTGCTCTGACGCTGCAACGCGGCGCGCCGGCGCCGGAAAAGATTGTGGCCGGGTTGGATGGGCAGTGGAGCGGAAAGTTAAAGCGCAACGACCGGGACCTTCGCCTGATTTTGCATGTGACGACCGATAAGCTGGGCACGCATGTGCGGCTCGACTCACCGGATTTGGGCGCCTACGATCTTCCCGTCGACCAGTTCGAGCATAATGGCCGCGCCATCCGCTTTCACATCCCGGCGGTCGGTGCGCAGTTCTCGGGTCAGCTTGACGACGCGCAGCAGTCTTTTGGCGGCACCTGGTCTCGCCCGGGCCAGCCGGATACCGACGTCAACTTTAAGCGCGATGCGGCACAAACAAGCCAGCATCTGCGCTCGCAATGGCCGTTGCCGCCAGCAAGCTACAGCTCGCAGGATGTCTCGATTCCAAATGCGTTGGCGAGTGGCGTCGTTCTGACCTGCACATTGAGTGAGCCTCACGGCCCGGGCTCGGGGCTGGGTTTATTCCCCGCCGCAATACTGATTACCGGATCGGGAGCGCAGGACCGTGACGAGACCATGTACGGCCACAAACCATTCGCGGTACTGGCTGATTTCCTGACACGGCACGGTATTGCAGTGCTGCGCTGCGATGATCGCGGATTCGCTGCATCGACCGGAAACTTCGACCAGTCCACCTCGGCCGATTTTGCTACCGATGCCAATGCCGCTTTCAGTTTCTTGCGCAACCGGCCGGAAATCAACGGACAGGCAATCGGTTTCGTCGGGCATAGTGAAGGCGGGATGATCGGCCAGATTGCGGCCGCGAGTAATCACGACGCGGCGTTTCTTGTCATGCTGGCCGGACCCGGTACCGATACCGAAAAATTAATTCTTTCGCAGCGTCGCGCAGAAGGGCTCTCGCAAGGGTTTTCGCCAGAGGCCATCAACCATTCTGAACCAGTGGTGCGGGAATTGATACGCATGGTGCAAAATGGCGCTCCCGGCCGCGATTTGAAGACCGACCTGGACAAGGCGCTGACGCCTGATGCCTTGGCAGCGATAGGCGTGCAGCCCGGGCAGCGCGACGCGGTGGTGGCGGAATTTTCCGGCCCGTGGATGCGCTACTTCATCAAGTATCATCCGGACGAAAATTTGCGCCGCCTGCGCATTCCGGTGCTGGCCTTGGACGGCTCCCTGGATCAGCAGGTGCCGGCTGCGGAAAACCTGGCGGCAATCCGGCGTGCCTTGTCGGCCAATGCCGACGCCACGGTTGTCGAACTGCCTGGCCTGAACCACATGTTCCAGACTGCGCACACAGGTGCACTGGGTGAGTATGCCGACCTTGAGGAGACGTTTGCGCCTGCCGCAATGACGCTGATCGCTGATTGGATCAATCAGCGCTTTCCTGCGAAACATGCCTGACGCCGCGCTCGCGCGGTACCGCCTGAAGTCCGGCAAGCGTCAAGGCGTCGATGCCTGGGCAGCCAGTTCGTTGACGATAGGGGCCCGCCCGGTTGCGGTGCGAAGTGCCTTGATTGTGCCTTGAATCGCGTGTTGTCCGTCTAATTTCGTCAAGGGTGCAACGATTTCGATTGGCGGGAAAATTTGCATCAAAACATAAAATGACAAAGTTGCGCCCGGGCCCGTTTCCCAAAAAAGCGCATTGGGATATTCCCGCGCCAGATTTGCAATTCCGGATCTGAAATTCACTTTCTCCCGCAGGTGCGAGACGAAGTAGTCGCCTTTGCTAACTTCATCATAGGTGACCCAGGTGCCCGTGCGGCCTGAAATGTAAGGCACCGCCGGCTTCCTCGCCTGGATATGATTGGTCGCTTTGCGAAATTCGTCGAGCACGGGGTCCAGCAGTTTCGAATGGAAAGCAAACCGTTCGTCGATCATTTGTGAGCGGATTTCCATGTCTTCGAGCTGCTGCGCGGCGCGGCGAATGGTGGTGTCACTCCCGGCAATGACGCAATGATTGGGGGCGTTGTCGAGTGCAATCTCAAAGTCAAGTTCCGGAAGAAGCGTCGGCAAGGCGGCGGAGGACTTGAAAACAGCCAGCATGGCACCAGGCGCGGTTTTGTCACTCAAATTGCCCCGGCTATGTGCTGCTGTCATGATTTCCGACAAGCTATAGGAGCCGCCTGCCGTCGCGCAAGATAGTTCGCCGAGGCTGTGCCCGATCATCGCGGCTGGGACGACGCCGCAGCTCTCCAGGAGCGCAGTATAAGCCGCTTCAAAGGCAAGAAGGGCCGGCTGGGTGATGGCCATCGGAGTTGGTGGTGCGTTCGGGCGGCTTGATGCCGGCATGCCGACAAAAAAATGGGACATGGCCGCTTTGCCCGCTTCATCAGGCAAACATCCGAGCGCTTCGTCAACCTTTTCCGCAAAGACGGGGAAGGTACGATACAACTCGATACCCATCCCGGCGCGTTGACTGCCGATGCCGGGGTACAAAAAAATATTGGGGCGTGAATTGGTTTGCATGGTTCAGATACTTTCCGTGCCTGATTTCGACGTCTCCCGCTCGATCATTTGCGAGATCAAGGAAATCGAATCGAAATTTTGCAGATTCACTGCCTCCGGGCGTACGACTACGCCGAATTTTTCCCGCATGAGCAGAATGATGGTCACGACATCAATCGATTGCAGGTGGCCGCCGCTGAATATACCTTCGGACTCCGAAATGTCTGTCGGCAAGCCAAGTTCATCCGACAATAGCGTCTTGACTTCCATGACCAGGCTTGGAGACGGTGCCTCCAGGGCAAGCGTGTCATTGTTCAACTCAAATACCTCCAAGGCGGCAAAGCGACCAGGCATCCAGTCGGGCCGAATCTGCTCATTTCGAAACGGGTTCTCAGTAAATCATTCGTTTGTCTTCGTAGTACTTGCATTCCAGGACGTTGTTGGACGGGTCCGTAATGGCAAAATACTGATGGCGTTCAACCATTTCCTGAAAGCGATCGCTGATCTCGACATACAGGGGAACCTTGCGTTCCAATATCAACTTGTGGAACATGAGAAATTCGTCCCGGCCGCTGAACGTGGCGCCGAAATGCCTGGGATAGAACTGGGGGCTGGAATCGCATTTTTCCGGGGCCAGGTGGCAAACCAGTTGCGCACCGAAAAAATCGAAGGTTACCCTGTCGTCGTAGCGGCGTGCCAATTTGAAGCCGAGGCGCGAATTATAGAAATTCTGCGTCTCGTCCAGATCCCTGCATGGAATCGCCAGGTGAATGATGGGATGCATTGGCTTTACGAGGTGACCATGTCGAAGGTTTCAAAACGCAGATTCTGGCGCAGGGTCTCCAGGGAAACCAGGTCCGCCAGGGCGATATTGGCCAGGTTGACGTCCGGCCCGAATCTGCGGATAAAATAGGCCTGTTGATGTCGCATGGGCGCTTCAAAAACCAGTGTCGTCTGATCGATTCCCGCGTCGAGGATATTGTCCAGCAGGCCTTCGCGCAAATCCCCCTTGGTGGTGAAGATTCCTCCGGTGCCTGATTCACGGGCCTCCAGCACGATATAGTCCGCGCCGGCGCGGTTGGCGACCGCGATCTCATCGATCCAGTCCTGCGAAGACATCGCGCTCGAATTTTCACTGCCCTTTTTCCCGATCTCGCAAAAGACGGCGAAACCCTCATCGCGGCAGCGCGATATGGCATAGGACAGCTCGTCGTTCGTCAGGGAAATCGACCCGGAGGAAATTTCCACGGCGCGGACCTTGTAACGCGTGCAAAGAGCCAGGTAGTCCGAGAAGGCGTCGGCCGCAAAAAATTTCTCAAACAGGGTGCCGCCGAACAGAAAATTGAATCCCTGTTCGTGCAGGGTGTCGATCTTTCGTTCAATGCAATCGGTGACGAGCGCGGTTCCCCAGCCAAATTTGACGTAGTCGATCAGGCTTGAATGGCTTTCCACCACATCCCGAAAATAATTGAATGGACAACCCGTATCAATTGCCAGAGTCAGGCCATATCGACGGGGTTTGGTGGTCCGCACAGGTAGGCTAAGCTTGCTTATGAAATTATGCATAGCTACTTTCGAAAAATTTTAGCGAAAAATATCACTGCAAATAGCGACACTAGGGTTCCGTGATGTGCAACGAAATATAGCAGAGAAATTTCGGCGAAATTTGATGAATCGATGGTAACTGCGTGACGCTTTGATGGCGCAAATGTGATGTTTTGATTGCAATGGCATGACGTATTTGTGACGCGCCGGGCGGATGGCGAATTTCTCTGCAATGGCCCACGTGGACGGTCTATCCGTCGCAAAATCAAATCGAAAATTTGCTCGGCCGCGAAGGTTTCTGAAGTTGAAGTAGTGTTACTCTTGCGATGCAAAAATCATTGTCCGCGTGATGTCGCTGCAAAACTTCTGCGCAAAAAACGGCCTTTGCGAGTGCGTGCGCGTAATGTCGAGAGAGGAGCCAGGAATTGAAAACCGCCTGCAACATCACTTCATTTCTGTTCGAAGAATTGTCCGAAAGACAGCCCAAAGCGCCATTCCTGTGTTGCGACGGGACGGTTTTGACAATCGAAGACTTTCAAACACTGGTTGTCAGGCAATGCAACATATTTTCTGCCTCCGGTTTGATTCAAGGTGACGCCGTGCTTGTCGCGACGGGGCGCGGCAATGATTTCTGGATCGACGTGTTTGCGCTTTGGCGCATGGGTGCGATTGCCGTTCCCATCGAAGCGGCAAACAACCTGGAAGAATTGCGCAGGATTGCGCAAATGAGCAGGGCTCGGAGATTGCTCTGCGCTGCAGCTCAATGTGAGGGTCTGGCCAGCTTGGGGCTGGAGATGATCGACCGATCCAGGTTGGGCGTTCAGCCGGAGGTGCCGGCCACGCCATTGCCTGCCGGCGCAACGGCGATGATTCTTTTTACATCAGGAAGCACAGGGCAGCCGAAGGGCGTGGTGCTGTCGCATGGCGCAATTCTCGGCAACGCATTATCAACCCGGGAACGAATCTTCCTGCGGCCGGGAGACCGGTTACTGTTCGTCATTCCCTTCCGCTTCGTCAGCGCACTGTCCCACGTCCTGGTTGGCTTGCTGGCCGGTACGGAAGTATTCGGCTTCGAGCGCACTTTGATGCAGTCGGACTTTTGCCAACTGATTGCGCGTCATGGCTGCACGGCGTATGGCGGATCTCCGTTGCAGGCACGCTGGATTGCAGAGTTCATGGAACAATCGGGAAGCCCGGAGAGGGCATTCCCACATCTCAGATGGCTGATGTCGTCGGGCGACTACATGCGGGAGGAACTCGCGCAACGGCTGATGCGCCAAGGCCTGGATGTGATTATCGCGTACGGGCTTACCGAAGTCGCCGGCCGCCTTTGTGTGCGCCACGTGAATCGGGAACGTTCCAACACGGTGGGACGCCCAATCCGGGGGCTGGCCGTGTCCTATGTCCCTCCTGCGACGCCAAACGATTCCGACAGGATTCTGGCGGTGCAGGGGGAATTTCTGTTCGATGGATATATCGGCGACCCGGAACGTTCGATATCTGCCAATGGTGAACGATTTTTCCGAACCGGCGACGTTGGGGACATCAATGACGATGGCAGCGTGTCACTGAGCGGTCGTGCCGACGATGTCTTCAAGGTCGCGGGAAACAAGGTCAGTTGCCTTGCCATCGCGGCAGCCTTGCTTGAGCTCGAGACGGTAAAGGAAGTAGCCGTTCTCGCGCGGCCTTATCCGGTGCTGGGCATGGCGCCGCATGCGTACGTGGTTTCGAGAGCTGGCGGGGAATTCGACAAGGGTAGTGCTCTGCGCCACATTCGCTCCGCGCTAGGCTCGTCTCATATTCCAAGAAGTGTGACTCTCGTCAGCAGGATTCCGCGCACGGGTTCCGGAAAAGTGGACCGCCGTGCACTCGTGGAGATGGTTGAAACTATGAAAGGTTAGTGTCCTAAGTCATTAATTCGTTACAAAAATATGGCGAGAATCAACGCGATACTGCGTCACAAATGCGCGCGAGGCTCCGGCCTCGCTGTGCTTTGTTCCTTGTCTCGCGCCGATTTCGCCACATTAGATTGTTTAACGAATTAATGACTCAGGACACTAGAACACATTTCATGAATAGGCGCCTGTGAAAATGATCGTGTGGGATGTCGCGCCAGGCGGTGTGGCAGGGAATTCGAGGGTACTGTCCCTCGCTTGCGAAGCGATTCCCGCTTGCAAGCGGGAATTCCCCGTCGCGCCGCACAGGGTGGCCCCTTTGCAAGCGCCGCAGGGCCGGCCCGCACAACCGGCGACGTACAAATAAACCGTTCCCGCCGGGCTTCCATGAGAACGAATGCCGGCCGCGTTCGCTCGGGGTCACCGACCTTGCTCGTAGCCCCGCTACGAGTCGCCTCGCACGCCTTGCCCGCGCCCTTTCTAATGGAAATGCATCCGGCACCTATTTATGAAATGAGTAAGTCTTAGTGCGTAAGAAAATGTACCTGGTCTTCCGCAATGTAAAGCGCAATGCCACGAATTCGCGCAGAAAAGGATTTGTGGGAATGCGAATTTTCACACTCCTGCAAGAAACCGGAAATTCATGGGCAACCTACCTGTAATAAATAGCAGGTTGACACTGTAGCTCGGCAA
>DATBQE010000042.1:0-25480 GCA_036561005.1 Burkholderiaceae bacterium | reverse complement strand
ACCTGGCGCGCAGCGGCATTGCCTACGTGCCGGAAAACATGGGAATCTTCGGCGATCTCACGGTGCGCGAAAACATGGTGCTGGCCGCACGCAAGGCGCGCAGGGAAAGCGATATCGACACGCAGCGACTGGAATGGATATTCAGCCTGTTCCCGGCCATCAAGCAGTTCTGGCAGCACCCGGCCGGCAAACTGTCGGGCGGGCAAAAGCAGATGCTGGCAGTGGCGCGCGCCATTGTCGAACCGCGCGAGCTGATTTTGATCGACGAGCCGAGCAAGGGCCTCGCGCCGGCCATCATCGCCAACATGATCGCCGCCTTCCGCGAATTGAAGCGGACCGATACCACTATCCTGCTGGTGGAACAAAATTTCAATTTCGCGAAACAGTTGGGCGATAGCGTGGCGGTGATGGACAACGGGCGCATCGTGCATCGCGGCTCGATGGCGGCGCTTGCCAACGACGAAGAATTGCAGACACGGCTACTGGGCTTGAGCCTGGCCGCGCATCAGTAATGGGCGCCCAAAAAGAAAATGGAACGAGAATGAGCGTATCGCTACAGACCGGCAAATCGTCGCGCCTCCTTGGAAGTGTTGACTGGCTGCCTTTGTTGCTCGTGCCGGTTCTCGGTGCGGCGGCCTATTTCCTGATCGGGTCGGGGTCGACCTGGCTCACGCTTTCCATAGCGGGGCTGGCCATGGGCATGATCATCTTCATCATCGCATCAGGCCTGACGCTGATCTTCGGCTTGATGGATGTGTTCAATTTCGGCCACGGCATTTTCATTGCGCTCGGCGCCTTTGTTGCAGTCACGGTGCTTGGCGCCTTGCCCGAGTGGATGGCTGCGGATAGCCTTGCGCTGAATCTGGCCGCACTGGGATTGGCTGCCTTGGCCGCAATGGCGGTGGCCGGCGCGGCCGGCCTGATATTTGAACGCCTGCTGATACGCCGTGTGTATGGCCAGCACCTGAAACAAATCCTCATCACAATGGGTGGCATGGTGGTCGGCGAGGAATTGATCAAGATGATCTGGGGCGCGCAACAAATGGCTTTGCCTCTGCCTTTTACCTTGAGCGGTTCATTGCTATTCGGTGATGCTGCAGTAGAAAAATACCGACTGCTGGCGCTGGTCGTCGGCGTGGCCGTGTACCTGTTCCTGATCCTGGTATTGAACCGGACCAAGCTTGGCCTGCTGGTGCGCGCCGGCGTGCAGGACCGAGAGATGGTGGAGAGCCTCGGTTATCGCATCAAGCGGCTGTTCATCGGCGTTTTCGTCGCCGGTTCAGCGCTGGCCGGTCTTGGTGGCGTGATGTGGGGGCTGTACCAGCAAAATGTGACGCCGCAGATGGGCGCCCAGGTCAACGTCATCATCTTCATGGTCATCATCATCGGCGGGCTCGGTTCGACTTCCGGCAGTTTCCTCGGTGCGATCCTGATGGGCTTGGTAGCGAACTACGCCGGCTTTCTCGCACCGAAGGTTGCGCTGTTCTCCAACATCCTGTTGATGGTGGCGATTCTGGCCTGGCGGCCACAGGGGCTTTTCCCGATGAGTGACAGATAGGAACACAATGATCGCACTCTTATCCAACGACCATCCGCGCAGCCGCCTGCTCACGGCTTTGCTGTTGGCAATTGTGGTCGGCCTTGCCTTTGCGCCTTTCGCCTTTCCGGGTGCCAAGGCGCTCAACGTGGCGGCCAAGATATTGATCTTCATCACGCTGGTGGCGAGCTACGACCTGTTGCTCGGGTATACCGGCATCGTTTCGTTCGCCCACACGATGTTTTTCGGCATCGGGGCATATGGCGTGGCCATTGCCTGCACGCGTTATGGTCCGACCTGGAGCAGCCTGTGTTACGGCACGCTGACTGCGTTGGCGCTCTCGGCCGTGCTGTCGCTGGTGATTGGTTTGTTTTCTCTGCGCGTGCGGGCAATCTTTTATTCGATGATCACGCTCGCTGTGGCGTTCTCCTTCCAGACGCTCGCTTCGCAAATGTCTGAACTGACCGGCGGTGAAGACGGTCTCAATTTCACCGTCCCGGAAGTCTTGACGCCAAGCTACCAACCCTTCGATGCGCAAGTATTCGGCATTTCCATCGATGGCCGGATACTGACCTATTACCTGATTTTCGCGGCCACCGTTTTCTTGTTCCTGGCCATGTTGCGCGTGGTGAATTCGCCGTTCGGCCGAGTATTGCAAGCGATCCGCGAGAACGCGTTTCGCGCCGAGGCAATCGGTTACAACACGGTGATCTATCGCACCGCGGCCAACGTGCTGGCCGCACTGTTCGCCACGCTGGCCGGCGCTTTGCTCGCGCTCTGGTTGCGCTATAACGGCGCCGAAACCACCTTGTCGTTCGAGATCATGATCAATATTCTGCTGATCGTGGTGATAGGCGGCATGGGCACCCTGTATGGCGCCGTGTGCGGCACGGCGATCTTTATTCTGGCGCAAAGCTATCTGGAAGATTTGATGGCGCATGTTGCCGAGGCCACGCAAGGTACGCCTCCGCTGTCGGCTTTCTTTTCTCCGGATCGGTGGTTGCTTTGGCTGGGGATATTGTTCATTCTCTCGGTATATTTCCTGCCGGCAGGCGTTGTGGGGAAATTGCGTACCCGCAGTTTGATACGGCAAATCAAATCTGCGCGATGAACGATACGTATGCAATTGCAGATCAATACTTGCATGATGCAATATTCGCAGGGCCATTGCGTCATATCAAATTTTGCGAGATTGTCGGCTGTTAAGGTCGTCGGCGAGCACAGGAAATTGATGCGGTACAGCATACGCGTAGAACGTCGCGGGGGCGACACAGCCTGGCATGGGTTGCAAACACCGATGCCCTAATCGGTCGATAATCGACCTGATATTATTGCTTTCACTTTACGAAGCGATGCGTCTTTGTGTAGAGTATCAGGCTACGGTGCTAGCGCAAACGGGTCGTAGCGGATAGGCAGAATTCATGGATGCAATGCAGGCAATCGATTACGAATTCATTTTTCAGCACGCTCCGATAGGGATGTGCATTTCGCGCCATCGCGTTATCCAGGCCTGCAATGAAGCGCTCGCCAAGATGTTCGGGTATCAGCGCGAGGCCCTGATCGGCAAATCATTTTGCGTACTCTATCCCACTGTGGACGAATTCAACCGCATCGGCCATAACATGTTGCCGACCATGAGCGCGAACGGCTGCTATGCCGACGAGCGCATCATGAAACGCGCCAGCGACGAATTATTCTGGTGCCACGTGTGCGGCAACACGTTGCAGCGAGAAGACCCGCATGCCTCCGCGATCTGGTCTTTCGAGGATCTCAGCAGCAAGCGCACGGTGGCGGCTGAAATGACACCGCGCGAACGCGAAATTGCGGCCTTGCTGATCGATGGCAAGACCAGCAAATTGATCGCGCGGCAAATCGGCTTGAGCCCGCGCACTGTCGAGATGCACCGCTCCCGCCTGATGAGAAAATTCTCTGCAGCCAATTCCAGCGAGTTGGTTTACCGCCTGCAAAAAGCCGCATTCTGACGCTTCCCCCGGCGTCTCGGCAACCCATTGCAAGAAGCGAACGTCAGCCCTGTGACAGCAGGTGGTCGTTGATATTGCGGATCGCTTTGCCGAAATATGAAGCAAGTTTCAGAATGGTTTGCAATTCGCCTTCTGCGATTTCCACCGGTTGCGACAGGCTGAAGAATGCCAGTACGCCGACTGCATGCTGTTGATCGCAAATCGGAATCAACAGCAGGGTGCGCGGCGTTTGCAGAATATTGAGCGAACCGCGATCCTTGACCGACATCGGCAACCCCATGATGCTTTGCACATCGTGAAACACCAGAGGAATATTTTTCAGGAAGGTGTGCGAAACACCGCCGTCGGTCGCGTCCAGCGCGTAGGGATTCAGACGCAGGTAGTCCGACCATGCTGCGCTGATATCATCGTAGTGCGGGTCGGCAGCTTCCACACGTTTGTTGACCAGCATGTCGCCTTCCAGCAAAAAAAATCCCATGCCATCGAAGGCAAACTGGCGAAACATTTCGGTGGCAAAAACCTGGTAGATCGTTTCGGTTGACGTCAGATTGTTCAGTTCCACCACAAACTGCAGAAAGCGCGACTGTTCCAGGGTTGCCGAATCGTTGTGTTCCTGCAGGTAGGAACGTTGCAAGGCTAGTTGCAGCGGCGCGTGGTATGACGATATCAGGTGCTCGATTGCGACAAAAACGTTTTCGCCGATTGCGCCGTCCTGCTTGAGCAGCAGCAGCGTGCCAAGCGGGGTTTTATTGAAATCGGCATCGTCCAAAATGGCGATGGCAGCAATCTCATGCAATTTCCATAGCTGGAGCAGGTTTCTCTCGATTTCGCTGCCGTTGGTCGCATTGCATTGCACAATGCCGCGGCCATGGAATGCGCGTGCATTGAGGTTCAATGCATCACCCGACAGCGCAACCTTGTAGCGGTAGTAGGTTTCTTCGAGGTTATGGAATTCCGGCGTCAGGTGCACTTTCTGGCTCACCAGATATTCCGATGCGGCGTCGCGCAGGTTGATCAGGTAGCCGTCCACCAGACCCAGCTTTTCAATCTCCGCACCGAACCGGTCGAGCAGTGCGCGCAACTCGGTCGCGCCGTCGACTTTTTTTGGCAGATCGATACCTGCTTCATTGGGCAAATTGCGGGAGCCCGGCTTGCCGGAGATACGTTCAGTCATGGGCGGCGAAGTGGATCAGTTCAGAGTGTTTGAATATTTACAATTATACGGCCCGTGTAGCGGATTTCGACAAGACGCCGGCGCGGACTCGAATTCATTTTCCAATGGCAATTGCACCTTGCATCTTCCATGGCTAGATCATGCCCCCGCCTAGCGATTTTTCATAGCTGAAAATGCGCGATTTTAGCGAGCCAGTATTTTTACGGTAGACAAAAGCGCAGCAACGCGCAACCTGAAATTGAACGGCACTGGAGCCGGCGCCGATGTGGAGGCGTAATTGGACGTGGTAGTGGAGACATTCATGGACACCGTATAAATACTGGCACCCTTTCATTTTCATTTAATTGTCTTATGATGATTGTGCCTCAAAGAGACATTCATATAACAACAGGAGACCACAATTGATGACACTTCCTCGTCCGTCGCAGTAGCGATCCCGCATTGCATCAGGGTCAAGTCTTGAGTTATTGACCAGGCACTTCCGTATTGTTTTTCGGCGCTTCGCGATGGGGCGCCGATGGATATTCATGCTATTGAAAAATGTTCAGTGTGAAGGACAGGCCGGTGTTCGTCTGTGCTGTTGCGCCGAACGGTTTGTCTGGAATTGGCCAAAATTAAAAATATGTTTATAGGAGACTACGCTCATGGTTCAAGCTCGCTCAATCCCTTCGCTTGCCGGACGCACATTCGGCGCCGCGATTCTGTTTTCATGTTGCCTTGCTGCGCAGGCGCAATCGGCACTGCAGGCGTATAACGCCGATCCCGCTTCCGCATCGGTTTCCGGTTTGTCGTCCGGCGGCTTCATGGCGGCGCAGCTCGGCGTCGCCTACTCTTCGACCTTCCAGGCCGGCTTCGGCGTATTTGCCGGCGGCCCGGTCGATTGCGCGCGTGCCCAAAGCTACACATCCTGCATGTACAACCAGACGCCCAGTATCACCGGCCCCAATGCGAACCTCAAGAGCTGGAGCGGCACGTCCAACGAAGACAGCACCGCCAATCTGGCTAACCGCAAGATTTATCTCTGGACCGGCAGCGCCGACACCACCGTCGGGCCTAATGTGATGAATCAGTTGAAAAGCCAGTTATCGACCTATTACACGGCGGCCAACGTATCGTATGTGACCAGCAGCGGCGCGGTACACACCTTTCCGACCAATTTCGCCGGCTCTGGCGACAATTCCTGCAGCAGTTCGGTTTCACCCTATATCAGCAATTGCAGCTATGACGGTGCGGGCGCCGTGCTGCAATGGATGTACGGCAGCCTGAACGCGCCCAACACCGGCACCCTGGGAGGCAGCGTGGTGTCGTTCGACCAGACCAAGTTCGTCGCATCGGGCAACGGCATGGATACGACGGGGTACCTGTATGTGCCGGCCAGTTGCGCTAGCGGAAGCACCGCCTGCAAGGTGCATGTGGCCTTGCACGGCTGTCTGCAAAGCCATGGCAGCATCAGCATGGAGTTCATCAACAATACCGGATACAACCGTTGGGCCGATACCAACAACATCATCGTGCTCTATCCGCAAGCGATTGCCGACAATAGCAGCCACTCCACCCCCGGAAATGGTTCGCTTTCGAACCCGAACGGTTGCTGGGATTGGGTCGGCTGGTATGGCAGCAATTTTGACGAAAAACCGGGCGTGCAAGTCACCGCCATCGTCAAGATGGTCAATCAGATCACCAGCGGGTTCAAGGGCGGCACGGGTGGCGGCGGTGGCGGGGGAGGCGGCACGATCCCGGCTGCACCGACCGGGCTTGCCGTGTCAGGCACGACCAGCAGCAGTGTCAGCCTGAGCTGGAGTGCCAGTGCCGGGGCTGCAAGTTATAGCGTTTTCCGCAACGGGGTCAGCGTTGGGACCAGTACTTCCACCAGCTACACAGATAGCGGCCTCAATGCCTCCACCACGTATAGCTATTATGTCGAAGCGGTCAACTCGGCCGGATCGAGTTCGCCGTCGGGCACGGTCAGCGGCACCACGCAATCGAGCGTGCCGTATTCGCAAGCCGTGACGGCGACGGTCACCAACCAGTACGTGGCCGGACGCATTAACGTTAACCAATATCTGCAACTTGGGCAGGAATACGGTTACAACGCCAATATCACGCTGTATCTCTGCGGTTCGACATGGACCGATTCAGCCAGCTGCGGCCCGATGTTTTAATTGTCGTGGCCTACCCTTGCGCAGCCACATCGGCGCGAGGGTAGGGCAGCGTCTGCAGCCACGCCACGATCAGGTCGATTTCATCAGGCCTTGCATAACGACGGTTGGTGCCGGGTCTGAGCCTCGGCATTGCCGGCGTCGCGCTGCCTGGCTGGGCGATCAGCATCTTCAGCATCGTGCACTTCTGTTTGACCTCGTCCGGTGTCAGCTTCGAATAGTCGAGATAGGGGATCAGGCGCGTGGGCGAGCCGCGCGGATCGGCGACGGCGCTGAGCAACGCGTTTTCATCGTCCCAACTGAAGCGGGCTTGCGCGTCGTGCCGGCCATAAACCTGGTCGCGCGCGTTCGGGTCTTGCGTGTCGGCGAGCGTGTTGAGAATGTCTTGTACTTGCTGGAATGTGGCGGCCATGATGCGATTCCTTGTTAGTTATTGGCAAGCGCAAGCAACTTCTTGGTGGTCGCCAGCGCTGCGCGTGCCTGGGGCGGCAAATCCTGCCTGTCGAGCCTGCCGAGCGCAGCACCGAGCCTGGCGCGGTCGGCCGGTGTCAGCGTCACCCCATGGTCGGTCGTGTACGCTCCCACCGCCGCGATGGCGTTGGCCCGCAGCGCCGCATCCGTGTTGCGGTCTGCGGCAAGGACAAACGCGATACGTTCGAACGCAGCCGGATCGTTTCTGCGCAAGCCATTCAAAGCCGAGGCCCGCGTTTCCACCGGTGCGGCATGATCGCTTGCCAGATGCAAAACCAGCCGCGACGATGCCGCGCTGCGATCCCAGCCCAGCGCAATGGCAGCCAGTGCCTTGGTCTTCCACCAGTCAATTTCCGGCGCCACTCTGGTTGGGCGTGCCGCGACCAGGCGGCGCAGCGTGGCGATGGTTTTCTCCCGCGAAAAATCTGAAGCAGCAGAACCCATCATCGCGTGCGAATGCGCGTTGTGCCGGACAGCGAGTACATTAGTCGCCGCAATGAAGGCGACCGCATCTTGCGGCAGGATGCGCACTGCGGCATGGGGATTGGCCAAAAATTTATCCAACTCGGCCGTCAGCCCGGCTACAGTGCCCGGGTCGTTGTCGGGCACGGCATTTCTCGCATTGGCGTAGATCTTCTTGTCGAGCGTGGGTGCCTCCGGTGCCGGTGCCTCGTCCTCGTTCGCCCCAACATTGCTCGCGCCTGCGAGATTGAGCGGACGGTTGGCGAACATCTGCATGTGCCGCACGTTTTCGATTGCCTGCTTCAATGCCGTATTGCCGCCGGATTTCATTTGATAGGCGGTTTCGACGGCAGCGGCAGTGTCGACCTGGGTCAGCAACTCCAGTGCAGCCAGTCGCAAGGCGGGCGCATTCTGCTGCGCCAGTGCGATGGCTTCAACGGCGGCGAGCTTGTCGGTATCCGCTGCCTGTGCCAGATCGACCCGATGCGCAGCGGCACTGCGTGCCTGGACATCGCCGCCGACATCGAGCAGGGTAGCAAACGCCTGTGCATCGGGCGCGCTGTTGCCGGGGAAGGGCGGCATTGCCTGGGTCGGTGACCAGGGAATGTTGTCGTAGGCGACGCCGGTATCGTCGCCATTATCGGTGTAGCCGGCATAGTCAATGAAGTTACCCGGTGTCGGTGCGGCCGGCTGTTGGGGCCATAGGCCGGCGGCGCCGGAAGGCGCAAATTTGCCGCCGACAAGTTGCGGCGGGCGACGCGAATTGAACACCTCGACCGGCTTGGGCTGGCTTTCTTCATTCCACGGCCACATTGTATCGAGAAGGTGGTGGCCGAGCGGGATCTGTTTGGTCTCGCCATTTTCCTGATAATGATCATTCGGCCAATAGTCGGCTACGTCCTTCCCGTCCGCGTTGAGACGGCCGTAGTGCTGCTGCCAGGCGGCCCACAGCCAGTCGAAGTAGGTATGGAAGGGCCAGAACATCGGGTCCGACGGCGAGATGCTGCAATTGGACATCCAGATACCAGACCAGCCGTGGCCGATATTGTGCGGATTCGACTCAACCGATCCGGCGATGAAAGCGTAGCGCCCCTTGCGCGGATTGGCGCGGCTTTCTTCAATCAGGTCGCCGGGCTTGCTGAAATTGCCGACCTGGGTGCGGTCCACGCTCCAGCGCATCAGCGGGCCGTTGGCGCTTGTGCTCCAGCCGTAAAGAGGATTGCCGGGGTCGAAGCCGATCAGGTCGGGCACATAAAAGTCGCTACCACCGACCACGGCATTCTTGCCGGTAAAGTCGGCGTGGAATACCGAAGCCGGCTGGCCGCCCGGTGTCAGGTACATCGGCCAATACGGTAACGCCACAGATGGATCGATCTCCTGCAAATCGCGTTCGAGTTCGAGCAGGAAGGCGCGGTGCCAGGGCAAGAATCCCGCTGCCTTGTGTTCCTGATCAGGGTAGGCGGTGGCCGCCGGATAATAGAAGCCGCGCGCGCCGACGTCATGCATATTGACCATGAAGTCGTAGATGCTGCCCGGCTCGTTGCCGTGTTTGCGGAAACGCAGCGCCGCCAGCGCCCAGAGGAAGCGCTGTTTCTCTTCCGCGCTCAGCGTTTCTTCGTTGCGCCGCACGCGCACCATCAGGCGCGTTTTACCCAGCACCGGCCCATCCGCCGTACCGAGGTGGATAACAATGGCGGCATCCTTGTCGCTGCTGCTGTAGTGGGGAAACGCACCCGCAACAACCAGAGGCTGCGGCGTGCCGTCGGCCTTGAGCCACATGGTCATGCGGTCGAGGTCCGGGGCGCCGCCGTCCACAGCCTTGCGGTAGGCGAGCGCATCGGACGAAAAATTCACGTAGCCGCGGCCCGGGGCGGCCGCACTTTCGTTGGTCAGCACAACAGTTACCAGCGCATTCGCCGCTTGCGACCCTGTGGCCGCCGGCCGCACGCGGATGAGTGCAGGGGCCGGCGCCCAACTCACATAATCGTAATGCCCCTTGAAATCGGCCGAACTGCGTACCAACAATTCGACCTCGGGCTTGGCCGAATCTGCGGCCTGCGCCGCAGCTGCGCAACTCAGGCTGCAGGCCGCGGCCAATGCGAGTGCGATCAATTGTATATGGTGCTGCACAGCACCAACGTTTCGAATCGACAGCATGATGGCCTCGCGCAAAAGTGGTTTTAGTGGTGCGCCGGCGCGATGCCGCCATGCCCGTCAGGCAAGGCGATCCGCACGTTTTGCATCATGCCCTGGTCCTCGTGGTCGAGGATGTGGCAATGCAGGACAAAATCGCCGATGTAACGCTCGTAGCGCGTACGCACCACCACCTTATACATGCCGCCCTTGTTCTTGACCCAGATTGTGTCCTTCCACACATCTTTCAGCCCGGCATACTCGTCGTCGGTGGCGTCCGGGTCCTTGGCATTCGGTTGGCTGACGTCGGTACCGTCAGGCGCAATCACCTTCATGATCTGGAAGGGATTGACATGGATATGGAACGGGTGGCTCGCCAGGCCGGAGGTCATGGTCCATTCCTCCACCCCGCCCAGCGGCAGCACGCGGTCGATGCGGTTGCCGTCGTAAGGGTGGCCGTTGACCTCGAACAGCGTGGCACCGGGCAGCGAGGTGTCGATATTGAACACCAGCGTTTGGCTGCCGGTCAATTCGCCGTCCGGTATGTCCTGGTGCGGCACAAACTTTGCGAGTGTCAGGTTGTCGTCCAGTCCCTTGATGACAGTTTGCTGCACGTTGCCCGGCAAATTGACCTTGGCAGAAGCGATCAGTTCACGTTGCAGGTATTTGGCGGTGTCTTCCTTGGGCGAAGTGCCCGCATCGACCTGGACGATGCCGAGCAGGCGGGTGGCGAGCACGCCGTCAACCGTGCTGGTGGTGTTGAGCGAATTGATCAGGCAATACTCGCCCGCTTCCGGGAAAACCATCAGCGCGTCCCAGCGATAGCCGGGCTGGAAGACTGCGTTTTTGCGGATCTGGATATGGCTCATCGTCAGGCCGTCGGCTGCCATCAACGGTATCGGCAGGTCAGGGCCGGTGCAGTTATCCTTGACGTATTGTTCGCTCTTGTCGGCTGTCAATCCCACGGCGCTCGGGGCATTCGCGCGGCGCAGGCGCACTTTCAGGTTGATGGTATCGCGCACGCCGGCGTGGATCATGCGCCAGCGTTCGATGGCGCCGGCCTTGGCGTGGGCCAGCCTGCCCAGCACCACGCCGTTGATGCTGGTGTAGCGCCCCGAACTGGCCCAGTTGCCGGGGCCGAACAAATCGTAGCCGTCGATCTTGCCGATATCGCCTTTGTCGCACTTGTAACGCGTGTCCTTCGGATCGACCGGGTCACCGGGAGTCGGGTCGTTGGCATAAGTTTTGACCTTACCTTGCAAAGCCGCAACCGGATAGTCGTTGGGGAAACGGCAGGCATACTGGATCTGCTGAAACACCATGACGCGCTCCGGGAATGCCTTGCCCGCCGTCGTCTTCAACAGCGTGTCGATATCGCCGTCTTCGTCGGGGGTTGGCGGACGCGTACCGCGCACGATCAACGCACCGGACATGCCGGAGGAAACCTGTAGCGCGGTCGAACCGTGCTGGTGCGGGTGATACCAGAACGTTCCCGCAGGGTGAGTGGCGGGGATATTGTATTCATACTGAAAGCCCACGCCAGGCCTGATTGCCGTCAATACGTTGTCGCTATTGCCCGATGGGCTCACCCACAGGCCATGCGAATGCAAATTGGTGCCGTTGAAGCAGTGCGGCGTGTTGGCACTGCCGCCCTGTGCAACGCAGGTTTGGTCATCGGGCAAATCGTTGTTGAGCGTGACGCGTATGGTTTGGCCCGGATACGCCTCGATTTGCGGCGCCACATAAGCGGTCGCTTCCTCCTTGCCCCAGGAGCTGGAAGGCTGGATCGATTTTGCCGGACTACCGTCGCCCTGCACGTAGCTGCGCAATTGCACCGGTTCGAACTTTTCCTTGCCGGCCGCCGCGTTTTCCGCGCCGGGATTGCGTATCCAGCCGTTGTGGTATTCGATATCGAGATCGAAATTGACTTCGCGCGCGATGCCCGGAGCCAATTCGCCCGCGCTCGGCAACGTCATCAGGTTCATCGGGCGCTTTGGCGCCTTAAGCAGAATCTTGGCTTCCTGGGCTGCCGTAATTGCCTTGAGCAGAGGCGGATTCTCGATCACTTGTGCATCTTGGGCGGCGGCCTGAAGGGAGCTGAGCGCAAGAACGGCCCCGAGACAGGCAGTAAAGCAGATGGAAAAAGGCGGCAGGCCCGCATGGCGCGGCCTCACGGTATTGGCGTTCATGTTCGTCCCCTTAAATTGATTGCGGCTGTCGTGCCGATGCGCGCAATTTGTATTGCGGTGCACTATGAAATGCATCTACTGGCGTGAAATCACGCGCTCCGCGATGCTGACATGTCGGGGTGGGGGAAGACAGCTGATAACTTTGACAGGGTGAATAGCGGGCGGCAGACATGACGCATTCGCAGGGAAATGAGCCGATAAGGATATTAAGCGGCTAACGAAGCGCCAGATCAAGAGCAATGATGCCTGCGAAAAAACAAATAGATGATGCCAAGTAGTTTAAAGTTAAGAAGTAATCCATACCCGAGGCGCCTCGATACTTGAATTGCAAGGTACAGCAATAACCCTGTGACGATTAATGGCAATAGATGCGGCGTCCATCCCAACCACAGGCTGATCCTTGCCTCGTCGTTGTACATTGCAGTGACGCCAAAAATGCTGGCGAGCAGTCGATGCGCGAAACACGCAAGCAACACCGGATACCATGATTGATATTTCTTGAAGACAGAAAGAAAAAACGCAAGCAAGGCCGTCACAACTGTAAGGGCCGTAGGTCGGATGAGCCGCAGGCGTTATCCGACGCATGAGAATATTGATATACATACGTCGGAAGGCGCTGTGCTTTTCCGACCTACGCCCCTGCGGTCAGCACCCGGGGCGTGATGGAATTTATCCATCGTGACGTATCCAGCTTACGCATGCACCTCTGATATGGCACGCCAACGTGCGGCGCACTCCGCTGCGCTGGTGACGCATTGCCGGTTCCACCTTAGCGCACTGGTCCGTCATTATTTAAGTTTCGTCTTCATCGGATTCAACTGGTGCGTTGGCGAAGGCAGCAAGTAATTCCATCGCGTCCTGTGCCTGGTGCGCGGCAACCATGATGCGCCGGCCGTTATACTGCCCGATTGGCATTCCCGGATACAAACCGCCAAAGCCGCGATTGTGCACATAATGTTGCATGCCGTAGGCGTCGAGGAGGCAGACCATGACGGCCATCTCGGGCTCGCTGTTCGGGGTTGCTACGTGGACGAATTCCATGCGCAGTGAGCCTGAAGTCAAATGTGGTGGGCAACCGCGCCCAAGCTGACCAGTGTCAATCATAATCCAATCCGCCGGGCTCGCCACCAGCATGATCGAACTTTCGCGCAGGCGCCCGCCTGCCACCCCGCAAACATGCAGCGCTATTAATGCCCCACCGATTACGAATTAAGGCGTTGACACGCAGGCGAAGGGAAGACGTCCGATAACTTTGGCAAGGTGAATCACGAGCGGGAAGCGGAGGCTCATTTCGCAGGGAAATAAGCCTCCCGGTATCAAGCGGCTAGCGGAACAAGGAAGTCGCGGCTGACGCGGTTGCCGAGTTCGTAGATGCGTTCGAGGAACTTGGTCAGGTAGTCGTGCAGGCCTTCGCGCAGGATGTCGTCGGCGTGCGAAAAGCGCAGTTCGGCATGCAGTTTTCCGGCAAACCTTTCGGTGTCGGTTGATGCCTGGTTGCCGACCTTGGTCAGATTGGCGATCACTTCTTCCATGCAGGACAGCAGAGAACGTGGCATGTCGCCGCGCAAGATCAGGAAGTCTGCCACACGCGCCGGTGTGATCACGTTGCGATACACCTTGCGATAGGCTTCGAAACCCGAGACCGAACGCAGGATTGCTGCCCAATAATAAAAGTCGACCTGGGTGTCGGCGTCGAGGGTTAGCCCGCCTAGTTGGCCGCTTTGCTGTTGGCTCTGACTCTGGCCTTGGCTCTGCGTCTGGCTTTGGCTTTGGCTTTGTGACAAGGGCTGGACGTTCTGAAATTTGACGTCGAGCAGGCGGGCAGTATTGTCGGCCCGTTCCAGGAAGGTGCCGAGGCGGATGAAGTACAGCGCTTCATCGATCAGCATGGTGCCGATCGTCACGCCGCGCGACAAATGCGAGCGGTACTTGACCCATTCGAAAAACTGGCTTGGGTCATGTTCCAGGCGATTGCCGCGCAGTCTGTCCTGCACTTCGAGCCAGGTCGCATTATGCGTCTCCCACACTTCAGTGGTCAGCGTGCCGCGCACCGCGCGCGCGTTCTCACGCGCTTCGCGCAGGCAGGACACGATCGAAGAAGGGTTGCTCGGATCGCGCACCATGAAGTCAATCACGTCGCGGGCAGTGAGCACATCGTATTTCTCGTCGAACCGGTTATGCAGTTCGGAGATGCTGAGCATGGCGCGCCAGCCGTGTTCGGCAGCTTCGGCCGACTGCGGCAGCATGGCGGTTTGCACGTTGACGTCGAGCAGGCGGGCGGTATTTTCGGCGCGCTCGGTGTAGCGTGCCATCCAGAATAAGTGGTCGGCGGTGCGGCTCAGCATGCGGATTCCTCCCGAAGGTTTTTCACCTTGAACAGCGTTTGTTCTCCGTTATGGATATCCATCATTTCTCCAGAATCCAGGTGTCTTTCGTACCGCCGCCCTGCGACGAATTGACCACCAGCGAGCCTTCCTTGAGCGCCACCCGCGTCAAGCCGCCGGGCACCATCGATATCTTTTTGCCCGACAATACGAAGGGACGCAAATCGATATGCCGCGGCGCAATGCCGGCGTCCACATAAGTAGGGCAAGCCGAGAGTGCCAGCGTTGGCTGGGCGATGTAGCCGTCCGGCTTGGCAATCACGCGCTGACGGAAATCCTCGATTTCAGCCTTGCTTGAAGCCGGGCCGACCAGCATGCCGTAACCGCCGGCGCCATGCACTTCCTTCACCACCAGGTTGGGCAGATTGGCTAGCGTATAAGCCAGATCTTCCTTCTTGCGGCACTGGTAAGTTGGCACATTATTGAGGATAGGCTCTTCGGTCAGGTAGAACTTGACCATGTCCGGTACATAGGGGTAGATCGACTTGTCGTCGGCCACGCCGGTGCCGATGGCATTGGTCAGCGTTACCATGCCGGCGCGGTAGGCCGACAGCAGGCCCGGTACGCCGAGTGAGGAATCGGGGCGGAAGGCGAGCGGGTCGAGATAGTCATCGTCTATGCGGCGATAGATCACGTCGACACGCTTCGGCCCGCGCGTGGTGCGCATGAAGACGGCATTGTCTTCGACAAACAAATCCTGACCTTCGACCAGCTCCACGCCCATTTGCTGGGCCAGGAAGGCGTGCTCGAAATACGCCGAGTTGTACATGCCCGGCGTCATGACGACAACGGTGGGATCGGTCACGCCGGTCGGCGCCACCGAGCGCAAATTGTCGAGCAGCATGTCGGGGTAGTGCGCCACGGGCGCCACGCGATATCGCGCAAACAATTCCGGGAACAGCCGCATCATCATCTTGCGGTCTTCCAGCATATAAGAAACGCCGGACGGTACGCGCAGATTGTCTTCCAGCACGTAGAATTCGCCCTCCCCGGCACGCACGATATCAACCCCGGCGATATGCGCGTAGATATCGGAGGCAACCGACACGCCCTGCATTTCGGGCCGATATTGCGCATTCTTGAAAATCTGCTCCGACGGTACTACCCCGGCCTTGACGATATTCTGGTCGTGGTAGATGTCGTGGATGAACATGTTGAGCGCCTTGACGCGTTGCGCCAGGCCCGCTTCCAGTTTGTCCCATTCCGCTGCAGTGATGATGCGCGGGATGATATCGAAGGGGATCAGCCTCTCGGTGCCGGCGTCATTGCCGTAGACGGCAAATGTGATGCCGACGCGGCGAAAAATCAGATCGGCTTCGGCGCGCTTGTGGGCAATGGTCTCGGGCGCTTGCTCGGCCAGCCAGGCTTCGAATTCCCGGTAATGGCTGCGCACCTTGCCGGTCGCGGCATCGGCGTACATTTCATCAAAAAATTTTGGCATGGCGATGATTTTCAGGTAAATGTAGCAAGCTATTGTTGAGGCTTACAACCCATTTCTTACTGAAATGGGTTCTTAGTCGGCATACCGAGAACTATAGTATCAAGGATTGTGCCAGTTGTTGAGGATTGGCCTTATGCCGGTGAACGCAGGTAGTCGATCAATGCCAATACACGGCGATCCGGTTTCGGCGTCATCAGGCTGACTGCCGCAATCGTAAGAAAGCCGACCGGCACGCCGAACACGCCTGCCGACAGCGACGCAATCTGAAACCATTGGTTGGCGGGCGAGCCGCCGAGCGCCGGATTGGTGTGCAACATGTAATAGACGCACATGGCAAATCCGCCAATCATGCCCGCCACTGCACCTTGTTGGTTCGCGCGCCGCCAGAAAATGCCCAACACCAGTGCAGGAAACAGGGTCGAGGCGGCGAGGGAGAACGCCGCACCGACCACCGACAAGATGTCGCCGGGCTTCATCGATGCCGCATAGGCCGCCACCAAAGCCACGACCAACAGGAGCAATTTTGAGACCGTGACGCGTTTCTGGGTCGACGCTCCGGGGTCGATGGTTTTGAAATAGATGTCGTGCGAGAGCGAATTCGAAATGGTGAGCAGGAGGCCGTCGGCGGTCGACAGCGCAGCAGCCAGGCCGCCGGCCGCAATCAAACCGGAAATGACATAG
This sequence comes from Burkholderiaceae bacterium, assembly GCA_036561005.1. GTDB lineage: Bacteria > Pseudomonadota > Gammaproteobacteria > Burkholderiales > Burkholderiaceae_D > PKWO01. The sequence continues at coordinate 8,867 of DATBQE010000042.1, read as the reverse complement.
GGCAGGCCGGCAATTTCCGGCGTGGCCAGCACGACGATATCGCCATCAATGACAATCTCGCCAAGTTGCACGATGCCGTCATGGTTCAGATCGGTAATGGTGACCAGCGGATTGATCTTGTCGACATTGGCCCAATACGCGACCCACGAAGGCAGCTTGGAGAAATCGGTTCCGACGAGCGACGTGTAGATGTCGTATTTGACGAGCACCGCCAGGGCAGGGATCGTAATGTAAAGTAGCATCACGAAAAACAGCGTCCAGAAAACCGATTGGCGCGTGTCTTGCACGGAGGGCGTGGTGTAATAGCGCACCAGGATATGCGGCAGCGCGGCGGTGCCCATCATCAGGCAAAACACCAGCGCCATGAAGTTATTGCGCTTGGCGTTGGAGCTTGCGCGGTCCTTGCCCGGGAAGGGCGTTGCATGCGGCATGACCGGCTCGGCCCGCGCCAGGTTGACGGCGCGTGCGTCTTCCCATTTGCGCTGGGCCTCGTCGGGGTCTTTCGGATAGTTGCTCAGATCGTGCTCTGCTGCGCGAATGTCGATCAGGGAAGCGTTATTCATTTTCATGTCTTCGACGCGCCGTCTGGCGTCTACGCCACCTTCTTCCCAGGATTTCGGCAGGTTATGCAGCCTGGCGTCGAGATCGTCGGCGCGTTTCTGGAAAATCGCACGAACCTGCAATTCCTTCGGATCAAGCGCCAACTCCTGCTCGCGCGCGCCGAGCTTGGCCAGCACCTTGCCATAGGCAATCGGCGGGATCGGGTTGTCGGTATGTTTCATGGAAAGCCATACGACCGGAATCATGTAGGCGATCATGAGGATGATGTATTGCGCAATCTGGGTCCAGGTAATGGCGCGCATGCCGCCGAGAAAAGAGCAGACCAGGATGCTGGCCAGGCCGAGAAAGATGCCGATCGAAAAGTCGACACCGGTGAAGCGCGACGTGATCAGGCCGACGCCGTAGATCTGCGCCACCACATAGGTGAACGACACCATGATGATCGCAATGACCGCCAGGATGCGCACCAGATTGCCGCCGTAGCGCCCGGCATAGCGCGCCGCGAGAAAATCCGGCACCGTGTATTGCCCGAATCGGCGCAGGTAGGGGGCGATCAGCATGGCGACCAGGCAAAATCCTCCCGTCCAGCCCATGATATAGGCAAGCCCATCGAAGCCTTGCAGATAGAGACCGCCGGCCAGGCTGATGAAGGTTGCGGCCGACATCCAGTCTGCAGCCGTGGCCATGCCGTTGAAAATAGCCGGCACGCGCCGACCGGCGACGTAATATTCCGACACATCCGACGTGCGACTGATGACGCCGATCCACGCGTACAGCAGGATGGTGGCGAACAGGAACAGGTAACCGATCCAGATGCGCGGAAATCCCTCGCGTTCGAGGATGGATAGTACGAGCAGAAAAAATACGAAGCCTGCTGTATACCAGGCGTAGTAGCGCGTCAGTTTTGCTGAAAATCTAGTCAACATTGGCGTTACCGCGTTTGAAATGTTGGTCGAGTCGTTTCATCCTGTATGCATATAGGGCGATGATCGCGGTGTACAGCAGCACCACGCCTTGCGCCACCATGTAAAAGGAGAGTGGCCAGCCGAAAAAACGCAGCGCCATGAGTTCGCGGGCAAAGAAAATTGAGCCAAAGGTCAAGGCGAACCAAACCGACATCAATTGCCAGGTCAGGCGGCGCGTTTTGCGCCAATATTCGCTGATTGGTATATCACCGGCTTCGCGCGATTCGCTTGGGGCAGGCGCCGGGTCTGATGGATCAAATCTCATTTCAGCCGAGATCCTCGATGTAGTTGGAACTGCGTACCATGCGCAGGGAAATGCGGAACAGGCTGCCGGGAAATTTCGGATCGTGGCTGCGCGGATTGTTGAACACATCGATTTCAGCATTGTGCTGCTGTGCGATTTCGCGCACGATTGACAAACCGAGACCGCTGCCGTCGGCGTTGTTGCCCAGTATGCGGTAAAAACGCTCGAAAATGTGGGAACGTTCCGCTGCCGGAATGCCCGGCCCCGTGTCTTCCACCTCAATGATTGCCCGGTTTTCGTCGGCATCGCCGCGCACCCGCAATGTGACGCTGCCTTGCTGGGGCGTATAACGCAATGCATTGTCGATCAGGTTGTTGAGCATCTCGCGCAACATGGTCGGGTTGCCTTGCACCATTAGCGGGTAGCCGGGCTGCTCGAAGCCGATATCGATGCGGTTGGAAAAGGCAACCTGGACCCAGTTCTGCACGACGTCGCGCGCCAATTCAGTCAATTCAAGGGCGACGAAAGGGTAGGCTTCAGGTGTCTGGTTTTCAGCCCGCGCCAGGGTCAGCAACTGGTTCACCAGCCTCGTTGCGGCGTCCGAACTCCTGGCCAATTGCACAAGCGAGCGATGAATCTCATCCTCGCTGGTTTGCCGCAAGGCCAGTTCCGATTGCATGCGCATGCCGGCCAACGGTGTTTTCATCTGATGCGCCGCATCGGCAATGAAGCGCTTTTGCAAGGCAATATTTTGCGACAGGCGTTCGAGCATTTCGTTCAGGGAGCGCACCAGCGGCGAAATTTCTTCCGGCACCTGCCCGGAATCGATTGGGCTCAAGTCGCCGGGCGGCCTGCGGCGTATGCGTTGCTGCAGTTCTGCCAAAGGCAGCAGGCCGCGCGACAGAGCAAACCATACCAGCGCCAGCGCCACCGGCAGAATGATGAACTCTGGCAGGATCACACCTTTGACGATCTGGTTGGCAAGTTCGACGCGTTTGTCCAGCGTTTCCGCCAATTGCACCAGAACCAGGTGCGAACCGCCGTGGCTTGCATCGCTTTTGAGCTTACCCGGATTGACGTACAGATAGGCGACCCGCACGTCGCTGTTGTGGATCTTGTCGTTGCGCATTTGCACGGCCCAGACCGGCGCGCGCTCTTCATCGCCGGGCAGCGGAATATCGCGGTCTCCTTCGACTTGATCACCTTGAGTGTCGCGCAGTTGATAATAGGTATAGTCGACGTCATCGGCGCGCAGGATGTCGCGTGAGGCGTTCGGCAAGTCCATGAGCAGCTTGCCGTCCCGTTCCTTGACTTGCTGCGCCAATACGGTAACGTGATCTTCGAGTGCACGGTCGAACGGGTGATTGGCAATCGATTTCGCCACCAGATAAGTGATGGCAATACTCATCGGCCAGAGCAGCAGCAAAGGCACCAGCATCCAATCGAGAATTTCGCCAAACAACGAGCGCTGAATATGCTCTTCCGGCTCCGCGCCAAGCGCCGTCGCAAGCTCGCTTGCTTCGAGTTTGGAATCCCAGGACGCACTTTCGGAGGGCATGGAATCTTTCAGATCGACGTGTCCGGGCCGGCGCCTTCGGACGGTTTCTCCAGGCTATAACCGAGCCCGCGCACCGTGGCAATGCGTACGCCTTCCGTTTCGATCTTCTTGCGCAGGCGATGAATATAGACTTCGATGGCGTTGTTGCTGACTTCCTCACCCCATTCGCACAAATGATCGACCAGTTGTTCTTTCGATACCAGCCGTCCGGTGCGCTGTAACAAAACTTCCAGCAAACCCACTTCCCGCGCGGACAAGTCGAGCATTTGTTCATTGAGATATGCTGTGCGTCCCACCTGATCAAAGGACAGGGGCCCGTGCTTGATGACCGTAGGGCCGCCACCGGCGCCGCGCCGGGTCAGGGCGCGAACCCGCGCTTCCAGTTCCGATAGCGCGAACGGTTTGGCCATATAGTCATCGGCGCCGAGGTCCAGTCCCTTGACACGCTGCTCGACCGAATCGACTGCAGTGAGGATCAAAACCGGCAGCCGCGAATTACGCATGCGCAGGCGCCGCAGCACTTCCAGTCCGGACATCTTGGGCAAACCGAGATCGAGAATCAGCAAGTCGAAATCGTGCGACGCCAAGGCCGTATCGGCTTCCGTGCCGCTACCGACGCAATCAATGGCATAACCTGCCTGACGCAACGAACGGGTCAACCCGTCGGCAAGTACATTGTCGTCTTCAGCAAGCAGGATGCGCATAATGCAATCAGGTAGGTTGAGCGAACGGCGGTCTTGCCAGAGTGCCACATATTTTGCAAATTATCGAGTCCGAGGGATCGAATTGCATCATTTGCTGCGCTGACCCCTGGCGTTTGTCGATGCGAATGGTACAACCGTGTTGATTGCATCGAGTGCTGTTGCCAGCTGCGAACCATATCTTCTATCCGGAAGAGCGCAGTGCCTACTCTTTCGCATTTCGTTTTGTTGCATTTATGAAACATTCTAGGGTACCTCTAAAATCTACTGCGCGGCCCAATCTCGGGCCCGCTCGCTACGATATTTAGAGATGCCCTTAGACGTTTGATCTGGCTCACCTTTGACGGAGATCAAGAGCGCGTTTGTTATGGCCGGCCGGCAGCGCCATGGCGGGCCATCACCGATGTAGACCCGCGCCACCGTTGCGGCGCTCAGTCCGCACCCGGCACTAACCATCCGGCAATCGCCCACGGCTTGACCCACATCAATCCTTGGCGCACGGGTCTCGGCTATGTTGAAAACATTATCCGGCAGCGGGGCGGCCAAGCTTTTCGCCGAAAAAGCCTCGTTGCTGCCACGGCCTGCCATGAACCAGTTTCGAGGAGTACAGCCATGCACGTGAGGGAGCCGTTGTCCGCAGTGGATGCCGGATGGTTGCGCATGGACCGGCCAACCAATCTGATGATGATTTGCGGCATGTTCATGTTCGCGGAGCGGGTCGATCCGGGAACGCTGAAGCGGACCATCAATGATCGCATGCTTTGCTTTCATCGATTCCGCCAATGCGTCGCCGACCATGGCGATGGTCCGCAATGGGAAATTGACCAAAACTTCAACCTCGACTGGCACGTCAGGCACATTGCCCTGCCAAAAAGCAAAACAGGCGATGCGCTCGAATCCGTCGCCAGCGACCTGATCAGCACGCCACTCGATCCCACGAAACCGATGTGGCAATTTCATTTGATCGATACGCCAAACGGCGGCAGCGCCCTGGTGTTGCGTATCCACCATTGTTACGGCGATGGTTTCGCCTTGACCCACGTCGTCATGTGCATGACCGATGCCGAACCGGACGACGCACGCCTGGCGATGGACGATGTTCCTGCCTATGTGCCGGAACGCGCCGCCTGGGAACGCATCTTCGGCCCGATGACCAACATCATCGGCGATATTGTCCGCTCGTCCCTCGCTGCGTTCGATGCCGGTCGAGATATGCTCGCTCATCCGGATCATGCTGTCGACTACGCGCGCATCGGCGGCGACATTGCTTACCAGACCGCAGTCATAGCAAGCATGACGCCTGATTATCCGACGCGCCTCAAAGGGCCGCTTAGCATCATGAAGCGCGTGGCGTGGGCCGAGACCATCCCTCTGCTTGAAGTCAAGGCATTGGCCGATTCGCTGCACTGTTCGGTCAACGATGTGCTCGTTTCATGTGCGACCGGCGCCTTGCGTTCATTCCTGCTTGAACAGGGCGATTTCCCGGACGGTGCGGAGGTGCGCGCCTTGGTGCCGGTCAATCTTCGTCCGCCCGGGCCGATTACGGAGCTCGGCAATCATTTTGGCCTGGTCTTTCTTAGTTTGCCGATCGGTATCGAAGATCCGTTCGAACGAATTGAAGAGGTGAAAAGGCGGATGGATCAATTGAAACACTCGCAACAGCCTTTGGTCGCGCTTGGTATTCTCGCCGGCATGGGCGTTGCGCCGGAATTTATCAAGGATCGCGTGCTGGAAGTGCTGGCTGCCAATGCCAGCGCGGTCATCACCAATGTGCGCGGGTCGGCACAGGAACGCTATCTTGCCGGCAAGCTCATCAAGCGGCAAATGTTTTGGGTGCCGCAGTCCGGGGGCATCGGCGTCGGCATCAGTTTGTTGAGCTATGCGGGGGAAATCAGCTTCGGTTTGGTGACCGATTCCCGGCGCATTCCAAATCCGCGCATTGTCGTGGATCGCTTTGTCGATGAATTCAAGACACTGTTGCTCACGTCCCTGATGATGCCATGGCCAGGTGAAGCGGAGATGACGGAGGTTTGACTCCGCCCGACGATGTTTGGCGGAGCTTGATCACGCCATGCCGGCCAGCGAGTGCAAACCGCGGATGGGTGAAGAATGCCTGTTCCAATGGTCTCGGCACGCTGCGCGCCATGTTTTCGATTCCGGCCCGTTAGCTGAAATGCTGGCGGCGGAAATCGCTGGGCGTGGTACCAAAGCGCGCCTTGAACCATTGGTTAAAGACTGATTTGCTGTTGAAGCCGCAGGCTTGCATGATGTCGTTGATCGATTGCTGACGGTAGCTTTGATCGCAAAGGCGTTGCTTCGCTTCTTCGATCCGGTAATTGCGGATCATTTCAAAAAAATTCTGATTCAATTTTTTGTTGATCAGCAATGACAACGATTTGGGAGAAATTTCCAGTTTTGAGGCAAGTCGCTCGACGTTGATGTTTGGTTGCAGGTAGGGTTTTTCCAATTCCATCAGCATTCTAAGCTTCATCAGATGCATGTCCTGCGGGTCTTGTGGCGCCGGCCTTGCAACGATATGTTCGACCGGTGCAGCAGGAAATCCAGTGGATTCGCGCAACAGGCAGGCCATCAATGTACCCATCATGATGAGCCGCAGATAGTTGCCCATCGTTCCCATCTCAAAGCCCCATCCGTATAAAGGCGTGAAGGGGCTAAGCAACACAAGCATGTGCCATGTGCTGGTGAGCAGGAAGCCCCACACCAAAAACCAAAGCCATCGGATGCGATCATGACTGCCTCCCGCGCAATTTCCTGGCGATCGAGCAAGGTGATTCAGACTGTGCAGACTGAACAGGCTGTAACCGAACAGAAGCAGATTCCTGACCCAGATCAGCCCGACAAAAAAGGGGTTGGCATTGACCATGCCCCAGTCATGCGCGTACTGGAGTTTGGTAGCGTCATCGAAGCGATAGTAAATCGCATACAGGAAGAGGGGATACGCAAGCGCGGGAATCAGGTGAACCAGCGCGCGTAATCCGAGGCGGAATTCCCGCTGCAAGGTTGCGCTTGTGCTCCAATAAAGTAGCGGCCCCTGCAAAAACATATTGATGCCGAGCGTGAAGAACAGGTTGGCCGAGAACCTTGACGCCATCGTGTTCAGATGGATATTCCAATAAAGCAAGATGTCGGCGCAGCACAAGGCGATTTGCAGGAACAGCGCTGCAAGCAGCAGGTTTCTTGTGCGATCGCATCCGCTGCGAACCAATTGAAGGATGGCGATGCTCAAAGCAAACAGACCGGCAAGCAGCACAGTCAGGTCGTTGAAGTTGAAAATCGACGCTTCTAACATCTTGTACCCGGCTTGCTCGCCGGCAATTGCATGGCGTTATCGTTGAAATGCAAAGCCAACATTGGGCTCCGTTATTCCTGCAGCGTGGCTTTACGAGTGGCCTGTGCAGTGAGCATGTGATTGGCGCTTGAACGCGTCAAGTGATTTCTGGTTTGCAGACCGGAACAGATACCACTTGCCGTCAAAATGGCCCGCGTGGCGGGTCTGAGCACCTACCAGTTGAAGCATCGCACAGGTGGTCTGCTTATGCCTTGCCCGCATTGAAGTCGGTGCAGCAAATACAAATTCTCAAGCAATAGAACGTTTGCCTTCGGCAGTCGTCGCGGCCTAATCCGGGCGGCAACCAATGTCGGACTGGAAAAGGTTCGTTCTTATGCCTCAACAGGTTCGTTTTTCGTCCCGCACGTAGGATTTCCAGCAAAAGCGTGCGACTTTGAGTGATCAAAAAGACAATTGTTCAGGTTGTGCTAACGTCGATTCAGTCATTCTTCGCCAGGGCGCTGGGCTCTTACGCGGACATGGCGACGCTCGTTGTAAAAATCAAACACCACACTTGAATCGGTCAATTGGAGATGGGTATGCAAACTAGAATCAATATCGCGCTGGTCACTGGTCTTATCGGCGGTATGCTCGCCGCCTGTGGCGGAGGCGCACAGAATGAAGGTGCCACCACGTCAGGCAAGTCGCTGGCAAGAAGCAGCACGACGACGCAGACGTGCGTCGCATGGGTCGATGGCGGCACTTATACGGCGGGGGAGGTGGTAACTTACCTTGGCAACAACTACACGACCCTCATCACGCAAACAGACTACCTCGGAGCCGGGTGGAATCCAACTGTGGGTAGCCTCTACAGCCTGGGGGGAGCCTGTGGCAGTACGCCGACGCCCACACCGACACCCACTCCAACACCCACTCCAACACCCACTCCAACACCGACTCCAACACCGACTCCAACACCGACCCCGACGCCGGGTTGTCAGTACGTGACCTGGACGGCCGGCGTCAATTATGCTGTCGGCGCAGTCGTGCAATATCCGGCCAACGGAGGTTTTTACAAGGAAGTCAATGCCGGCACGAATGGAAGCGACGGCACGGATCCGACCATCAGCACCTGGTATTGGTCGCCGACGAATTGCAGCACGACGCCCACGGGCATCACATCAGGGGCAATCTATACCCTGGTCAATCCCAACAGCGGCAAGGCGCTCGATGTGACAGCCTCGGGCACTGCAGATGGCACGGTGATCGACATTTACACGATCAACGGTACCGGCGCCCAGCAATGGCAGATTAACAGCAATGGCAACGGCACCTACTCCCTGGTCAACCCGAACAGCGGCAAGGACCTTGACGTGGTTGCTTCCGGCACGGCTAACGGCACCAAAGTCGATTTGTATACGAGCAACGGAACCGGCGCCCAGATGTGGCAGATCAACAGCAACGGCGATGGCACTTTTTCCCTGGTCAATCCCAACAGCGGCAAATACCTTGATGTGATCGCGTCGGGAACGGCAGACGGCACCGGCGT
>DATBQE010000041.1:0-22727 GCA_036561005.1 Burkholderiaceae bacterium | reverse complement strand
GAGGATATTTATTGAGAGTGACGACGCTCTGAAACCAGGTTGATCACCGCATCGACGATGCGGCTGCGAGAAGTCTCGGGCTTCTCAGTTGGTGCCTCTTTACGGAGAGGCAGGCAAAACGGCGGCGCAATACCGTCGTTTTGCATTTGTGGAGCCGATAAATTGATTAATTTGTTCGCGCCGGTCTGGTGCAAATTATTCAGCTAGAAATAAGAAGACCGTCGGCTTTTTGTTGAAGTCGGGCATGTTGCCCGCCTGCAGGTCCCGCTTCCATTTTGCTGTCGCCTGCGTTTTCACGTTCTCGGTCGCTAAAGTCAAATCGGTCGCAATGCACATCAAGGTGGATGGGTGGCAAGTATTGACGATTGCTTCCAGTAGTGCCGCGTTGCGATAAGGCGTTTCGATGAATAGCTGGGTTTGCTTGTCGCGCCGCGAGCGCTCTTCCAGTTCCCTGATGCGCTTTGTCCTCAGTCCTGAATCGACCGGAAGGTAGCCGTTGAATGCAAAGCTTTGTCCGCTCAAGCCGCTTGCCATGACGGACAGCAACAGGGAGGAAGGGCCAACCAGGGGCCTGACGCGGACGCCTTGTTCATGGGCCAGGCGCACCAGATTGGCGCCGGGGTCCGCTACTGCAGGGACGCCCGCTTCCGAAATCAGGCCTGCGTTGCGGCCGGCGAGCAATGGTTGGAGCAATGACGGCAAAGCCTTGCTATCGGTATTGATGTTCAACTCCGCGATCTCGATTTCCTGCAGCGGTTTTCCCAGCGGATGTTGGAGCGCGACCAGCTTGAGAAAAGCGCGTGTTGTCTTGGCGTTTTCCGCGATGAAATAGTCGAGCGTGGCCGTCAGTGCCTGTACCTCGACCGGTATGATGGCGTCGAGCGGGTGGGTGTGGTCGGCATCGGCCGTCCCCAGGTTGTTGGGTATCAAATACAAGGTGCCGCTCATGTTGAAGAATCCGCTTGCAAAAAGAACGACATGCCGGCGGTGCGCAGCATGGTGGTGAGGGAAATCAAGGGCAGGCCGGTCAATGCAGAGGGGTCGGTACTTTCGATGTTCTCGATGATGGCAATTCCGAGGCCTTCATTCTTTGCGCTGCCGGCGCAGTCGTAAGGCTGCTCGATGCGCAGGTAGGCGTCCAGTTCGCTGTCTGGCAAATTGCGGAAGGTGACCGAGGTTTGCACATTGTCGATCTGCACGCGGTGCATGCTGTCGGGACGGCTGTCGACCAGGCACAGCGCCGTGTGAAAGACAACACGCTGTCCGCGCATCATTTGCAACTGCTCCAGCGCCCTGTCATGTGTACCGGGCTTGCCGATTTGCCTGCCGTCCAGTGTGGCCACCTGGTCTGAGCCGATTATCAACGCGTCGGGTTTCAATGCAGCAACGGCCTGCGCCTTGCTCTGTGCCAGACGCAATGCGGTTGCCTCCGGCGCTTCACCTTCGTGTGGCGTTTCGTCGATATTCGGCACGATTACGTCGAACGACAGATGCAGTTTCGCCAGCAGCTCACGCCTGTATCGGGAGCTGGAAGCGAGAATGAGGCGCGGGTGCTGATTGGTCATGTTTGCTTATTGTTTTTGCAAATTTCTTTGAGTATAGGTGTGCCTTACCCGGTTCTACTGCACTTTGGCGCCAGTTTCTCACGCCAAAACCCCGAAATTTGCGCTAAGGCTTTGACGAATAAGGGAAAAGCCTGTTATTATCGCAGGTTTTCCGGATTCCCCTTTGCCATGAATGCGTTTGTGATCGACACGTTTGAATTCAGTCGTCTCAAAGAGCGCCGCGAAGGTGATGCTGCCGTGGCCGATTTTGCCAGATTGTGCGAAGAATTGGCGGACAAGTCGGGGCGCATTCAGTTTCAGGTGCAGGGCGGTTTCGATTCGCTCGGTCATTCGCAACTGGCTGTATCGGTTACCGGAAGTGTGAAATTGATGTGCCAGCGCTGTTTGACGCCATTTGCTTTTGATGTGGCATCCGAATCGGCACTGTTGCTGGCCAAAGACGAAGAGTCGGCCGACGAGCTGGAATCAACGTTTGCAGACGATAGCGTCGAGGTGATGGTGGGATCCAAGGCTTTGAATGTGCTTGAGTTGATCGAGGACGAATTATTGTTGTCGATTCCGCTGTCGCCAAAGCATGAAATTTGCCCTGACCAGCTGGGGCAAGATGTGATCGGTACGGCGGCGGCAAAGCGCGTTTCACCTTTTGAAGTGCTCAAGGGCAAGCAATAAGTGCTACGCGAAGCGCGCCATGCATAGCAGGCAGGTTGTAGGTTTGGTTGTTGTATGCCGCGTCTTCCGTCAGGGTTGGCGGGCAAGTGGAAAGTTTGCCAAGAATTATCGGCTTGCCGGTGGTCAATAGGCGGGCTGATTGTGTTAAAATTTTAGAACTTAAGGTTTAGGAGTCATCATGGCTGTTCAACAGAATAAGAAGTCCCCATCCAAGCGCGGCATGCATCGTTCGCACGATTTTCTGGTTGCTCCGCAACTGGCAGTCGAGCCGACCACCGGCGAAACACATATGCGTCACCATATCAGCCCGAACGGCTTTTATCGTGGCCGTAAAGTGCTGAAGACAAAGAACGACGAATAATCGTTTGACGCGTTCGGCGTAAAGCCAGCCACTAGCGGCGCAGTAAGTTTTGAACTTCGGTTCCCGGCTTCGCGCCGCTTTTGCCATCTTTGTTTTTGCCGACTTCGCGTTTGTATTCTTGGGCGCCTCTAAAAATCGTAGCGAGCGGCTCAAGGTCGGGTCGAGAAGCGCAGCCGGTGGAGCAGGGAATTCGCGAAGCATGCTTCGCGCCTGTGGAACGATCGACGCTTGCAAGCGTCGAGCTGTCCGACTGTACGGCGAGCATCGCAGGGCCGAGATTGGGCCGCGCAGTAGATTCTTAGAGGTGCCCTTTGTTTCTTGCTGAAACAGCGCAATGTGTCATTGTGAATCAAGCCGGTTCTGGCCCATAATGCGGTTGAACTTTGGCATCGAATCGAAACAATGACCATAAAAATTTCAATTGACTGCATGGGTGGAGATCACGGCCCTGTAGTCACCGTTGCCGCCGCTGTTTCTTTCGTTCAGCACGAACCTGAAGCCGAATTGGTTTTGGTCGGGCTGGAGGAGCCTATCCGCGCCGCATTGAAGAAGCTCAAGGCAAGCGATCATCCGCGCCTGTCTGTCGTGGCTGCTTCGGAAGTGGTGACGATGGATGATCCGCTTGAAGTTGCGTTGCGCCGGAAGAAGGACTCTTCGATGCGTGTCGCGATCAGCCTGGTGAAAGACGGCAAGGCGCAAGCCTGTGTTTCGGCCGGTAATACCGGCGCATTGATGGCCATTTCGCGTTACGTCCTGAAGACCTTGCCAGGTGTGGATCGCCCGGCAATCTGCACGCTCATCCCGAATCAAAAAGACAAACCCACCTACATGCTCGACCTCGGCGCCAACGTCGATTGCGAGCCTGAGCACCTGCATCAATTTGCCCTCATGGGCTCGGCATTGGTATCGGCAATGGAACATCGAACGATGCCTACCGTCGGCCTGCTCAACGTCGGCGAAGAGGATATCAAGGGCAACGATATCGTCAAACAGACTGCCAAGCTGCTGCGTGCCGATCACGAAAAAGGCGTGCTCAATTTCCACGGCAATGTTGAGGGCGACGATATTTTCAAAGGCACGACCGACATCGTCGTCTGTGACGGCTTTGTCGGTAATATTGTCCTGAAGGCGTCGGAAGGTCTTGGACGTTTCTTCAAAGTGGTCCTGACCGCCGAATTCAAGAGTAGTCCGCTCAACATGCTCGGCGCATTGATCGCCCGTGGCGCACTCAAGACCATTTCCAAACGCATGAATCCTTCCCGGTATAACGGTGCGAGCCTCCTGGGCCTGCGCGGGTTGGTATTCAAAAGCCATGGCGGCGCCGATGCATACGGCTACGAATGGGCCATAAGACGCGCTTTCGATGCCGCTCAGCTTGATGTTTTGTCTCGCATTTCCACTACTATCGCCGCGCTCATGCCTTTGTCCGAAGCAGGCGGAGCGGATGTGCAGGCAATTGAAGCCGCACCGGCGACCACCAACGATCTCAGTGAGCCGAAAACCGCATGACTCTTTATAGCAAAATAATCGGCACGGGCAGCTATTTGCCGCCCAAACGTGTGACCAATCAGGAATTGGCAGTGCAATTGGCCCAAAAGGGCATTGAAACTTCCGATGAGTGGATCGTCTCGCGCAGCGGCATTTCTGCACGTCACTACGCCGAGCCCGGCGTGCAAGCCAGCGACCTTGCAGTCGCCGCAGCGATGCAGGCACTGCAGATGGCCGATGTTGCACCCAACGACATCGACCTGATCATCCTGGCGACATCGACGCCCGATCATTTCGGCGGCTTTCCGAGCACGGCCTGCGTAGTACAGCGCAAGCTCGGCATCAACAACGGCTGCGCGGCGTTCGACGTGCAGGCGGTATGCAGCGGATTCGTCTATGCAGTTTCGATTGCCGACAGCCTGATCAAATCCGGCGCGCACAAGAGGGCCTTGATCATCGGTGCCGAAGTGTTTTCGCGCATTCTGAATTTTGAAGACCGCACAACGTGCGTGCTGTTCGGCGATGGTGCCGGTGCGGTCGTGCTTGGCGCGTCGAATGAGCCGGGTATACTGGCGACGAAGTTGCATGCCGACGGCAGCCAGGCAGGCATCCTCTGCATTCCGGGCGCGATCGGCGGCGGTGTCATCGAAGGCAGCGCCTTCTTGTACATGGACGGTCCGGCTGTATTCAAGCTCGCCGTGTCGGTCCTGGAAAAGGTCGCCAACGAAGCTTTGGCCATCGCCGGTATGGATTCGTCGGAACTCGATTGGCTCATCCCGCACCAGGCGAATATCCGCATCATGCAGAGTACGGCCAAGAAGCTGGGGTTGCCGATGGAACGCATGGTTGTAACGGTTGATGAGCAGGGCAATACTTCTGCTGCCTCAATTCCATTGGCCCTCGATCTCGCAGTGCGCGACGGCCGCATCAAAGCTGGTCAAAACGTCCTGATGGAAGGTGTCGGCGGCGGTTTCACCTGGGGCGCTGTTCTTGCGCGCATGTAATGTTTTCATAAGTCATCGCGAATGGCTCGTTTTTAACTATCACTGTATTGATTTGGTATGACTAAATTCGCATTTGTATTTCCCGGCCAGGGGTCGCAATCGATCGGCATGCTGAACGGTTTTGCCGACAATGCCGCCGTACAGCAGACGCTCGCCGAAGCCTCCGAGGTTCTTCGGTTCGACATCGGCAAATTGATCGCAGAAGGACCGAAAGAAGAACTCGACCTGACTACCAACACGCAACCGGTCATGTTGACCGCAGCCGTGGCCACCTACCGCGCCTGGATGGCAGCCGGCGGTGCCGCGCCGGCAGTTGTCGCGGGCCACAGTCTCGGCGAATACTCTGCATTGGTCGCCGCCGGGGTGATCGATTTCAAAGACGCCTTGCCGCTGGTGCGCTTTCGTGCCCAGGCCATGCAGGAAGCCGTGCCGGTTGGTCAGGGCGGCATGGCAGTGATACTCGGACTGTCGGACGACGATGTGCGTGCAGCTTGTGCCGAGGGCGCGCAAGGCGAAATCGTCGAAGCGGTCAATTTCAATACGCCGGCGCAAGTGGTTATTGCAGGCCATAACGGGGCTGTCGAGCGTGCTTGCGCCGCTGCCAAAGCCAGGGGCGCCAAACGCGCACAAGCCTTGGCTGTATCGGCGCCTTTTCACTCGTCTCTTCTGAAGCCGGCATCGGACCGCTTGCGCAGTTATTTGGCCGACGTCAAATTCTCGACACCGCAAATCGTATTGATCAACAATGTCGATGTTGCCGTGCTGGACGATGTGGAGGCGATCAAGGATGCACTCGTGCGTCAGGCGGCTTGCCCGGTACGTTGGGTGGAAAGCGTGCAAAGGATGGCGTCGCTCGGTGCCACGCACGTCATTGAATGCGGTCCGGGCAAAGCCTTGGCCGGTATGGTGAAACGGATCAATGGCGATCTGATCGGCGATGCAATCGTCGACCAGGCTTCATTGGATAAAGTTAGGGAGCTATTGAAGTGACACTTTCTGTTCAACAAGACCTGCACGGACAGGTCGCGCTCGTGACCGGCGCGTCGCGCGGCATAGGTCGCGCCATTGCTCACCATCTGGCCAAACTCGGCGCGCGGGTGATCGGGACGGCGACTTCGGAAGCCGGTGCTGCCGCCATCACGGAATACCTGCAGGCGAATGCTCCGGAAGCCGGCAACGTCGGCGCAGGCGTGGTGCTCGATGTCAATGACGCGGCCGCAAGCACGGCCTTGATCGATACGATTCAAAAGGATTTCGGCGCTGTGACCATTCTGGTCAACAATGCCGGTATTACGCAGGATCAACTTGCCATGCGCATGAAGGATGAGGAGTGGGACGCGGTGATCTCGACCAATCTCACCGCCGTGGGGCGCCTTTCGCGCTCTGTCCTGCGCGGCATGATGAAAGCCAAACATGGGCGTATCATTAATATCACCTCGGTGGTCGGCTCGGCCGGCAACGCGGGGCAAATGAATTATGCGGCGGCAAAAGCCGGCGTGGCCGGCATGAGCCGGGCGCTCGCGCGGGAAATCGGCAGTCGCAATATCACCGTCAATTGCATCGCCCCGGGATTCATCGATACCGATATGACCAAGGCACTGAACGAACAGCAGATTGCCGGATTGCTGCAGCAAATTCCCCTCGGGCGCTTTGGCCTGCCGGAAGACATTGCCGCTGCAGTTGGTTTCCTGGCATCGTCGCATGCCTCTTACATTACCGGCACCACCCTTCATGTGAACGGTGGGATGTATATGGGTTAGGGGTTTTTTGGCGGCATTTTACTGAAAATTGCCGGCAATTGGAAACAAACCTTCGGGAAGCCTGAAAAATGAATCTTTGCCGCGCAAACCTGCTAAAATGCGCGCACTTTCTGTAACACCAACCACACTGACTGGAGTCATAACATGTCCGATATCGAACAACGCGTTAAGAAGATCGTTGCTGAACAACTGGGCGTCGCCGAAGCTGATATCAAAACCGAATCGTCTTTCGTTGACGATCTCGGCGCCGATTCGCTCGATACCGTTGAATTGGTCATGGCGCTGGAAGACGAGTTCGAAATGGAAATCCCAGACGAACAAGCTGAAAAGATCACCACCGTGCAACAAGCGATCGATTACGCCAAGGCTCACGTCAAGGCCTAAGTCGGTATTGATCGACTCCAGGAGAATCATTTGATCCGCTCGCCACAACGTCGCGTTGTCATCACCGGTCTCGGTTGTGTTTCACCGGTTGGCAACACGGTAGCCGATTCATGGCGCGCGATCACCGAGGGAAAATCGGGGATCGCCACCATCACCAAGTTCGACGCATCGGCATTCAGCACGCATTTCGCCGGTGAAGTCAAAGGCTTCAACATCGAAGACTATATTCCCGCCAAGGAAGCACGCCATATGGATACATTCATCCATTACGGCATGGCGGCCGGGATGCAGGCGATGCAGGACTGCGGTCTCGAAGTGACTGAAGCCAATGCCGAGCGGATCGGTGTGATCGTCGGATCGGGCATCGGCGGCCTGCCGATGATCGAAGAAACGCACTCGGAATACCTGAAACGCGGCCCGCGACGCATCAGCCCGTTTTTCATTCCCGCCTCGATCATCAACATGATCTCCGGGCATCTTTCGATCAAATATGGCCTGAAGGGCCCCAACCTGGCCATTGTCACCGCTTGCACCACCGGCTTGCATTGCATCGGCGCAGCCGGGCGCATGATCGAATACGGCGACGCCGACGTCATGATTGCCGGCGGCTCTGAATCGGCTATCTCGCCCTTGGGGCTGGGTGGCTTCGCATCGGCGCGCGCTCTGTCTGCACGTAACGACGATCCGGCAACGGCCTCGCGCCCCTGGGACAAAGACCGCGATGGCTTCGTCCTCGGCGAGGGCGCCGGTGTCATGGTGCTCGAAGAATATGAACACGCAAAGGCGCGTGGTGCCAAGATCTATGCAGAGTTGCTCGGTTTTGGCATGACTGCCGATGCCTATCACATGACCGCGCCCCTGGAAGACGGCGACGGCGCGCGACGCTGCATGCTCGCCGCCATGAAGAACGCCGGCATCAATGCCGACCAGGTCGATTACGTCAATGCGCACGGCACGTCGACGCCTTTGGGCGACGTAGCGGAAACGGTCGCCATCAAGCGTGCCTTGGGCGACCATGCGTACAAGACAATTGTGAATTCGACGAAATCAATGACCGGCCACTTGCTTGGTGGCGCGGGTGGGCTGGAGGCCGTATTCACGGTCCTGGCAACGCACCATCAGATTTCGCCGCCAACGATCAATATCTTCAATCAGGACCCGGCCTGCGATCTCGACTATTGTGCCAATGCGGCCCGCGAGATGCCGATCAATATCGCCGTCAAAAACTCGTTCGGTTTTGGCGGAACCAACGGTACGCTGATTTTCGGCAAAGCCTGATCGATTCCCGGCTCGCAAGACGGCCGGGGGTTTTCACTGTCCCACATGTCTATCGCCGCGTCAGTGGTCGTGCAGCCTTCCAGAGTCTTGTTGGCTTTGGTTGGCGGCATTTGCCTGGCTGTCGCGGCGCTGGGCTTGACACTGGCTTGCGGGGCAATTGCCGATTTGTCCATGGCGTCGCGTATGTTCTGGCCGCTTCTTTGTTGGCTGTCGGCCGGCTTTGGTTTGTTCTACATGAATCGCGGTCAGCGAATCTATCATCTCGACATTTCGGGTACTGGACAAATTCGCCTGCGCTGTCGCCATTCCCATTCACCTCCATGGATCGATAATGCGGAAAAACCCGCTACAGAAGCCGGAATATTGGTAACATTGCTAGCCGATTCAACCATGTGGCCCGGGTTTCTGATGCTGCGTCTGAAAACCGGAGATGGCTATCTTTATAACATACCGATCTTGCCGGATAGTTTGCCGCGGGATTCCTTCAGGGCGATATCCGTGGCGTGCCGCTGGATTGCGGCCCATGAGTTCAAACCGTGAATTCAAACAATGAATTTCTGAATTGAACTATTTTCCAGAATCCATGTCTATTGCGGGAGAAACGCGTATGTTGCGAATAAATAAGGGAATTGGGGATTGACGACAGAACGCGAAATTGATCAGCTACTTGTTGAACGCGTGCAGCGCGGCGACAAGAAAGCGTTCGAACTGTTAGTGATCAAATATCAACGGAAATTGATGCGGCTGGTGTCGCGGCTTGTGCGCGACCAGGCGGAAGCGGAAGACGTCGTGCAGGAAGCCTTCATCAAAGCTTATCGTGCGCTGCCGCAATTTCGCGGTGAATCGGCCTTTTACACCTGGCTTTATCGCATCGGCATCAATACTGCAAAAAACTATCTTGTGACACAGGGCAGGCGCGCCCCAACCTCGACCGAAGCAAATTCGGAGGAGGCGGAAACTTTTGACGACGCAGACCAACTAAGGGATATAAACACTCCCGAATCGATGTTGGCAACCAAGCAGATTGCGGCAACGGTCAACGCCGCAATGGAATCACTACCGGAAGAGTTACGGGTCGCTATTAGTTTGCGGGAAATTGAGGGCCTCAGTTATGATGAAATTGCCGAGGCCATGGGGTGTCCGATCGGAACAGTACGAAGTCGGATATTCAGGGCGCGCGAGGCCATCGCGGAAAAACTGAGGCCGTTGCTTGGCACTGCAATCGACAAGCGATGGTGACAGTAATACGAAAGAAATGGAAAAAGTAGCAAAAATACAATAGGGGTAGTCCTGGCAGGCACGAGGTAGTGATGGAAACGAATAACATGACCAAAGAGCAAATTTCGGCAATGCTCGATAGCGAATTGAGCGATGCACACATCGACATGGCGTTGGCTGCGCTGCGGCAAAGCGAAGGCCGTGCGGCGTGGGACGTCTACCATCAGATTGGTGACGTCCTGCGGTCGGACGACATGGCGCAAGGATGCAGCGGCGATTTCACCGCTCGCATGCTGGCCCGCCTGGAAGAGGAGCCGCCGATTCTGGCGCCTCCCGTGAGGCAGGTCGCGCAGCAGCAAAATGCCCAGGCCGCAGGCGGCATGCGTTTTTCGTCGCTCAAGCGTTATGGGATTCCTTCGGCCGTGGCCGCTGCAATCCTTGCCGTCGTGCTGGTGCCGCATTCGATGAAGAGTGCCAAACCCGATGTCATGGATCCGCTCACCATTGTTGTTCCGCCAAGCCAGTCCGGTATGCCGGCTGCAACTCTGACCAGTGCCGGCGGACCGACGCAGGAGGGGGCCATCGTACGCGATCCGCGCATGAGCCAATATCTTTTGGCCCACCAGCGTTTCTCGCCATCCTGGAACAGTTCGGCGCAATACGCGCGTTCGGCTACTTATACTGTTACATCCGACTCCGATAAATGAGTTCTATGCCAAGAGCAGCGCTTTTATCGAAGTTTTTCGTCGCTTGGTTCGGTCTCGCAGCATTGGCGGCGCAAGCTGACGATGCCGCGATCGACAAGCGCGATGCCCAGGCGTGGCTGAAAACAATACAGGCCGCCGCCCAAAAGCAAAGTTACGCCGGTACCTTCGTCTTCCAACAGGCGAATCAGGTCAGGACTTCGCGGGTCACGCATGTCCTTGATGGCAAGAACGAGCTGGAAAAACTGGAAATTCTCGATGGGCGGCCGCGCGAATATATACGCCGGAACGACGAAGTTGCGTGCTATATCCCGGAAATTCGTACTGTCATGGTCGAAAAGCGCTCGACGCCTGATACCTTTCCGGCGATGCTGGGTGCCAATGCGACCGATTTGGCCGAGCACTACGAGATCACGAAGGGAGAGAGCGGGCGCGTAGCAGGCTACGATTGTCAGACCATCATTTTGCGGCCGAAGGATAACCTGCGTTACGGCTATCGCCTGTGGGCGGAAAAGAACAGTGGACTGTTGCTTGGTGCGCAAACGCTTAATGAAAATGGGCAAGTAGTCGAGCAAATCAGCTTTGCCCAGGTGACCATAGGCGGCATCGACAAGAATAGCATTCATCCAAGTTTCGGCAATACGGCCGGCTGGCATGTCGAGAATACGGTGACGGTGCAAACGCCGCTGTCAGGCTGGTCGGTGAACGCTGTGCCGGCCGGGTTCAAAAAAATTCACGAATTGAAGCGCATGGTGCCTGATGCCCAACCGAATGCGGTGAGCGGCGTGCAAGGGCAGCATGAATTGGCGCAAATGGTGTTTTCCGACGGCTTGGCCGCAATATCGGTATTTGTTGAGCCCGGCTCGCAAAGTCGTACCGAAGGTTCGATGCAGCAGGGTGCAATGAACATTGTCGGAAAGCGCCAGGGAGACTTCTGGTTGACGATCGTCGGTGAAGTGCCGCCGGCAGCTGTCAAGCAAGTCGCCAATTCCATTGAATTTAAAACCAAATAACGCGTTATGAAAACAATTTCTTCACTTTCCAGAATTTTGTTGAATCTGTTGTTTGTGTCCGGTGCGGCGATGTTTGTGCCAGCGGCAACCGGCGCGGTGCCGGAGGCCAATGCTGCAGTCGCGCTTCCCGACTTCACCGAACTGGTGGAAAAGGCCGGTCCGGCCGTCGTCAATATCCGCACCACGCAAAAGGTCAAGCTAGGTCAAAACCAGCCTGACGATGAAGATGAAGCGCAGGAATTCCTGCGGCGCTTTTTCGGCACGCCTATGCCTCAGCAGCCGCAACCGCAGCCGCGCCAGCGCGGCCGCAAACAGCAGCCGCAACCGGAGCAGCAAGAAGAAGAAGTGCCGCGCGGTGTCGGTTCAGGCTTTGTCATTTCGGCCGACGGCTACATTTTGACCAATGCACACGTCGTTGATGGCGCCGACGAGGTCTACGTCACGCTGACCGACAAGCGTGAATTCAAGGCCAAGATTGTCGGTGCAGACAAGGAATCGGATGTCGCCCTGGTCAAGGTGGACAGCGCCAATCTGCCGCGTGTGACCATCGGCGATTCGGACAAGATTCGCGCCGGCGAATGGGCTGTTGCAATTGGATCGCCATTCGGCCTCGACAATACGGTGACGGCTGGGATCATCTCCTCCAAGGCGCGCGACATTGGCGATTACCTGAAGCTGATTCAAACCGACGTTGCCGTCAACCCCGGAAATTCCGGCGGTCCACTGTTGAACATGCGCGGCGAAGTAGTTGGTATCAATTCCCAGATTTTTAGCCGCTCGGGTGGCTATATGGGCATTTCGTTCGCCTTGCCGATCAATGACGCAATTCGCGTATCGGAACAATTGAAATCCGCGGGCAAGGTCACGCGCGGCCGCCTGGGTATCCAGATTCAGGAAGTCACGCGCGAGGTTGCCGAATCGCTCAACCTGCCCAAGGCGCAAGGCGCCCAGGTTGCGCGCGTCGAGGCGGGCAGTCCGGCAGAGAAGGCGGGTGTCGAGGCCGGCGATATTGTGTTGAAGTTCAACGGCGTCGCAGTCGAATCGTATGGCGACCTGCGCCGCATGGCCGGCAGCACGAAGCCGGGCACCAAGGTGACGCTCACGGTGTGGCGCAAAGGTGCGGCGCGCGATTTGTCGGTCGTGTTGGCTGAACTTGAGGCAGACAAGGCCGTCGCGAAGAAAGACGGCAAGAAGTCGAAGGAAAAGGACAAGGCGGAACAGAGTGCGAACGCTCTGGGCCTGATCACCAGCGACCTAACCGACGAGCAAAAGAAGGAATTGAAGGTCGAACATGGTGTGGCGGTTGAATCGGCGGAAGGCCCTGCACAATCGGTCGGCCTGCGTCCAGGCGACGTAATTTTGCGCTTGAAGGATACCGACATCAACGACAGCAAGCAATTCAATGCCTTGGTCGCCAAGCTGGAAGCCAAGAAGGCAGTTCCGTTGCTGGTATTGCGTAGCGGATCGTCGCAATTCGTCTTGATCAAGCCGAACGGCCAATAGGCTGAACAAGGAACGCCGCCCGTCGGCCACCGGCTGATGGGCGCGCTGGCCGACACTCTTTTCACGTGAAATTCACCCTCTATTCGCGCAGTTATTGTCATTTGTGCGACGACATGCTTCTGGCGCTGCAAGCCTTTGATATCGGCCAGCCCTACAGTGTCGAAGTAATCGACGTTGATGCGGACCCGGAACTGGTCGCGCAATTCGATGAACTCGTGCCAGTATTGCTGGGTGCCAAGGACGCTGAACCGCCAACCCGGCTTTGTCACTATTTCCTCGATGAGGCCGCGCTGCGTGCCTTTTTAGAAAAATAAGTCGCGGAAAGTTTCCCTTTGGCAATGATTGTCAAAATACCTGTGGCTGAAAATCAATGGTGTGTTCTAAACGCATGATTAGACGGGCTTTCCCCTCTGAAATCCGGTAAAATGCACGGGAACCGATTTCACAAGGAAACGAGACGTTTCGCCGTGAAATGCGTTATTAACTTCCCTCGGCAACAAGGCGCTCTTGAGCGCTTTTTTTGTAATTGCAACTCCGTTAATGAACAACATCCGCAATTTCTCCATCATCGCCCATATCGACCATGGCAAATCGACGCTCGCGGACCGCATCATCCAATTGTGCGGTGGATTGTCTGATCGCGAAATGGAAGCCCAGGTGCTCGATTCCATGGATCTGGAGCGCGAGCGCGGGATTACCATCAAGGCGCAGACCGCCGCATTGAGTTACAAGGCGCGCGATGGCCAGATCTACAATCTGAACCTGATCGATACCCCGGGTCACGTTGACTTCAGCTATGAAGTCAGCCGCTCGTTGTCTGCCTGCGAAGGCGCGTTGCTCGTGGTGGATGCTTCGCAGGGCGTCGAAGCGCAGACTGTGGCCAATTGCTACACTGCGATCGAACTCGGTGTCGAAGTGGTGCCGGTGCTTAACAAGATCGACTTGCCGTCGGCCGACCCCGACAATGCCATTTCCGAAATCGAGGAAGTCATCGGCATTGATGCGCATGACGCGGTTCATTGCTCGGCCAAGACAGGTCTCGGTGTGCAGGACGTGCTGGAATCGCTCATTGCCAAGGTGCCACCGCCGCAGGGCGACCCTGAGGCTCCGTTGCAGGCGCTGATCGTCGACTCGTGGTTCGACAACTACGTCGGTGTGGTGATGCTGGTACGCGTGGTCAACGGCACCTTGCGCGCGAAGGAAAAGATTCTGCTGATGGCCAATGGCTCACAGCACCTGACAGAGAGCGTCGGCGTGTTCACACCGAAATCACTCACGCGTGAAACGATTTCGGCGGGGCAGGTGGGCTTCATTATCGCCGGTATCAAGGAATTGAAAGCGGCCAAGGTTGGCGACACCGTTACCCATGTTTCGCGCCCGGCTGCTTCGCCCTTGCCCGGATTCAAGGAAGTGCAACCGCAGGTGTTTGCCGGTTTGTTCCCGGTCGAAGCAAACCAATATGATGCGTTGCGCGACTCGCTGGAAAAATTGAAGCTCAACGATGCCGCATTGATGTACGAGCCGGAAGTGTCGCAGGCGCTTGGCTTCGGCTTCCGCTGCGGTTTCCTCGGACTGTTGCACATGGAGATCGTGCAGGAGCGCCTGGAGCGCGAGTTCGACATGGACCTGATCACGACCGCGCCGACCGTCATCTATGAAGTCGTGCTGCGCGACGGAACCATCTTGATGGTGGACAACCCATCCAAGATGCCCGATCCGTCAAAAATCGAGGAGATTCGCGAGCCTATCGTCACGGTCAACCTGTATATGCCGCAGGAATACGTCGGCTCGGTGATCACCCTCTGCACGCAGAAGCGCGGCAACCAGATGGACATGAGCTATCACGGCAAGCAAGTCAAGCTGACCTATGAAATGCCGATGGCCGAAATCGTGCTGGACTTCTTCGACAAGCTGAAATCGACTTCGCGCGGCTACGCCTCGATGGATTACGAGTTCAAGGAATATCGTGCCTCCGACGTGGTCAAGGTCGATATGCTGATCAACAGTGAAAAGGTCGACGCGCTCGCGATCATCGTGCACCGCGCGAATAGCCAGTTCCGCGGCCGCGCGGTGGCGGCCAAGATGCGCGAACTGATTCCGCGGCAGATGTTCGACGTGGCAATTCAGGCGGCCATCGGTGCCAACATCATCTCGCGTGAAAACGTCAAGGCCTTGCGCAAGAACGTGTTGGCCAAGTGCTATGGCGGCGACATTTCACGTAAGCGCAAGCTGCTCGAAAAGCAAAAGGCCGGCAAGAAGCGCATGAAGCAAGTGGGATCCGTCGAGATTCCGCAAGAAGCATTTTTGGCAATTCTACAAGTGGATGAAAAATGAGCGGACAATCGATTCTCAGTTACTTCACCTTGATTCTGTTTGTCTTGACAGTCGTGACCGGCATCGTCTGGTTTCTCGACGTGTTTTACCTGGCCAAGCAACGTCGCGCCAAAGCCCAATTGGCATTGGCGGAATTCGATGCGCGCAATGCGAAGCTGAAGGCCGAGGGCATCAAGTTCGACGACAGCGGGCGTGCCGCGCTGGAAGCCGGCATCATGCGCCAGCCGACCTGGGTTGAATACTCCGGCAGCTTTTTTCCGGTCATCGCCATCGTGTTTTTTGTTCGCTCGTTTCTCTATGAACCGTTCAAGATTCCATCTGGTTCGATGGAGCCGACGCTGATCGCCGGTGACTTCATCCTGGTCAACAAATTCACCTATGGCATCCGTCTGCCTTTGCTCAACAAGACCATTATCAATGTGAATACGCCGCAGCGCGGCGATGTGATGGTGTTCCGTTATCCGGTCGATCCGAGCACCGATTACATCAAACGCGTGGTCGGCCTGCCAGGTGATAAAATAACCTATAAAAACAAGCACTTAACAATTAATGGCCAGAAATTGTCTTATGAAGCCGAAAAGGACTATCTTGACGAAGTGCGTGACAGGCAGCTCGATTACCGAGCGCAATTCACGGAAAACCTGACCGGTGTGAAGCACAAGATATTGAATTCGAGAGACACAATGCAAGGCGTTCGTTCCCCATTTTCGAACTTTCCTATGCGCAATATGTGTGTTTATGACAACGACGATGTGGAAGACTTCACCTGTAGCGTTCCCACTGGACATTACTTTATGATGGGGGATAATCGGGACAACAGTCAGGATAGCCGCTACTGGGGCTTTGTGCCCGATGAGAACATCGTGGGTAAAGCAGTTGGCATCTGGATGAATTTCGGCAACATCAAGCGCATTGGCGGGTTTCAATAATGAAGCTTAATTCTACAATCGGGAGTCAACACATGGTATCAATGGCAAAGACCAAGCAATCCGGCGTGAGTCTGGTGGGATTGATTTTCGTCCTGGCAATTTTGGGCTTCATCGGCGTGTTGGCGCTGAAGATTGTGCCGACCGTAACCGAGTTCATGGGTGTCAAGCGGGCCATCACGCTGGCCAAGCAAAACGGAACAAGCATCCCCGAGATTCGCCAATCGTTCGACAAGCAGGCTGATACAAGCTACATCGAATCGGTAGCCGGCAAAGACCTCGATATCGTCAAGACCACGGAAGGCTTCGATGTCGGCGTTTCCTACGAGAAGAAGATTCCCCTGGTTGGCCCTGCCAGCCTCGTGATCGACTACGAATTTTCGACCTCGCCAACCAGAGCGCCGCAACGGGGTGGCACGCAACAGCAGTAGTAGATAGGCGTTAGGGCACGTAGGTGACGTGCAGATTTGAATTCGACTAGGCAACGAAATGGATGTATTGTTATTGCAAGAACGCTTGGGGCATATGTTCAAGGAAGCTGCCTTGCTGCAGCAGGCCTTGACGCATCGCAGCCATAGCGGACTGCATAACGAGCGGCTTGAATTCCTTGGGGATTCGATCCTCAATTGCGTCGTGGCATCGCTTTTGTTCGATCGCTACAGCAAGATCGACGAAGGCGATTTGTCGCGTCTGCGCGCCAATCTGGTCAAACAGCAATCGCTGTATGAAATCGCGCAGCGTCTCGATTTGCCGCAATTTTTGCGCCTGGGTGAAGGCGAATTGAAGTCCGGCGGCTTCCGCCGTCCTTCGATCCTGGCCGACACGCTCGAAGCATTGTTCGGTGCTATCTTTCTCGATGCCGGGTTCGACAAGGCGCGCGATGTGATCAGGTCGCTCTACATTCCAATTCTCGACACGGTCGACCCCAAAACGCTCGGCAAGGACGCCAAGACTCTGCTGCAGGAATTCTTGCAAAGCAAGAAAATCGCGCTGCCGCAATACAACGTCGTTGCCACCCATGGTGCGGCGCATAATCAGGAGTTCGAGATCGAGTGCCTGGTGCCGAAGCTGGAAATCCAGGTGTTCGGGACCGGTGGCAGCCGTCGTGCGGGAGAGCAGGCTGCGGCCAAACTCGCCTTGGAGGCCGTGCAAACTGCGTTGGCCAAGACACCTTCTGCGGTACGCAAGAGCAAACCACGTACCTCGCAATTGAAGTTGGCCGGTATCGCGACGGTGCAAAGCGAAACACCTGTGCCTGCCGCGGTGCCGCGACAAGCAAAATCAGCAGCGTCCAAGACTGAAGCGAAGCCTGACGCCAAGCAAGACCTTAAGCAGGATATTAAGCAGGATACCAGGCAAGACAGCAAGCAAGACAGCAAGCAAGACACGAAGCAGGATGCCAAGAACGGCAAGAGCGAGCCCAAGAGCGAGGCTGCGGACGACACGGTCGCAGACAAGTTGGAACAAGGCGCCCAGGCGCATATGGAACTCGAATTACCCCTGGTTGTTAGCCAAAGTAAAACCGCATGACAGATTCCGCAATACCTTCCGATTTTCGCTGCGGTTATATCGCCATCATCGGACGTCCCAATGTCGGCAAATCGACATTGATGAACATGTTGATCGGCGCCAAGGTCAGTATCACCTCGCGCAAGGCGCAAACCACGCGCCATCGCATCACTGGCATTCAGACGGTCGACAATGCGCAGTTCATTTACGTCGACACGCCGGGTTTCCAAACCCGCCATTCGAATGCGCTTAACAAGACATTGAATAAAACTGTTTCCAATACGCTCACTGCGTCCGACATCATTCTGTTTGTTGTCGAAGCGGGGACTTTCGGTCCGGCCGATCAGCAGGTGCTCGACCTTGTGCCGCCCAATGCGCCCTGCATGCTGGTGATCAACAAGGCCGACAAGATCAAGGACAAGGCCGCATTGATGCCATTTGCCCAGCAAGTGGCGGCCAAGCGCGACTTTACCGCCATCATCCCCGTATCGGCCAAGCAGAATTTCCAGCTCGACAGTCTGCAAGGCGAAATTCGCAAGCATTTACCCGAGAATCCACCGATTTTCGGTGAAGACGATATTACCGACCGCAGCGAAAAATTTCTTGCAGCCGAAATCGTGCGCGAAAAAGTGTTCCGTTTCGTCGGCGACGAATTGCCCTACACCAGCACCGTGCTGATCGAAAAATTCGAACAGGAAGGCGACTTGCGCCGCGTCTTTGCGGCAATCCTGGTCGAACGCGATATGCACAAAGCAATGCTGATCGGCCAGAAGGGCGCGCGTCTGAAAGAAATTTCTACACAAGCCCGGCTCGATATGGAACGCCTGTTCGGCGGCCCGGTGTACCTTGAGGTCTGGGTCAAGGTCAAATCCGGCTGGGCCGATAATGAAGCTGGATTGCGCGCATACGGTTACGAATAACGATCGCTAATCATGGAAATCCTGGCTCCCGATTTGTCCGGCACCGTGTTGGCAAGCCCGGCTGAGTTGGGTGCGTCGGCATCAATCGGTGCCCCAAAACGAACTGCAGGCAAGATGCCGCGCCGCGCGGCTGCAACTCCCGAAAAAGAACATCGCGTTGCCGGCCAGCCGGGTTTTGTCCTGCACAGTTATCCCTACAAGGAAACCAGCCTGATCGTTGACGTTTTCTCGCGCGATTATGGACGCATCGCACTCGTGGCAAAAGGCGCAAAGCGTCCGCATTCCAAATTGCGCGGCGTGCTGCAGACATTCCAGCCGCTTTCGGTCGGCTGGAGCGGCAAGGCTGAAGTGCGCACGCTGGTCGCGGCCGAATGGGTCGGCGGCCTGCTGCCCCTGGAAAAATCGGCGCTGCTGTGCGGATTTTATCTCAATGAACTGCTGGTCAAATTGCTCGCGCGCGACGATCCGCACGCCGCCCTGTTCGATCACTATATCGCTGCGCTGAACCAATTGGCGCATGACGAACCTGCACCCATTGTGCTGCGCAAGTTTGAATTGGCGCTGATGAAGGAAACCGGCGTCGCGACCGACTTCACTGTCTGCACCAGCACCGGCCTCGCGATCGACCCGCTGCAACAGTATGTCGTCGATCCGGAGAATGGGCCGCGCATCGCGCGCGCTGCCGATCGCTGGCCGAGCGTTTCGGGCAAGACGCTGCTCGATATGGAAGCCCATGATTACAGCGATGCCGCGACGCAGGCGCAAAGCAAGGTGCTGATGCGATTCCTGCTGGCGCACCAGCTCGGCGGCATGCCCTTGAATACGCGTCAGATCCTGATTGATTTATTGCAGTTATAAATTGGCGGCATTTCACCATGAGCTTCTTACAACCTAACACCAATATCATAGACCTCGGCGTCAACATCGATCACGTCGCCACGCTGCGCAATGCGCGGGGCACGCGCTACCCGGACCCGTTGCGAGCGGCACTGCAGGCCGAAGAGGCCGGTGCCGATGTGATCACGCTGCATCTGCGCGAAGACCGGCGCCACATCAAGGATGCCGACGTCATTGCCATCCGTCCGCAATTGCGCACGCGCATGAACCTGGAAGCGGCGGTAACACAGGAAATGATCGACTTCAGTTGCCGTATCAAGCCGCAAGACGCTTGCCTGGTACCGGAGCGGCGCGAGGAAGTGACGACGGAGGGCGGGCTTGACGTCGTCAGATATTTTACGCAAGTGCAGGCAGCGGTACGTCAATTACAGGGAGAAGGCATCCGCGTAAGCCTCTTCATCGACGCCGACGCGGCACAGATTCAGGCTGCGGCCGAAGTCGGTGCGCCGGTCATTGAACTGCACACCGGGCGCTATGCACATGCCAGCGAAGAGAGCGATGCGGCGCTGCTGGCACGGGAGCTGGAACGCATTCGCCAAGGCGTGCACGAGGGCACCGGGCGAGGCTTGAAGGTCAATGCCGGGCACGGCCTGCATTACACCAACGTGCAGGCGATCGCGGCAATCGCCGGCATCGCCGAGCTCAATATCGGCCATGCGATCGTCGCCCAGGCCGTATTCGTCGGGTGGCAGACTGCGGTGCGCGACATGAAAGCGATCATCACCAAGGCGCGCGTCGACGCGCTTGCCAGCGCACGCAAGCAATGATCTACGGTATCGGCACCGACATCATTCGGATCGCGCGCATTGAAGCTGCGCTTGTGCGCCACGGTGAACGCTTCGCCGCGAAGATACTTGGGCCGGAAGAAATGCAACTCTATCTTGAACGCAAGGCCAAGGTGGAAGCGCGCGGCCTGCGGTTTCTTGCCTCGCGCTTTGCTGCCAAGGAAGCCTTCTCCAAGGCCATCGGCCTCGGCCTGACCAAACCGATGACCTGGCAGGCTGCGCAAGTGCTCAACGAAGACGGCGGCAAACCGGTTATTGTCACCAGCGGCGCTTTGCGGGAATACATGGAGCAAAACCGTTTGACGGCCAAGGTTTCCCTCACCGACGAGGCCGATTATGCCGTGGCGTTCGTGATTGTCGAGCAAGTGTAGAATAGCGTTCCATGACGTCCGAACCGCAGTCCGAAATACCGAAGCCTTCGACAGCCGCCGAACCGGCGGAAGACGCCGAAGCCAGCCCCGCCCCTGCCGATGCGCGTGCCGTTGTACTCGACACGGTGGCCAAGTTGCCGCATCTGCCGGGTGTCTATCGCTATTTCGATAGCAGCGACAAGGTCCTTTACGTCGGCAAGGCGCGCGACCTGAAGAAGCGCGTATCGAGTTACTTTCAAAAGACACTCACCAGCCCGCGCATCGCCATGATGGTCGAGCGCATTGCGCGGCTGGAGACAACCGTCACGCGCAGTGAAGCCGAAGCGCTGATCCTGGAAAACAACCTGATCAAGGCCTTGCAGCCGCGCTTCAATATCCTGTTTCGCGACGACAAGTCGTATCCCTACCTGAAGATTACCAATCAGGAATATCCGCGCATGGCCTACTATCGCGGGTCAATCGACAAGAAGCATCAATACTTCGGCCCCTTCCCGAGCGCGTGGGCGGTCAAGGAATCGATGCAGATCCTGCAAAAAGTTTTCTTGCTGCGTACCTGCGAAGACTCGGTATTCTCGAACCGCACGCGGCCCTGCCTGCTGCACCAGAGCCATCGCTGCAGCGGCCCCTGCGTGCAGGAAATCAGCAAAGAAGATTATGCGGCCGACGTCGACAACGCCGCCAAGTTCCTGCGCGGGCGGCAAACCGAAGTCATGGAAACGCTCGAAGCGCGAATGCACGGGCATGCCGCAGAACTGAAATTCGAGCAGGCAGCCGTAGTGCGCAATCAAATCTCGGCGCTCTCGCGCGTGCTGCACCAGCAAAGCATGGAAGTTACGGGTGACGCCGATATCGACATCATTGCCGTCATCGTTCAGGGCGGACGCGCATGCGTTAACCTTGCCATGGTGCGCGGTGGACGGCATCTTGGCGACCGCGCCTATTTCCCTACCCACGTCGACAACGCCCTCGCCAGCGAAGAGGATGCCATCGAAACAGAAGTGTTGAAAGCGTTCCTCGCGCAGCATTACACGGAAAAATTCATCCCCGGCACGCTGATCGTCAATCGCGAGCTCAATGAACCTGAATTGATGCTGGCGCTGATGGAGCAGTGCGGGCACCGTATCAACCTGGTGTTCCAGCCGCAGGAGCAACGGCGCAACTGGCTCGAAATGGCACAGAAGGGCGCGGAGATTGCATTGGCCCGTTTGCTATCGGAGCAGGGCTCGCAACAGGCTCGCACGCGCGCGCTGGTCGAAGTGTTGGGGCTGGAAGCGGCCGATCTGGAAGCAGTGCGTGCGGAATGCTTCGATATCAGCCACACGCAAGGTGAAGCGACTCAGGCATCGTGCGTGGTTTTCCACCACCATGCCATGCAGAATGGCGAATATCGGCGTTACAACATCAACGACATCACGCCTGGCGACGATTATGCCGCCATGCGGCAAGTGCTGATGCGCCGTTATGAGAAAGTTGCCAATGGCGACGGCGTCATGCCCGACATTGTTCTGATCGACGGTGGCAAGGGACAGGTCGAAATGGCCCGCCAGGTGTTCGTCGAGCTTGGTCTCGACATCAGCCTGATCGTCGGTGTGGCCAAGGGGGAAGGGCGTCGGGTGGGATTGGAGACGCTGGTGTTCGTTGACGGTCGCGCGCCGCAGGAGCTGGGCAAGGAATCCGCCGCCCTGATGCTTATCGCACAGATTCGCGACGAGGCGCACAGATTTGCCATTACCGGAATGCGCGCGAAGCGCGCCAAGGCGCGCCAGACCTCGCGGCTGGAGGAAATTGAAGGCATCGGCGCCAAGCGGCGGCAAAAGTTGCTGGCCCGTTTCGGCGGCTTGCGCGGCGTGATCGACGCCAGTGTGGAAGACCTGGCATCGGTCGACGGCATTTCACATCAGTTGGCCGAGGATATATACAAGCAATTGCATTAAATTAGATAGATAATTACGCCCTTAACCACAATGATCCTGATCCATGCCATTTAACGTCCCCATTTTCCTGACCTGGCTGCGGGTAGCATTGATTCCTCTCGTCG
>DATBQE010000040.1:0-9869 GCA_036561005.1 Burkholderiaceae bacterium | reverse complement strand
GTAGGCCTTGGCTTCGCCGCCGAATTTCTTCGACAAGACGGTTGCGATCGCTGCTGTCAGCGTGGTCTTGCCATGGTCAACGTGCCCAATCGTGCCCACATTCACGTGCGGCTTGGTCCGCTCAAACTTGCTCTTTGCCATCTTGAACTCCTAACTATTTGATGAGAATGTTCAGGCACGCGCCCGACTGTATTGCCTATATTGCCAACCGATAACTACTATTTAAAACTGGTGCCCTTTACGTGGATTGAACACGTGGCCTCTCCCTTACCAAGGGAGTGCTCTACCACTGAGCTAAAAGGGCATATTCACTGTCCGAAATCTTTATCAAAACCCACGGAGCCTTCACTCACGCCGCCTCAACTCAGTTACGCCCAGCTACTTAAACTTTTTAAAACAATTCCTGCACAAACCTGGAGCGGGTGAAGGGAATCGAACCCTCGTCATAAGCTTGGAAGGCTTCAGCTCTACCATTGAGCTACACCCGCACGGCCACGACCTCAGCCACACTCAAATTTTGTCCCTGGATTTACACCCACTAGCCGCAAAAACCACCCGAAGCGACTGGTGGAGGGGGCTGGATTCGAACCAGCGTACTCTAAGAGGGCAGATTTACAGTCTGCTGCCATTAACCACTCGGCCACCCCTCCGCAGGGAACCCCAAACTATAGGCGAGTCGACCCCACTTGTCAACCATAAGATGCGTTTGGGAAGCAAAATAATGCAAAAAATTTGTCTCGGCGGTACGGGCGACTTCCCGGGTGAAAACCTTCTGGTTGCCGAAAATGATGAGGCGGGCATTTGCCCGCCTCATGTCAATCAGACAAGTTGATGATCTACCACATGATCACGCGCTGATCAGGTGGCAAATACATGGCATCGCCTTCCTTCACACCAAACGCGCTATAAAAGCCAGGTTGGTTCTTGACGGTACCATTGCCACGGAATTGCGGTGGCGAGTGTGGGTCGGTCTTGATTCGGACAATTGCGGCATTGTCGCGTGTCTTGGCGCGCCAGACCTGGCCGAAACCGAGGTAAAAGCGTTGGTCGCCTGTCAAACCGTCAATCACCGGCGCTTCCTTTCCGCCCAGGGACAGCTTGTAGGCTTTGTAGGCAATGGCCAGGCCGGAATTGTCGGCAATGTTTTCGCCAAGCGTCAACTCACCATTGACGTTATAGCCAGGAACGGGCGCATAGGCGCTGTATTGCTTGACCAGAGCCTTGGTCTTGGCAGCAAAACGCTCATGATCTTCCTTGGTCCACCAGTCGCGCAGATTGCCGGCGCCGTCATATTGCGCACCTTGATCGTCAAAGCCATGGCTGATTTCGTGGCCGATTACCGCGCCGATCGCACCGTAATTGACCGCGTCGTCCGCCTGGAAATTGAAGAATGGCGGCTGCAAAATGGCCGCCGGGAATACAATTTCATTCAATTCCGGGTTGTAGTATGCGTTAACCGTTTGCGGCGTCATGCCCCATTCGGCGCGGTCGATCGGCTGACCCAGCTTGTTGATGTTGCGCTGATATTCGAACTCGGCGGCGCGTCGCACGTTCCCGATCAGATCGTCCTTGTTGATGGTCAGCGCCGAATAATCGCGCCATTTGGACGGATACCCGATTTTGGTCATGAAGCTCGACAATTTGGTTTGCGCTTCCTTTTTCGTTGCCGGTGTCATCCAGTCCAGGGTATCGATGCTTTGACGATACGCTTCGAGCAAGTTTGCAACCAGTTTTTCCATGCGCACCTTGCTTTCAGGCGGGAAGTATTGCGCTACATACAATTTCCCCAGACCTTCGCCGACTGCCGTCTCTTCCACATTGATGGCACGTTTCCAGCGCGGCTGCTGTTGCGGCACGCCATTCAATGCGGTGCCGTAGAAGGCAAAGTTCTCGTCGGAATAGGCCTTGCCGAGATAAGACGCATTGCTGCTCAACACGTGCCAGGCAAAATAGTCCTTCCAGACAGCGAGCGGGGTCGATTTCAACACTTTGGCGAAGCCGGTCAGGTAGGTCGGCTGGCTGACGATGACGTAAGTAACCTTGCCGTCGAGGCCGGCGGTGCTCATGTATTGCTTCCAAGAGTAACCTGGCGTAAGCGCTTCCAGCTTGGCCAATTCTTCCTTGTTATAGGTCTTTAGTGGATCGCGGTTTTCCACCTTGGTCCATTGCACTTTGGCCAATTCTGTTTCGAGCGCAATGATGGCCTTGGCCTTGGCGGCGGCTTTCTTGTCGCCGGACATGCCGAGCATCTTGGTGATGTGGGCCTGGTATTTGCCAAGCGCTTCCGCCATCTTGGCATCGTCTTTTTTCAGATAGTAGTCGCGGTCGGGCAAGCCCAGACCCGACTGGCCGAAATCGACGACGTACTTGGTCGAATCCTTGTTGTCCTGATGGACGCCGATGTCGTAGGGAGCAGTAATGCCGACGCGATTGAAATGCGCAATCAGAGCCGGAATCTCTTTCTTGTCCTTGAGCGCGGCGACTTTGTCGAACTCGCTCTTGAGCGGCGTCAAGCCCAGCTCATCGAGCTTTTTCTCGTCCATGTAGCTGTCATACAGATCGCCGATTTGTTGCGCTTCAGAACCAGGTTTCTTTGTTCCATCCTTGGATGCAGCCTCAACGATGGTGCGCAGCTGAGTCAGGGAATTGTCGCGCAATTCATAGAAGGAACCCCAGGCGCTCTTGTCGGCCGGGATTTCATTGTTCTTGATCCACGTACCGTTGACGTGCATGTAAAAGTCGTCCTGTACGCGCACGGCGTTGTCGACATTTTTTTGATCGATGCCTGAAACCAGCGCGGTTGGCGCGGTCGCCGCTGCGGCAGGCACGGCTTGCTGCGCGTGAGCCGACATTGCTGTGCCTGTGGCTAGCAGGACGGATATTGCGCTTGATAGATAGCGATTCACGTAGGGTGTCCTCATCTTTTTTACTGGCTTATGTTTACCGGCTTTTGGCCGAGGGATTCTAGTCTCCTACCCAGCTTTGGATAGTGGCCAATATTATGAACGATTTACAGGGTTGCGCAGAAATTCCGGCTTGTCCGGCAATTTAATGCCTAATTGGCAATCTCGATGCAACGTGAGACGGCGCAATGCCGTATTTTTTAAGCACCGTCTGGTAGAGATCGGCCAGAGGCACGAGCCGCGGATTGGTCGGGTCCACCCGCCGGCAGCTTTCGATGTACCAGCGCGCCTGTTCGGCGAGACTGTGGTCCCACCCCTGGTTTTCGATACATTTAAGCAAAGCCAACGCCGCATTGAACACCACCTGGGGATTGTCGGGGAATTTACGCGCGGCTTCCGTCATCAGGTCTACCGCACCGCGAAAATCGCCCTGCTTGGCCTTTTCCGCGCCGGACGTGACCATGCCGATCACCTGTTTGCGACTTTCCTTGGCCACTGCGTCGGCCAGATCCTTGCGTCCAGCCTGCTCGAATACCTTCATCGCCTTCGTCATGGCGGCACCATCGGTCGCATTGTTCATGACTTCGAGCATCATTTCCGAAGCCCGATCTTCCATGTCGTTCTCCAGGCAACTTTTTGCCAGGTCCATTTTCAGGCCATTCGAGAGCGTCACGCCGTCGCGGCATGCCGCTACCGCTGCAGAATACTGTTCGACCGCGCCTTCGGTGTCACCAGTCTGCTCCATGATCATGGCGGCGGAAAACGCGCGGCAGGCTTCAGACTTGCGACTGCCGCCAAGCGTTTTTTCCAGATCGCGCACGACCGATGCAGCTTGCGAAACATCGCCTTTTTGCACCAGCGATTTGACCAGCTTGACATGGTCTTCCGGGTCGCGAAACTCGGAATAACGCGCCTTGGAAACCACCTGTTGGAAAGACTTTTCGGCCAGATCCACGTCGCCGGTCTCGAGCGCCACCTCGCCAAGTTTGCGCAGGCGCCTGACGGCGTGTGGCGAGATGGCGACCGCGCTTTCCAGCACGCTTTGCGCTTCCGGCAAATGCCCTTCTGCAATGTGCGTCTTGGCCAGCCAATCGTAAGCATCGAGAAATTTCTTGTTCTCCGAGACAAGCGATTTCAACAACTGCTCCGCTTCGTCGAGGCGATTTTGCATGAACAATGTCTTGGCCAACCCCAGGCGAGCCCAGGCCACCGCCTTGGCCTCGAACAATTTGCGATAGATCACCTCGGCTTCGGCGGCCTGGCCGAGCACGACGTGTAACTCGGCGCGCAGGCGCATGAAATCGAGCGAGAAACGCGGATTGGCAATTTCACCGTCGATACATGACTGAATGGCGGCCGCCAGGCTGCCTTCGTCCATCATTTGATAGATTGGCATGAACAGGGCACGTCGGTCGAGCGCACGCCCGAGCCGCTCCAGAAGGGCATCGGCCGTAAATGGCTTGAGCAGGTAGTCGGTCGGGGCCAGTTCGGCGGCGCCGACAACTTTTTCATAACTGCGCTCGGCAGTGACCATGAAGAATATGGTCCAGAGCGGGATGATCTTGTTGTGCCGCAGGTCTTCCAGCAATTGCTGGCCGTCCTGGCCTTCGGCCAGGTCGTATTCGCACAGCACAATGTCGTAGGGCCGGGTCTTGAGCGGCCGTATGGCCGTGCCGGAACTGACGGCGTGGTCGATCTTGGTAATGCCGCACAGGTTGAGCATATTGTGCATGCTGCCGCGCATCCCGGAATGCGGTTCGACGATCAGCGCGGTGATGCTGCCGAATTCTTCTTTCATGGTGTGCCGGAATCCCTGACAGTCGTATTAGCTGTTAACGTCGCAATCTTGCTCCGACTTTATAGTACACAAGGACGCGAATGCGGGAAACCTCAATGAATCGAATTCTGCCAAAGCTCGGTGTGTGGTTCTTCCACCACAACCTGGTTGCGCCCACCGCGTTTTGCCAGGTACATCGCCGTGTCCGTGCGCGAAAAAAGATCGAGTACCGATTCGCCGGTATTGTATTGCGTCAGCCCGATCGACACGGTAACCGGCCCCTTCAACTCGGCATTCCAGTGATGGTTCTCGACTTTTTCACGGATTCTTTCGGCCGTGTTGAGCGCGGCCAACAAGGGAGTCTGCGGCAGGATGAGCAGGAATTCTTCGCCGCCATAACGGCCAAAAACGTCGAATTGCCGGATATTGTCGCGCGCAACGTCGGCAAAGCGACGTAACACCTCGTCGCCGGCGAGATGGCCGACCTCGTCATTAATACGTTTGAAATGGTCGAGATCGATCACGGCGAGGCACAGCGGGCCGCCGTTGACGTCGGCCAGGCGCTTCTGTTCTTCCAGTGCAGCTACCATGAAGCGGCGGTTATAGCAGCCGAGCATGGGGTCGCGCCGCGCCTTTTCCTCAATATTCTTGATCTTTACCCCGGCCTTGTACAAGGCGCTGTGCAATTGCCGCACACGACCGGCCAGCAAGACGAAGCCGGGCAGGGTCAGGGCCAGTACCATCAGGCTGAGCGCTTCGGCACGAAACAATTCCGCATCATGCCGCTGCAAATGATGCAGCCCGATGACGGCGGCAAATCCTGCGATGGTTCCCGCGCTCAATAGCAGCATGGCGCGCCGGCTCAGGTAATACATGCCATAGGCAATCGCGACGAAGACGAAGGATGTGAAGACCGGCCGGCTGTCCGGCGCGACGTAGGTGTCGACCAGCATGACCGCCAGCGCGCACACGGCAATCGGCCCCGTAAGGCGCTTTTCCGCCTGACGCTTGCTCTTGCTGCGACCATAGAGAAAATAAAATATCAGGCTGGCTGCAACCACGACGGCAAAGGTTGCCAACAAGGTCATGCTGTCGACCGCGCCGACCAGACAAAACACAAACAGGGCAAACAGATAAAGCCCTGAAAAGCCGCCGCCGATCAACAGACGCCGCCGCAGGCGCGCCTGCCGCGCTTCCTTGAGCGGCCGAACGGTCGAGCGCTGGTCGTCACCCGGCACACTGGCACCGGACAAAGCGTCGCTCGCAATGTGGCCATGCTCCAAGCCTTTTTCCGCTTCAAGCAACT
Source organism: Burkholderiaceae bacterium (assembly GCA_036561005.1). Classification (GTDB taxonomy): domain Bacteria; phylum Pseudomonadota; class Gammaproteobacteria; order Burkholderiales; family Burkholderiaceae_D; genus PKWO01. Next base: position 3,883 of record DATBQE010000040.1, on the reverse strand, counting down.
CGGTTACGCCAATTGTAGTGAGGGAAGATACGGTCGACTCGCCGAACGCGAACGGGTTCTCCGTGCTTGAGTAAGCGTCCGGGTGCGGTGTTGCATCTGGCTTGCCTGCGTGCTGCATAAAAGACACCGATAGTCGATCCGCCTCAAGTTGGACTTTGAGAGCGTCTTTCGAATATGAGCCGCGTCGGGAAGCCATAGGGTTCATGGCAAACAAAGCCTTGCCGCTAAAGGCGAACGGCTTCAGGCACGAGAGGCTCGCACTTGCTTGCAATCTGTTAAATGCTGCAAACCAATCATTTTGCGTGATTACCCGAAAAACAACAAGTTACAGCAAAAAACTTTGTTGTTTGTAAGTGAAAATATTAATTTGCCAACGACATTGGTGCGGGTTCAAAGCCGGTGGCTGCGATCGCTACGCGCAAATTCTTCCGATAATTCCAGGCCTGTTCCGATCACCAGCACCTTGAACAGCTCGCCCATTTCTGCCGGCGAAGTCAGACGCTGGACGGCATTGGTTTGAGGCAGGAAATTTGCCGCATCGTCGGGCGCCGAACGCATGAGGATTTCCCCGAGCCCCGCCGCGAGCAAAAACGCGGCCTGACTGGTGTAGGCCAGCAGATCGGTGCCGCCGTCCTGCGCCATCTGCGCCATGGCAGTGAAATCGACATGCGAGGTAATGTCTTGCAAGCCCGGCAAATAGAGCGGGTCGGGATGAGAATGGTGGCGGTAATGACACATCAGCGTGCCCTGATCGCGCTGCCCGAGATAATATTCCGCTGCGGGGAAACCATAATCGATCAGGATGGCGGCCGCTTTTCCGCCGGCAAGCAGCATGGCGGCAAGTGAGGCCATGAAAGCGCGCGCGTGCGGATGTACCTCGGTCAGGTAACCATCGGGCAATTGGTCCGCATCCGGAATCTGGGCAATCAGGTTTGCCGCGCAGGGCCGGTCTTCGTAGGCAAATTGGCCTTCCTTCCAGACCAGGCCGCGCTCGCACCATTGCCCGCCATTCTTGGCGACAAGGTGCACGGGCATCGCATCGAGCACTTCGTTGCCCAACACGACGCCGGAAAACGCTTCGGGTAGCCGGTCCAGCCAGCGCACTTCGGCGAATTCGCGCAGCAAATCCTGCTGCCGCGAGCGCAGCTCGCCGGACAGTTCAACGATGGCATAGGACTCGATTCGCACGCCGGCGGCTTTCAACTCCGTCAAGATGTCGAACGCCAGACGCCCTGTGCCGGCGCCGAATTCAAGCATTTGCGGCGCGCTCTGCTGCATCAATTGAGCGATGACTTGGGCCAAAGTTTTACCGAAAAGCGGCGTAATCTCGGGCGCGGTTGTAAAATCACCGTCTTTGCCGAGTTTTGCCGCACCGCCGCTGTAATAACCTAGACCGGGCGCGTAGAGAGCAAGCTCCATATAGCGCGCGAAGGAAATCCAGCCGCCTTGCTGCCCTATCTCGTCGGCAATCAGGCTTTGCAATGCCTTGGAGGCTTGCAGGGCATCGGGACCTGGTTCTGGCAATTGCAATTGCATATTCAATAATTACGTTCTTGTGTATTCTGACTAATCGGATTTTCGCCAAATGAGCGCCACATCATCCAAAACCGCCCTTGTCACCGGGGCCGCAAAACGCATCGGCAGGAGCATCGCGCTCGCGCTGGCAGAGCGCGGTTGGGACGTGGTTGTGCATTATGGCCAATCCGAAGCCGATGCGCTCGCCGTTGTGCAAGAAATTCTTGTCAAGGGCAGGCGCGCAGCCGCTGTGCAATGCGACCTGGCCGATGAAAGCGCCGTCAAGGGGCTGCTGGCGCGCGCCAATGCCGCTCTGGCGGCCGGCGCCGCACCTGTTTCGTGTATCGTCAACAATGCTTCAAGATTCGAGCAGGATAGTGCAGAAGATTTTTCGTTGGCGAAGTTCGACGCCCACATGGGACCCAATCTGGTTGCCCCAGTTTTGCTGGCGCAGGCTTTGCATGCCGCCACTCCCACAGGTCAACAGGCCGTGGTTGTGAATCTGCTGGACCAGAAGCTGTTCAACCCAAACCCCGATTTTCTATCCTATACGCTGTCCAAGGCAGCGTTGCACAACGCTACCACCCTGCTGGCGCAGGCATTGGCACCCAGGGTGCGCGTGGTCGGTGTCGCTCCCGGCATTACGCTGTTGTCAGGCGATCAAAGCGACGACGGCTTCGCCAATGCGCATAGCCGCACCCCGCTGGGCCGCTCCAGCACGCCGGAGGATGTCGCCGAAGCAGTCTGTTATGTCGCCGAAGCCAAAGCGATTACCGGCACAACCATTTTGGTCGATGGCGGCCAGCATTTGATTCCCACCACACGCGACGTGATGTTCCTCGCAACTTAAACCAGAACCCTCCCATGCTCACTTCATTATCCCATCCGGCCCTGGCCAATTGCCGCCGCCTGTTCCTCAGCAACTACGAGGTACAGATCAATATCGGCGTGCACGAATTCGAAAAGAAAGGGGAACAACGCGTATTGATCAACGTCGACCTGTTTATTCCGCTCGACGTATCGACACCCAAGGAAGACCATCTGGTGGAAGTGGTCGATTACGACTTCATGCGCGAGACGATCGCCAACCGCATGGCGCAAGGGCATATTCATTTGCAGGAAACGCTGTGCGACGACGTCGCGCGTGCCATGCTGGCCCACCCGAAGGTCAAGGCCGTGCGCGTTTCCACGTCCAAGCCGGACGTCTACCCCGACTGCGACAGCGTGGGCGTGGAAGTCATCCATATCAAGGAATAGTGTGAGTACCGAAATGAGCACGACCATCGAAACGATGCACGACAGCGATACCGCCGCGCTATCGTTCAAGCAGACCGAAAAGATCGCCTACGAGAACAACAAGCTGCACAAACGCCTGTGCCGCCTGGTCGGCCAGGCCATCGGCGACTTCAACATGATTGAAGAAGGCGACAAGGTCATGGTGTGCCTTTCCGGCGGGAAAGACAGCTACGGCCTGCTCGATATTCTGCTGACGCTGCGCGAACGCGCACCAATCAATTTCGACATCATCGCCGTCAACCTCGACCAGAAACAGCCCAACTTCCCGGCCCATGTCTTGCCGGAATACCTGACCAAACTCGGCGTGCCGTTTCATATCGAGAACCAGGACACCTACAGCATCGTCAAGCGCGTGATCCCGGAAGGCAAGACCACGTGCTCACTCTGTTCACGCCTGCGGCGCGGCATTTTGTATCGCGTGGCCGATGAACTGGGTGCGACCAAGATTGCTTTGGGCCACCACCGCGATGACATTCTCGAAACCTTCTTCCTCAATATGTTCTTCGGCGGCAAATTGAAGAGCATGCCGCCCAAACTACAGTCGGACGACGGCAAACATATCGTGATCCGGCCCTTGGCGTATGTGAAGGAAAAGGACATGGAACGCTATGCCGAAGTGAAGGCCTTCCCCATCATTCCTTGCGATCTGTGCGGCAGCCAAGAGAATTTGCAGCGCAAGCAAATCAAGGCGATGTTGCGCGAGTGGGACAAGAAGACGCCGGGGCGGGTGGACAACGTGTTCGCGGCACTTTCGACCGTTGCGCCTTCGCATCTGCTGGACCGGGGGTTGTTTGATTTTGCGGGGTTGCAGGCGACGGGGGCGCCGGTTGTGGATGGGGATATTGCATTTGATGAGGAGCCGTGCTCGGCGGGAGCTGGGGTCTCCAGTGTGATTCCGTTGCATACGGTGGAGTAAGTGGCGGGTCACAGCTTGACACGTGGTGGGAGTGTCTGAATTTTTGTGTGCAAGGCGCTCGTAGACTTTTCCACGGCGCCGATCGCCGCTCCCTGTGGAGAGCAAGAGCGAGCGGCGCGGTGGTAAAGTCGGATTCATTTTAACCTCTTGCGGTAA
>DATBQE010000039.1:0-52506 GCA_036561005.1 Burkholderiaceae bacterium | reverse complement strand
GTTGAGCGCGGCATCGTCAAGGTCGGCGAAGAACTCGAAATCGTCGGCATTCGCGACACGCAAAAGACCACCTGCACCGGCGTCGAAATGTTCCGCAAACTGCTCGACCAAGGTCAAGCAGGCGACAACGTCGGCGTGCTGTTGCGCGGCACCAAGCGTGAAGACGTTGAGCGCGGCCAAGTCTTGGCCAAGCCGGGTTCGATCAAGCCGCACAAGCACTTCACCGGCGAAATCTATGTTCTGTCGAAAGACGAAGGCGGCCGCCACACCCCGTTCTTCAACAACTATCGCCCACAGTTCTACTTCCGTACGACGGACGTGACTGGCTCGATCGAGTTGCCGAAGGACAAGGAAATGGTCATGCCAGGTGACAACGTCTCGATCACCGTGATGTTGATCAACCCGATCGCGATGGAAGAAGGTCTGCGTTTCGCGATTCGCGAAGGCGGCCGTACTGTCGGCGCCGGTGTTGTTGCAAAGATCATGGACTAATTGTTTCACAATGCCTCGGGTGAATAACCACCCGAGGCTCGCTCTTTAAAGGAAAAATCATGTCGGCTCCGAATCAAAAAATCCGCATTCGTCTGAAAGCATTCGATTATCGTTTGATCGATCAATCGGCTCTGGAAATCGTTGATACCGCCAAGCGTACCGGCGCGGTCGTCAAGGGCCCAGTGCCGCTGCCGACCCGTATCCAGCGTTTTGACGTTTTGCGTTCGCCGCACGTCAACAAGACTTCGCGCGACCAGTTCGAAATCCGCACCCACGTGCGCCTGATGGACATCGTCGATCCGACCGACAAGACTGTTGACGCTTTGATGAAGCTCGACTTGCCGGCTGGTGTCGACGTCGAAATCAAGCTGCAATAAGTCGTGTTCCCGATGATCTACTGCGCGACTTGATCTCGGGCCTGTGATGCTCACCGTACCTTCGTACGGTTGCGCTTCTCGGACCGACCTCAAGCCGCTCGCTACGATCCTCGGAAACACTTGGTATTAAGTCGTAGGGTGGGTAAGCGTAGCGTAACCCACCTGTGCTCAAAGAAATTTCGCGTGGCATTGTGGTGGTTTGCGCTTCAGTAACCCACCCTACGCGTGATGTCGAAGTTGAGAGCAAGATAGTAGATGATTACCTGGCACCTCGTGAAGGTGCCAAAAAATGAGATTAAACGCGTAATTCCTTGATTTTGCTGATTTTACCTATTGTAAGATCAAAATATGCGCGTTATAATACTCGGCTTCGGTAAGAGTATGTCTTTTTCGTGCTCTTGCATTATTTGAGTAGTACAAACATCAGCCCCGCCCAATCGCAGGTGGGAATGGAGAAAACAATGAGCCTAGGCCTTGTTGGTCGCAAGGTTGGTATGATGCGCATCTTCACGGATGACGGGGATTCGATCCCAGTAACCGTGGTGGACGTGTCGAACAACCGCGTGACACAAATCAAAACGCCTGAAACAGACGGATACTCCGCTGTTCAAGTCGCATTCGGTCAACGTCGCGCTTCCCGCGTGAACAAAGCCGCTGCCGGTCACTTCGCCAAGGCGGGTGTCGAAGCGGGGACCATCCTCAAAGAATTCCTGATTGACGTAACCAAGGCTGCTGAGTTCAAGGCTGGCGATGTTGTTGCCGCAAGCTTGTTCGAAGTCGGTCAAATGGTTGACGTGCAAGGTGTGTCGATCGGTAAGGGTTATGCCGGCACGATCAAGCGCCACAACTTCAAGTCTGGCCGCGCATCGCATGGTAACTCGCGTTCGCACAATGTGCCGGGCTCGATCGGTATGGCGCAGGATCCGGGTCGTGTTTTCCCGGGTAAGCGCATGACCGGTCACATGGGTGACGTCACCTGCACCACGCAAAACCTGCAAATCGCTCGCGTTGACGCTGAGCGCCAGTTGTTGCTGGTCAAGGGTGCCGTTCCTGGCGCGAAGAACGGTCAAGTGATCGTTTCGCCCGCCGTCAAAGTCAAAGCAAAGAAAGGGGCCTAAGCGATGGAATTGAAGCTCCTGAACGAACAAGGTCAATCTGCCTCGAACGTGGCTGCGCCGGATACGATTTTCGGCCGCGACTATAACGAAGCGCTGATCCATCAAGTGGTCGTTGCTTACCAAGCCAATGCACGTAGTGGCAACCGTAAGCAAAAAGACCGTGAAGAGGTCCATCACACGACCAAAAAGCCGTGGCGTCAAAAGGGTACGGGCCGCGCTCGTGCCGGTATGTCGTCCTCGCCGCTGTGGCGTGGGGGTGGTCGCATATTCCCGAATTCGCCTGACGAAAACTTCACGCACAAGGTCAACAAGAAGATGTATCGCGCAGGTGTCTGCTCGATCCTCTCCCAGTTGGCTCGCGAAGGCCGTTTGTCGGTGATCGAAGATCTGACTGTCGATGCGCCCAAGACCAAGCTCTTGTCGCAAAAACTGAAGAGCATGGGTCTCGATTCCGTTCTGGTAATTACGGACGCATTGGATGAAAACCTGTTGCTGGCTTCGCGCAATCTGCCTAACGTGCTGATTTGCGAGCCGCGTCACGCTGATCCGGTGTCCCTGGTGTTCTACAAGAAGATCGTGATCACCAAGCTCGCATTGGCCAAGATTGAGGAGATGCTGGCATGAACGCGATAGTCAAACATAGCGAAGAGCGCCTGATGAAGGTGTTGGTCGCGCCGGTGATTTCCGAGAAGGCCACGTTCGTCGCTTAAAAGCACGAGCAGGTCGTTTTCCTCGTGATGCCCGATGCAACCAAGCTCGAAATCAAGGCTGCTGTTGAACTGATGTTCAAAGTCCAGGTTGAATCTGTCCAGGTGGCAAACCGTCAGGGTAAGCAAAAGCGTAGCGGCCGTTTCGTTGGTCGTCGCAACCACACACGCCGTGCGTTTGTGTGCCTGAAGCCAGGTCAAGAGATCAACTTCTCCGAGGAGGCTAAATAATGGCACTCGTAAAAGTCAAACCAACCTCGCCCGGTCGTCGTGGCATGGTCAAGGTCGTCAACAGCGACCTGTACAAAGGCCGCCCGTTTGCCGCGCTGGTTGAAAAGAAGAACAAGACCGCTGGTCGTAACAACAACGGTCACATCACCACCCGTCATATCGGTGGTGGACACAAGCAACACTACCGTGTCATCGATTTCCGTCGCACCAAGGATGGTATTCCGGCCAAGGTCGAGCGTATTGAATACGATCCGAACCGTACCGCGCATATCGCCCTGTTGTGCTACGCCGATGGCGAGCGTCACTACATCATTGCTGCCAAGGGCATGGCCGTTGGCGACCAGTTGATGAATGGCGCAGAAGCACCGATCAAGTCTGGCAACTGCCTGCCGATCCGTAACATTCCGGTCGGTACTGTCATGCACTGTGTCGAAATGTTGCCAGGCAAGGGTGCGCAAATGGCGCGTACCGCCGGCGCCGGCGTTGTGTTGATGGCGCGTGAAGGCACCTACGCTCAGGTTCGTCTGCGTTCCGGTGAAGTGCGTCGCGTTCATATCGAATGCCGCGCAACAGTTGGCGAAGTCGGCAATGCCGAACACAGCCTGCGCAAGATCGGTAAAGCCGGTGCAATGCGCTGGCGCGGTGTTCGTCCTACCGTTCGCGGTGTGGTCATGAACCCGATCGATCACCCGCACGGTGGTGGTGAAGGCAAGACTGCAGCGGGTCGTCATCCGGTGTCGCCGTGGGGCCAGCAGACCAAGGGTAAGAAGACGCGTCGCAATAAGCGCACGACTTCCATGATCGTCTCGCGCCGTGGCAAGAAATAAGGGGTAACACATGACACGTTCATTGAAAAAAGGGCCGTTCTGTGACGCCCACCTGGTGAAGAAAGTCGAGACTGCGCAAGCGGCCAAGGACAAGAAGCCCATCAAGACATGGTCGCGCCGTTCGACGATCATGCCGGACTTCATCGGCTTGACTATCGCGGTGCATAACGGCAAGCAGCACGTGCCGGTTTATGTTTCGGAAAACATGGTTGGTCACAAGCTCGGCGAATTCGCGCTGACCCGTACGTTCAAGGGTCATGCAGCTGATAAGAAGGCTAAGAAATAAGGTCCGATGATGGAAACTAAAGCATCCCTGCGTGGCGCGCGCCTTTCGGCTCAAAAGGGCCGTCTGGTCGCCGATCTGATCCGCGGCAAAAAAGTCGATCAGGCACTCAATATCCTGGCTTTCAGCCCGAAGAAAGGCGCTGCAATTATCAAGCGCGTTCTCGAGTCTGCCATTGCCAACGCCGAACATAATGACGGCTCGGATATCGACGAGTTGAAAGTCACGACGATTTTCGTCGAAAAAGGTGCGGTCTTGAAGCGCTTCACAGCGCGTGCAAAAGGCCGTGGTGATCGTATCTCGAAGCAATCCTGTCACATTTACGTGACTGTCGGAAACTAAGGAGTCACGATGGGACAGAAGATACATCCAACCGGTTTCCGTCTTTCGGTTACGCGTAACTGGGGTTCGCGTTGGTATGCTGGCAATAGCAACTTTGCCACCATGCTCAACGAAGACCTGAAGGTTCGTGCCTACCTGAAGACCAAGCTGAAGAACGCATCCGTCGGCCGTGTCGTGATCGAGCGTCCTGCCAAGAATGCGCGCATCACGATTTACAGTTCGCGTCCAGGCGTCGTAATCGGCAAGAAGGGCGAGGACATCGAAGTTCTGAAGGCCGCATTGACCAAGATGATGGGCGTGCCAGTTCACGTCAACATCGAAGAAATCCGCAAGCCGGAAACCGATGCGCAACTGATCGCCGATTCGATTGCCCAGCAATTGGAAAAGCGCATCATGTTCCGTCGCGCCATGAAGCGTGCGATGCAAAACGCCATGCGTTTGGGTGCCCAGGGCATCAAGATCATGTCGTCGGGTCGTCTGAATGGTATCGAAATCGCCCGTAAGGAGTGGTATCGCGAAGGCCGCGTGCCTCTGCATACATTGCGTGCGGACATCGACTACGGTTTTGGCGAGGCCAGCACCACCTACGGTATCATCGGCATCAAGGTTTGGGTCTACAAGGGGGATCGTCTGGCCAGTGGCGAGACACCGACCGTTGAAGTCGCAAACGATGACGACAAGAAGCGCCGCGCACCGCGCCGTGACGATGGCAAGCCTAGCAGCCGTCCTCGCACAGCACGTCCCGAAGGCCCCGCAGCTGGAGCACCTGGTGCTGCAGCGCCCGGCGCAAAACGCGTTCGCGCCAAGAAGCCGGACGGCGTAGTCGCTGCGCCGGCTGAGAAAGCAGGAGAATAATCATGCTGCAACCAGCACGCAGAAAATATCGCAAGGAACAGAAGGGCCGCAACAAGGGAATTTCCCATGAGCGCGGAACTGCCGTCTCGTTCGGTGAATTTGGCTTGAAGGCAATCGGCCGTGGTCGTATCACAGCGCGTCAGATCGAAGCGGCGCGTCGTGCAATGACCCGCCACATCAAGCGCGGTGGACGTATCTGGATCCGTGTTTTCCCGGACAAGCCAATCTCGCAAAAACCTGCCGAAGTCCGTATGGGTAACGGTAAGGGTAATCCCGAGTACTACGTTGCCGAGATTCAACCAGGCAAGATGTTGTACGAGATGGATGGTGTGGAAGAAAGCCTGGCACGCGAAGCATTCCGCTTGGCTGCGGCTAAACTGCCGTTATTGACTGCGTTTGTCGTCCGTCAAGTCGGCCAATAAGGGGAGTGAAAATGAAAGCATCTGAACTCCGCGGCAAAGACGAAGCGGCTCTGACAAAAGAGCTGAATGAGTTGTTGAAGGCGCAATTCGGCCTGCGTATGCAAATCGCAACGCAGCAACTGAACAATACCGCGCAACTCAAGAAAGTTCGCCGCGATATCGCACGAGTAAAAACGGTCATGAATTCGAAGGACGCCAAATAATGAACGATCAAGTGAAAACTGCGCTCAAGCGCACATTGGTTGGCAAGGTCGTGTCCGATAAGATGGACAAGACCGTCACGGTTCTGATCGAGCGTCACGTCAAGCACCCGTTGTACGGCAAGATCATCATGCGCACGGCCAAGTACCATGCGCACAATGAAGGCAACACTGCCAAAGCCGGCGACACCGTCGAAATCCAGGAAGGTCGTCCGATTTCGAAGACCAAGGCTTGGACCGTTACGCGCGTCGTGCAAGCTGCACAAATAGTGTAAATAGTTGTTGCAGGCCCAGCATTTCCATGTGATAATGCTGGGCTTCGTTCATGAATAGTTGTTCAGAAACGAAGAACAGAAGCCTAGCTCGAAACAGTAGCAAGTTGTTTTGAAAATCGTCCGCCCAATCAGTTTGTCTTCACAAAGACGGCCTGACGGGACCAAGACTGACCGGGGGTTCGCATTGTGCGGGCTGAACGGGTTAAGTTGGGAAAGAAAATATTATGATTCAAACTGAAAGCCGGCTCGAAGTGGCCGACAACACTGGTGCGCGTGAAGTCATGTGCATCAAGGTGCTCGGTGGTTCCAAGCGCCGTTACGCGAGCATTGGCGATGTGATCAAGGTTACCGTCAAAGTTGCAGCGCCGCGCGGCCGCGTAAAAAAGGGTGAGATTTACAACGCTGTTGTTGTGCGCACTGCCAAGGGCGTGCGCCGTCAAGACGGCTCGTTGGTAAAGTTCGATGGCAATGCGGCAGTTTTGCTTAATGCAAAGCTGGAGCCGATTGGCACACGTATTTTTGGACCGGTCACGCGCGAATTGCGCACTGAGCGCTTCATGAAGATTGTGTCGCTCGCGCCCGAAGTTCTGTAAGGAGTCGTCATGGCAAAGATTTTGAAAAACGACGAAGTCATCGTCTTGACCGGTAAAGATAAGGGCAAGCGCGGTGTTGTTCAGCAGCGTATCGATGCTGACTACGTTGTGGTTGAGGGTGTGAATGTCGCCAAGAAGGCGGTCAAACCGAACCCGATGACCGGTACTACTGGTGGCATCGTCGACAAGACAATGCCAATTCACGTGTCAAATGTCGCGCTGTTCAATGCGGCAACTGGCAAGGCAGATCGCGTGGGCTACAAGGAAGTGGACGGCAAGAAAGTCCGCATCTTCAAGTCCAACGGCGAAGTCGTTAAGGTTTAAGAGATCATGTCCCGTCTCCAACAGTTCTATAAAGAAAAAGTCGTCGCCGACTTGTCTACGAAGTTTTCGTACAAGTCGCCGATGGAAGTGCCGCGTCTGCTGAAGATTACCCTGAACATGGGCTTGTCCGAAGCCGTCGCCGACAAGAAGATCATTGAGCACGCCGTGGGCGACTTGACCAAGATCGCCGGCCAGAAGCCTGTTGTCACCAAGGCGCGCAAGGCGATTGCAGGCTTCAAGATTCGCGAAGGTTACCCGATCGGTTGCATGGTAACCCTGCGTGGCGCTGCCATGTACGAATTCCTGGATCGTTTCATCACGGTTGCTCTGCCGCGCGTGCGCGACTTCCGTGGCGTTTCCGGTCGGGCCTTCGATGGCCGCGGCAACTACAATATCGGTGTGAAAGAGCAGATCATTTTCCCCGAAATTGAGTACGACAAGATTGACGCATTGCGTGGTATGAACATCAGCATCACGACGACTGCGAAGACCGACGACGAAGCGAAAGCGCTCCTCGCCGCATTTAAATTTCCGTTCAGAAACTGAGGTTGCCATGGCAAAACTGGCACTGATTAACCGTGAACAAAAGCGTGCAGACCTGGTGAAGAAATTCGCCGGCAAGCGCGCCGAGTTGAAGGCAATCATCGACGATCAATCCAAGTCGGAAGAAGAGCGCTACGAAGCACGCTTGAAGTTGCAAGCGTTGCCGCGTAACTCGGCTCCGACCCGTCAGCGTAATCGCTGCACTTTGACTGGTCGCCCACGTGGCACTTTCCGCAAGTTCGGTCTGGGCCGTATTAAGCTCCGTGAAATCGCCATGCGTGGTGAAATTCCGGGTATGACTAAAGCCAGCTGGTAATAGGAGAATAAGCAATGAGTATGAGCGATCCTATCGCCGATATGCTGACCCGTATCCGCAATGCACAAGTCGTGCAAAAGACCATGGTGTTGATGCCGTCGTCGAAAGTGAAAGTTGCGATTGCTAACGTCCTCAAGGACGAGGGTTACATTGAAGATTTCGTCGTTACCGAAGCAGCTGGTAAGGCGGAGTTGAAAATCGGTTTGAAATATTATGCCGGTCGTCCCGTCATCGAGCGTTTGGAGCGTGTGTCCCGTCCAGGGTTGCGCGTCTACAAGGGCAAAGACGAGATCCCGAATGTGATGAATGGCTTGGGCGTGGCGATTGTATCTACCCCCCAGGGTGTCATGACTGATCGCAAAGCACGCGCAACCGGTGTCGGTGGCGAAGTTATTTGCTACGTCGCCTAAGGAGTGCAAGATGTCACGTGTAGGTAAAATGCCGATTGCACTGCCGAAGGGCGCGGAAGCGACCATTTCTGCAGAAGCGATCACTGTAAAAGGCCCGTTGGGTGTCTTGACGCAAAGCCTCAACGGCCTGGTCAAGATCGAAAACACCGACGGCACATTGAAATTTGAAGCCGCCAACGACAGCCGCGAAGCAAACGCGATGTCCGGAACCCTGCGCGCTCTGGTCAATAACATGATCAATGGCGTCACCAAGGGTTTCGAGAAGAAGCTGTCGCTGGTTGGTGTGGGTTACAAGGCGCAAGCGCAAGGCGACAAGCTCAATCTGTCGCTCGGCTTCTCGCACCCGGTCGTGCACCAAATGCCGCAAGGCGTGAAGTGCGAAACGCCGACGCCGACTGAAATCCTGATCAAGGGTATCAGCCGTCAGCAAGTCGGCCAGGTCGCCGCTGAAGTACGTGCCTACCGCAGTCCCGAGCCTTACAAGGGCAAGGGCGTCCGCTATGTGGACGAAGTGGTGGTCCTCAAAGAAACCAAGAAGAAGTAATAGGGGTTGACGATGGACAAGAAACAATCACGTCTGCGCCGCGCACGTCAAACCCGTGCCAAGATTGCAGAGTTAAAAGTAAATCGCCTGGCCGTGCATCGTACCAACTTGCACATCTACGCAAGCATCATCGGTCCGGACGCCAAAGTATTGGCTTCTGCATCGACGCTGGAAGCGGAAGTGCGTCTGGAGTTGGCTGGTCAATCGGGCAAGGGCGGCAACGCTGCAGCAGCAGCCCTGGTTGGCAAGCGCGTAGCGGAAAAGGCACTGAAAGCCGGAATCTCCGAAGTAGCGTTTGACCGCTCCGGATTCCGTTATCACGGTCGCGTCAAGGCTGTAGCAGAAGCTGCGCGTGAAGCCGGCCTGAAGATCTAAGGAAAAGCGTCATGGCAAAAATGCAATCGAAGATGCAAAGCGAGAAGCCGGACGACGGCATGCGCGAAAAGATGATCGCGGTCAACCGTGTGACCAAAGTGGTCAAGGGTGGTCGTATCATGGGTTTCGCAGCGTTGGCAGTCGTTGGTGATGGCGATGGTCGCATCGGCATGGGCAAGGGCAAGTCGAAAGAAGTGCCGGTCGCCGTGCAAAAGGCGATGGAAGAAGCCCGCCGCAAGATGATCAAGGTGACGCTCAAGAACGGCACGCTGCAGCATACCGTAACTGGTAAGCACGGCGCCTCGTCGGTGCTGATGGCGCCTGCGAAAGAAGGTACTGGCGTGATCGCCGGCGGCCCGATGCGCGCAATTTTTGAAGTGATGGGTGTGACGAACGTGGTGGCCAAGTCCAACGGTTCGACCAACCCATACAACATGGTGCGTGCTACGCTGGACGGCTTGTCCAAGATGAACACACCGTCGGAAATCGCTGCCAAGCGTGGCAAGTCGATCGAAGACATTTTGGGCTAAGGTGAAGCACATGGCAAAGACAGTCAAAGTTAAATTGGTCATGGGATTGATCGGTACGCGCGAATCGCATCGCGCGACTGTGCGCGGCCTCGGCCTGCGTGGCATCAATTCGGTCCGCGAACTCGAAGACACGCCGGCAGTGCGCGGCATGATCAACAAGGTATCGTATCTCGTGAAAGTGGTCTCGTAAGCCTTGCGCTGCGAACGGAGCAAAACATGGAATTGAATACTATTCAGCCAGCAGATGGCGCCAAGCACTACAAGCGTCGCGTAGGCCGCGGCATTGGTTCCGGCTTGGGCAAGACTGCAGGCCGTGGTCACAAGGGTCAAAAGTCGCGTTCGGGCGGCTTCCACAAGGTCGGTTTCGAAGGCGGTCAAATGCCTTTGCAACGTCGTTTGCCTAAGCGTGGCTTCAAGTCGCTGGCAACGCCTTACAAAGCGGAAGTGCGTTTGTCCGATCTGCAAGCCTTGCCGGTTGATGAGATCGATGTTTTGGCTCTGAAGCAAGCCGGCCTGGTTGGCGAGTTGGCGCGCGTTGTGCGCGTTATCTTGTCCGGCGAGATCAGCAAGAAGGTTACTCTGAAGGGCTTGATCGCCACCAAGGGTGCCAAGGCTGCAATCGAAGCGGCTGGCGGTTCGGTCGCTTAAATTAGCGGCCAGGCAAAGAAACAAGCTGAGAAATTAACCGGGGCACATATTGGCAACGAATCCGAAATTAGCTAAAAGCGCGGCCAGCGGTTTTCCCTGGAATCGTTTGTGGTTCTTGTTGGGTGCCTTGGTTGTGTATCGTATTGGAGCGCATATCCCGGTTCCGGGTATCGATCCGGTCGAGCTGGCGAAGTTTTTTAAGCAAAACCAGAACGGTTTTCTGGGGATGTTCAACATGTTTTCCGGCGGCGCGTTGTCGAAGTTGACAATATTCGCGGTCGGCATCATGCCTTACATCTCGACATCGATTGTCATGCAGTTGCTGAGCATTGTATTGCCGCAGCTGGAGGCGTTGAAAAAAGAAGGTGAAAGCGGTCGCAGGAAGATTACGCAATACACGCGCTACGGTACCTTGGTACTCGCGATGATTTACGGAATCGGATTTGCAATTGCGTTGGAAAAACAAGTAGGGATGGTGCTCGATCCTGGCATGGCGTTCCGGTTCACCACGACGGTAACTTTGGCTACGGGGACTATGTTCCTGATGTGGCTGGGCGAACAGATTACAGAACGCGGTTTGGGCAACGGCATTTCGATCATCATTTTCGGCGGTATTGCAGCCGGTTTGCCGGGCGCTCTCGGCAGTGTGATGTCGATTGCCAGCAACGATTCGAAGGGATGGTTGTCTGCAATTCTGATCTGTGCAATTGTCGCGGCGGTTACGTATTTCGTGGTGTTCGTCGAACGTGGCCAGCGCAAGATTCTGGTGAACTATGCGAAGCGTCAGGTTGGTAACAAGATTTATGGCGGGCAAAGCAGTCACCTGCCGTTGAAGTTGAATATGTCCGGTGTGATTCCGCCGATTTTCGCTTCGACAATAGTATTGTTCCCGGCGACGATTGCTGGCTGGTTTTCTTCCGGTGACGATACGAGCGGTGTGGTGCGCTTCCTGAAGGATCTGGCGCAGTCGCTGTCGCCGGGGCAGCCGATTCATGCCTTGTTTTACGCTTTGGCGATCATTTTCTTCTGCTTCTTTTATACCGCCTTGGTATTTAACAGCAAGGAAACGGCGGACAACCTGAAGAAGAGCGGTGCGTTTGTCCCGGGGATTCGTCCAGGTGAACAGACTGCACGCTATATCGACAAGATTTTGATGCGCCTGACATTGGCAGGTGCGCTGTACGTAACATTGGTCTGCCTGATGCCGGAATTTTTGCAGGCGGAATGGAAAGTGCCGTTTTACTTCGGTGGAACGTCCTTGATGATTATCGTGGTGGTTACCATGGACTTCATGGCCCAGGTTCAAAATTACGTGATGTCGCAGCAGTACGATTCCTTGCTGCGCAAAGCGAATTTCAAGGGCGGACTTTCCTCGCGTTAATCACCCAGGAGAACGATAGATCGCATGGCAAAAGACGACGTTATCCAGATGCAAGGCGAGATTCTAGAGAATCTCCCCAATGCAACATTTAGAGTGAAGTTGGAAAACGGACATGTAGTACTTGGTCATATTTCCGGCAAGATGCGGATGAACTATATCCGCATCCTTCCTGGCGACAAGGTGACGGTCGAATTGACACCTTATGATTTGAGTCGTGCACGTATCGTGTTCCGTACCAAGTAAGTTGTACCAGTAAATTTAGACTGAAAGAAAGAGGGCAAAAATGAAAGTGCTCGCATCAGTTAAGCGGATCTGCCGCAACTGTAAGATCATCAAGCGCAAGGGCGTCGTTCGTGTTATTTGCACAGAACCGCGTCATAAGCAGCGCCAAGGTTAATTTAACGTTATTGATTGAGGAATAACGAATGGCACGTATCGCAGGGGTTAATATCCCCAACCATCAGCACACCGTTATCGGCTTGACCGCCATTTATGGTATCGGCCGTCCGCGCGCAGAAGACATCTGCGCCAAGTCAGGTGTTTTGACCACCAAGAAGGTCAAGGATCTGGACGATAGCGAGCTGGAAAAGCTGCGCGAAGAAATCGGCAAGTTCGTCGTCGAGGGCGATCTGCGTCGCGAACTCTCGATGAACATCAAACGTTTGATGGATCTTGGTTGCTATCGCGGCATGCGTCATCGCAAGGGCTTGCCATGCCGTGGTCAGCGTACGCGTACCAATGCCCGTACTCGCAAGGGTCCGCGCAAGGCAGCTCAATCGTTGAAGAAATAATCCGCTGCTGATCTCTCAGTAGTTTGATTGCTCGGGATTCAAGGAAATCATCATGGCAAAAGCACCAAATAACGCCGCAGCAGCACGTGTGCGTAAGAAAGTTAAAAAGAACGTTGCCGAAGGCATCGCGCACATCCACGCGTCGTTCAACAACACCATCATCACGATCACCGATCGTCAAGGCAATGCCTTGTCGTGGGCGACTTCGGGTGGCGCCGGCTTCAAGGGTTCGCGTAAATCGACCCCGTTTGCAGCCCAGGTGGCCGCTGAAGCTGCCGGCAAGGTGGCGATCGAATGCGGCGTGAAGAACCTCGAAGTTCGCATCAAGGGCCCAGGCCCAGGTCGCGAATCAGCTGTTCGTGCGCTCAACAATCTCGGCATCAAGATTACGCAAATCCAGGACGTCACACCGGTTCCACATAACGGCTGCCGTCCTCCGAAGCGTCGTCGTATCTAAGATATCAGCAAAATTCAGCGATACTTTGCTGTCAGAAGTTGCAGTAAATCGCCCGCCAACGACCTTGGCGGGCTTTGTTCTTAAGACCACTGTTCGATTGTAGGCAGATCGAACTAGCGCCTGAGTCCCGCAGCATCATGCTGTTGGCAACGGGGCGTCATATTAATAAAGGAAATTCTCGTGGCACGTTATATTGGACCAAAGGCAAAACTTTCCCGCCGTGAAGGCACCGACCTGTTCCTGAAGAGCGCCCGTCGCTCACTCGATTCCAAGTGCAAACTGGATTCGAAGCCAGGTCAACATGGCCGCACTTCCGGCGCACGTACCTCCGACTACGGCAACCAATTGCGCGAAAAGCAAAAGGTCAAGCGCATGTACGGCATTCTGGAGCGCCAGTTCCGCCGTTATTTTGCCGAAGCGGATCGCCGCAAGGGCAATACCGGTGAAAACCTGTTGAAGCTGCTCGAATCCCGCCTCGACAACGTCGTCTATCGCATGGGTTTCGGGTCGACCCGCGCTGAAGGCCGTCAGTTGGTCAGCCACAAGGCGTTCACCGTCAACGGCGGCGTCGTCAATATCGCTTCCTACCAAGTCAAGACCGGCGACGTCATCGCTGTTCGCGAAAAGGCCAAGAAGCAAGTGCGTATCGTCGAAGCGCTGTCCCTGGCAGAACAAATCGGCATGCCGGCCTGGGTTTCGGTCGATTCCAAGAAAATGGAAGGCACCTTCAAGTCCCTGCCGGAACGCAGCGAAATCGCCAATGACGTCAACGAATCCTTGATCGTTGAATTGTATTCGCGTTAATCAGTAGTAACCGTGCCCGCCTTCGGCATTGCCGGCGGCGGGTTTTCTGACATGCCATCAGCCTTATCGGTGTAACGAGCCGAGGGTATTGAAAAGGACATTTCATGCAAAGCAGCTTGTTGAAACCCCGTATTATCGAAGTCGAAGCATTAGGTGCCGGTCACGCCAAAGTCGTGATGGAGCCGTTTGAACGTGGCTATGGCCACACGCTGGGCAATGCGCTGCGCCGCGTTCTGCTGTCTTCCATGGTTGGCTACGCGCCGACGGAAGTCACCATCGCTGGTGTCGTACACGAATATTCATCGCTCGACGGCGTGCAGGAAGACGTCGTTGACCTGTTGCTGAACCTGAAGGGCGTCGTGTTCAAGTTGCATAACCGCGACGAAGTGACGCTGACCCTGAAGAAGGAAGGCGAAGGCTCGGTCCTGGCATCGGATATCGACCTGCCGCATGATGTGGAACTGGTGAACCCCGATCACGTGATCGCCCACCTGACCGCCGGCGGCAAGCTCGACATGCAGATCAAGGTTGAAAAAGGCCGCGGCTATGTGCCGGGCAATGTACGTCGCCTGTCGGAAGATGCCAACAAGACTATTGGTCGCATCATCCTCGACGCTTCTTTTTCGCCAGTCCGCCGCGTGTCGTATTTCGTTGAATCGGCTCGTGTCGAACAGCGTACCGACCTGGACAAGCTGGTCATCAATATCGAAACTAACGGCGTGATTTCGCCGGAAGAAGCGATCCGTCAATCGGCGCGAGTTTTGGTCGACCAATTGAATGTGTTTGCCGCGCTGGAAGGCACGGAAGCGACAGCTGAAACGCCATCGCGCGCACCGTCTGTCGATCCTATCCTGTTGCGCCCGGTCGACGATCTGGAATTGACCGTCCGCTCGGCCAACTGCCTGAAAGCGGAAAACATTTACTACATTGGCGATTTGATCCAGCGTAGCGAAAACGAATTGTTGAAGACGCCGAACCTTGGCCGTAAATCCTTGAATGAAATCAAGGAAGTCCTGGCTTCGCGTGGTTTGACGCTCGGCATGAAGCTGGAAAACTGGCCGCCTGCCGGCCTGGAAAAATAAGTAATTGCAATTGCGGAGCTGGCCTTGCCGGCTCCGCAGCAGTACCAACGTTGCACCAGAGAAGTATTTTTAATAATTATTGACCGGCCCGCGATGACAACATCGATCGAAGAGCTGGATTGAAACTCAAAACCGAAAGGAAATACCATGCGTCACCGTCACGGCCTCCGTAAATTAAATCGTACTTCTTCCCATCGTCTGGCAATGTTGCGCAACATGACCGTATCGTTGCTGCGCCACGAGGCGATCAAGACGACCCTGCCAAAAGCCAAGGAACTGCGCCGCGTCATCGAGCCGATCCTGACTCTGGGCAAGACCGACACTTTGGCTAACAAGCGCCTGGCATTCTCCCGCCTGCGCGATCGCGAAATGGTCGTCAAGCTGTTCGCCGAACTCGGCCCACGTTACGCTGCACGTAACGGCGGTTACCTGCGCATTTTGAAGATGGGCTTCCGTGTTGGCGACAACGCACCAATGGCATTCGTCGAATTGCTCGACCGTCCGGAAATCACCGAAGCAGTTGAAGTCGCCGAATAAAGTCGGAGTCAGCAGCAGAAAAGTGAAGCAAGAAAGCCAGGCATAGCCTGGCTTTTGCGTTTTGGAAAGCGCGCCGCGCTCCCGCTTGTCTCGATCCAAGGAATGATATGGATGAAGTGTTGATTGTATTGACCAATGTGCCGAATTTGACGATCGCCAAAACGGTGGCGCGCTACCTTGTTGGCCAGAAGATGGCGGCCTGCGTGAATATCCAACCTGGTGTAAAGTCCTACTACCATTGGGAAGGCGTGATCCGCCAAGCCAATGAAGTCACACTTTCGGTGAAAACAACGCGTACGCGCTATCCGGAAGTGGAGGCTGCGATCAAGGCAATGCACCCGCATCAGGTGCCGGAAATCATCGCCTTGCCGGTCAGTACCGGATTGCAATCCTATCTGGGCTGGGTAAATGACGTATTGAAAGAGGATGTGAATGTTTAGTTGGAACAATACGAAGATCGCAAGGCTGCGCGCCTCGTTCTGGATGGCCTTGATGCTGGTCCTGTCTATGTTGGCGCTCGGCACGACGGCGCAAGCCGACGAAGATTTCCTTGAGCCTGAACTCGCCTTCAAGTTCTCTGCAAAGATGGCCGATGCCAAGACGGCCGAAGTCACTTACGCGATTGCCGATGGCTATTACATGTATCGCGAGCACTTCAAATTCCGCGTCGAAGGTGCCAAGCTTGGCACGCCGGTTTATCCAAAAGGCATAGTCAAGTTTGACGAAACGTTTCAGAAGAATGTTGAAACCTACCATCACGCCGTTACCGTGCGCCTGCCGGTCGATGCCAAAGGCGCATTTACACTGATTGCGACCGGGCAGGGTTGTGCTGAAAAAGGATTGTGCTACCCACCCCAGGAGTCGCGCATTACCTTGACGCCTCCGTCAGGTGGGACGGTCAACGGCACAGCCAATTCACCTTCTGGTCCCGCACAAGGCGGCGGCAATGGCCCAGCGGTGGCACATCCGGAAGCTGCTGCCCAGCCTCCGGTGCAAGCCCCGGTCGCGACCGTTTCAGCTGACTCGACTCCTGTCGTTTCAAGCACGCCAACGCCGGTCAATGTAAACACCGCAGACAATAACTCGGCGGTGGATGCCGAAAGCGGCGTCTTCGCCACTGCCTTGAAACACGGCAAGGTGATTGACATCCTGTTCCTTTTCTTCTTGGCGGGGTTAGGTCTGTCACTTACTCCCTGCGTGTTGCCGATGGTTCCGATTCTTTCTTCCATCATCGTGGGGGAAGGCACTTCGGTAACGCGGCTGCGTGGATTCATCCTGTCGCTGACCTATTCCCTCGGCATGGCACTCGTCTATACCGTAGTTGGTGTTATCGCCGGCTGGTTGGGCGAGGGACTGGCGGCGAGTTTTCAGAATCCCTATGTCTTGTCGGGCTTTGCTCTGCTGATTGCAATTCTGTCTCTGTCGATGTTTGATGTTTACCAGCTGCAAATGCCGGCTGCGATTCAGGCAAAGATGATCAATGCATCCGGCAAGCAGTCTGCCGGAAAGTTGCTTGGTGTATTTGTCATGGGTTCCTTGTCGGGACTGATCGTCGGGCCCTGCGTAGCGGCACCTCTTCTGGGGGCCTTGGTCGTGATCAGCCAAACGCATGATGCGGTGCTTGGCGGCAGCGCATTGTTTGCTACGGCAACGGGCATGAGCATGCCCTTGCTACTGGTTGGCGTGTCCGCAGGCTGGCTGCTCCCGCGTGCGGGCGTCTGGATGGAAGCGGTTAAGTATTTCTTCGGCGTCTTGTTGCTTGGCGTCGCGATCTGGATGGTTTCACCGATCATCTCCGTTCGCGTGCAAATGCTTGCTTGGGCGATGCTCGGCATTGCTTACGGCGCCTATCTGCTCAGCAGCAAGCGTTGGGGGCGCATCTCGCGCGGGTTCGGGGTAGCCGTGGCCCTCCTTGGACTTGTGCAGTTGACCGGCGCCCTGACCAACGCTCCCGATGTCTTTGAGCCGCTTGCGTATTGGACCGGCGCCGGAGACGCAAAAACCAATTTCATTCGGGTAAAGTCTGTCGCTGAACTGGACGCCCTGCTGGCCAAGGAGCCGAATAAAACAGCAATGCTCGATTTCTATGCCGATTGGTGCGTCTCCTGCAAGGAAATGGAAAAATTGACTTTCTCCGATGCCGCAGTGAAAAAACGCTTCGCCAACATGATCCTGTTACAAGCCGACGTCACCGCAAATAACGATGATGACAAGGCTTTGTTGAAGCGCTTCAACTTGTTCGGCCCGCCCGGTATCATCTTCTTCAAGGACGGTGGCAAGGAAGTGAGCGGCGGGCGGGTTGTCGGTTACCAAAAAGCGGAGAAGTTCGTTTTGTCGCTTGACACGATCCTGCATTCATCAACGTGACATTGTGATGCGGCAACCAAACGTGTGCCGCATTCCAATTTGTGTCCGATCATAGCGCTTTGTAATTTGCATAGTCGATAAAAATCCTTGAGTGGCCGCATGGCAGCCGCTATATTGATGTTTTGCCGTTTTGCCACCGTTTCTGCTGCAGGAAGCATGTTGCGAGACGCCGTCCACTGTACCCAACACATCGTGATAGAAGGAGTAGGCCATGACCGTACGCTTAGGTGATCTCGCACCGGATTTCGAACAAGATTCTTCGATCGGCAAGATCAAATTTCATGAATGGGCCGGTGATTCGTGGGTGGTGCTTTTTTCCCACCCTGCTGACTTTACCCCCGTCTGCACCACAGAGTTGGGCCTCACAGCGAAACTGAAGCCCGAGTTCGACAAACGCAACGTCAAAGCCATCGCCTTGTCGGTGGATCCGGCTGACAAGCACGTGCAGTGGATCAGCGACATCGAGGAAACCCAGCACACGGTAGTCGGATTTCCCATCATTGCCGACTCGGACCGTAAAGTTTCCACCCTGTACGACATGATTCATCCGAATCAATCGGAAACGGCGACCGTACGCTCTCTATTCATCATCGATCCGAAGAAGAAAGTGCGTCTGACCATCACCTACCCGATGAGCACAGGCCGCAATTTCGACGAAGTCCTGCGCGTGATCGACGCCCTCCAATTGACGGATGGCTACTCGGTGGCGACGCCGGGCAATTGGCGTGACGGCGACGACGTGATCATTCCATTGTCGATACAGGACGAAGCCGTAATCAAGCAGAAATATCCGAAGGGCTTCAGCGCGCCGCGTCCTTACCTGCGGATTACGCCTCAGCCGAACAAATAATGCCGCTACAGAGTGGATGAAAATGGCGCCGACAGGCGCCATTTTTCATTTCAGGATATTGCATGCCCGCTCACATCGGGTTGCTGTTTCGCACTCGAGCGGAAAAGAAACATCAGCCATCCGAGCGACGCGGCGCAGGCGCCAAGAATCAACGCCAGTGCGGGCATAGTTAGTTCATAGCCCCACCATTGGCCGGCTACAGCAACGCCTATGCCGGTGATCAACAATCGCGCAGCCTCGGCCGCAGGATACCGTCTCGCGCCTTCCAGCAAGCCGCCAACGATCCACAGCGACAGCAGCAGCCACAGGCCATAGCCGCCACCCAAGGGCAAAGAGAGCAGCGGGCCGACCGCCAGGAAGTGAGTCGTGATCAGCAACACAGTCGAGAATTGCGCCAGGCAATACCATTGCACAGTGTTGCCGACTCGGGGGTTGAAAATTTCACGCGCCAGGTCAAAAGGTGCGCTCGGGTGCGAGGCCGCCACATCAGCAGGCCGCCAGCCTGGACGGGCGAACCAGACGCGCAATTTGTCGCTCAGCTTTCTGGCGCGCATCGCATCATGCCAGAGGCCGGCGTACACCTCCAGATTCGCCCGAATCGGATTCCAGCTACGCAATGGACTGCGGGTGCCGTAGACAACAGGCTCCGCATCGTCTTCTTCCACATAAGTCCCGAACAGGCGATCCCACAAGATCAGGATGCCGCCGTAGTTCTTGTCGAGGTAAATGTCGTTCACGCCATGATGTGCTCGATGGTTCGACGGCGAGACAAAAAAGCGATCAAACCAGCCAAGCCTGCCGATTTGACGTGTATGCACCCAAAACTGGTAAAGCAAATCGACCAGTGCCACGGCAATGAACACGTTCGTCGGCACGCCGGCCAACGCCAGCGGCAAATAGAATACCCAGCCAAACAGGAACCCGCTGCCGGTCTGGCGCAATGCAGTGGACAGATTGTATTCTTCGCTTTGATGATGAACGACGTGGGCGGCCCACAGGATATTGACTTCGTGGCCCATGCGATGTAACCAGTAATAGCAGAAGTCATAAGCCAGGAGCGCAAGCAGCCATACCAACGGGTTGTCTGCTGCCAGCGTGAAGACGGCGGCGCGTTGCGCAACCCAGGCATAGATGCCGATCTGGAACACCTTGGAAAATACACCGACAATCTGGCTGATGATGCCAAGGCCGATGCTGTTGATCGAGTCGTTCAGGCGGTAGGTGTCATTGTCGCGCAGGCGCCCGGCAATCCACTCGATGAAAATCAGCAGGAAAAATACCGGTGTGGCGAGCGTGATTACCAGTTCCTGCATGTGCTACTCCTTCAATGCAAGATGCTCACTGCAGGCCGATTTGGCGATCAGCCAGAGTGCAGCATAATAGGTCGCAAGGATGCACACCGATGCAAAAATAATCGGCGCATGAAATTTGTTGTACGCAATGAGGGTATCGGACAGCAGGAAAATGATGCCGCCGAATGCAGCATACCCGCTGGCGACAGTCCGCAAGGTCAGGAAGCGCGATACGGCCTGGGACGTCATTGCGATCAGGCAGGCAATATAGAGCAGAACCGGTACTTTGAGGTCACCGCCCAGCCCCGGCCACAGAATGGCTAGGTTGAGTGCGCCGACAATGACAAACGCCGGCAATACGAACAGCTTGCCGAACCATTTTGCGTCGCTGCTCAGGGCGCGCAGAAAGAACAGATGCGCAATCAGAAAGCTGCCCAGGCCGAACATGAAACCCGTCGCAATCAGCGTTTCAGGCAGCATCAGAAAAACATCGCCGAAGGCCGAAAATACGATACCGACCATGATCGCGTGCCGATAGCGGGCGTTCGGCGCATTGCCGGCGCGCCACAAATAGCTGAGGATCAATAACGTCGTCAGCGGCTTCGCAAGATAGTGCAACCAGATCAGACCGTTTGCCGCACCGGCAGAAAACATGGCCACAACCGCCAAACAAAAAATCGCGGCCGGGAGCGCGCGATCAAGCATGCTGGTTGCCATCAGGCCATGTGCTTGAGGCGGCGCGCGATGTCACGCGCAAAATAGGTCAGTACGCCGTCAGCACCGGCGCGTTTGAACGCCATCATGGCCTCCATCATTGTCTTGTCGTGGTCGAGCCAGCCGTTTTGCGCCGCCGCCTTGATCATTGCGTACTCGCCGCTGACCTGATAGGCAAACGTCGGTACCTTGAACTCATCCTTGACGCGCCGGACAATGTCGAGATAAGGCATGCCGGGTTTCACCATCACCATGTCGGCGCCTTCTGCCAGATCGAGTGCAACTTCACGCAGCGCCTCATCGCTGTTGGCCGGATCCATCTGGTAGGTCGTCTTGTCGCTCTTGCCCAAGGTGGCGGAAGAGCCGACTGCATCGCGGAAAGGGCCGTAAAATGCCGATGCATATTTCGCCGAATACGCCATGATCCGTGTGTAGATATGGCGATGCGATTCCAGTGCATGGCGAATCGCGCCGATGCGCCCATCCATCATGTCGGATGGCGCAACCACGTCGACCCCCGCTTCTGCCTGAACGAGGGCCTGTTTGACCAGCATTTCGCAGGTTTCATCATTCAATACGTAGCCATGCGCATCGAGCAAACCGTCCTGGCCGTGACTGGTGTAGGGGTCGAGCGCAACGTCGGTCAGGATCCCGAGTTCGGGGAAGCGCAGCTTCAATTCCCGCACTGCGCGGGGTACCAAGCCATTTGGGTTGCTTGCTTCGATGCCATCGGGCGTTTTCAATGCCGGGTTGATAACCGGAAATAGTGCCATCACCGGAATACCGAGGGCGACGCAATCTTCGGCCACCGGCAAAAGTTGATCGATCGACAAGCGCTCGACGTCCGGCATGGATGACACCTTTTCACGCTGATTCTTGCCGTCCAGAATAAATACCGGGTAGATCAAATCGGATGTTGTCAAAACGTTCTCGCGCATCATGGCGCGGGAGAAGGCATCTTTGCGCATGCGGCGCATGCGAACGGCGGGGAATTGCGCAGTTTTTTGTCCGATTGACATGATTTTTCCTGAGAGGTCTCGTTAGATGTTCATGAATTTAATGGTATCTGAAAAAATTTACGTGGCATTTGCAAATTCTTGTGCGATTCCTTGAAACTTTTCTGCGGCATCCCCATCTTACTAGCAGGTGATCACTCACCTCCCGCTTCTCCTCCCTGAGCGGGGCCGTATCGGCATACCAACGATAAGGCGTTAGTACCCTGGAGATACTCCCCTTTCTCCAGGGTCTTTTTTTGCCTGGATACCTGCCAAAATTGCGATAAGTGCCCAATCTTGGGCCTGTGGTGCTCGCAAGCCGCCAGGTAGCTCGACGCTTGCAGGCGTCGATCGTTCCGCAGGCGCGAAGCGTGCTTCGCGAATTCCCTGCTCCACCAGCTCCACCCCTCGGTCCAACCTTGGACGCTTCTCGCAATTTTTGCAGGCATCCAGCCGCCGCTACTCGGCTTCGCCTTCGGCGTCGGCCTCGGTTTTCTCGGCTTCGCCTTTGCCTTCGGCCTCGGTTTTCTCGGCTTCGCCTTCGATTCTTGGCTCTATTTGGGTTGGTTCCTGGTTCAGACCAAGCAGCGCTACTATTTTTGCATCTGCTTCTTCAATTCCGGTGCGCTTCAATGCCGAAAACAATTGGGCTGTAAAGGGGAAGGGCTTGCCTTCTTCGTCTACGTAGCTGGCCAGGAGGGTTTGGGCGGTGCGCAGGGCTTTGGTGCTTTCGGTTTTGTTGAGCTTGTCGGACTTGGTCAGGATGCAGTGGATGGGTTTGCCGGTGGGGGCGAACCATTCGAGCATTTGCATATCGAGTTCGGTGAAGGGGCGGCGCGAATCCATGATGAGGATCAGGGCAGATAACTGGTTGCGCTTCTGCACATAGTCGCCCAGCAGTGCCTGCCAGTGGTGCTTGGCTGATCCCGACACCTCGGCGTAACCGTAGCCGGGGAGGTCGACCAGCAAGCCGCGGATTTCGTCGACCTTGGTTTCGTCCTTGCGGTGCTGTCCGACGTGGGCGCCGCCGATGGAAAAGTAATTGATGTGCTGGGTGCGGCCGGGTGTTTTCGATGCGAAGGCCAGTTTTTTCTGGTTACACAGTATGTTGATGGCGGTCGACTTGCCGGCGTTGGAACGACCGGCGAAGGCCACTTCAGGGACGTGCGTCGTTGGCAAATCACGCAGATGATTGACCGTGGTGAAGAAGCGGGCTTGCCAAAGTTGGGACATAGATAGGGTATTCTGGTGAGCGACAATGGCAGCAGACGGTGTACCGCAGTCATGCAGAAATTGCAGCAAAGGGGGCGAAAATGCCGGAAAGCTATTGTACAATAAGGGGTTGTGTCCTGTGAGGTGTGTCGACATAAGGCCCTGGAATGTTTGGGCCTTGTTTTTGCCGATTCGATGCCGGACAAGTGGATTCCCCGGAAGATTTGCGTGGTTCAATTTCTGGCCCAGGTGCAGGTTTTTGTCGGTATCCAAGTGCAGAATTCCAATTATTCAGTCTCAGGGTGTGTGAATGAACAGTGCGTTTTTAATAACTAAGAAGTCCTTGTTCGCTGCCTTGCTGGCAGTTTCGTCGGTGGCGTTGAGCGCGACTGTGATGGCCGCCGAAGGCCCGGCGCCTGCAGCGCCGACGGCCACCGCGCCGGATGCAGCCAAGGGCGCAACCCTCTACGGTGCCGGCGATGCGGCACGCGGCATTCCCGCCTGCACCTCCTGCCATGGCGACGCCGGCAATTCCACCATCGCCACCAACCCGAAGCTGGCCGCGCAGCACGAAGCGTATATCGTCAAGCAGCTGACCAACTTCAAGAGCGGCGAACGTGCCAATCCAATCATGGGTCCGTATGCCAAGCAGTTGACTGACGACGAAATGCGTAATCTGGCTGCTTTCCTCAGCGCCCAGACGCTCAAACCGTCGGCCGCCAAGAACAAGGATACGGTCGATCTCGGCAAGAAGATTTTCCGCGCCGGCATCAAGGAAAAGAATGTGCCTGCGTGTGCGGCTTGCCATGGTCCTGCCGGCGCCGGCATTCCAGCCCAATTCGCCCGTCTCGGCGGCCAGCACGCGGATTACACCGAAGCGCAACTGAACGGCTTCAGTAGCGGTGCCCGTGCCAATAACCCGATCATGACGACGATTGCCAGCCGCATGTCAGCGGCCGAAATGAAGGCGGTTTCGGATTACATCGCCGGTTTGCGTTAATAATCGATCCGGGCCGCTTTGCGGTCGCAATAAAAAAGGTGGCTTAGGCCACCTTTTTTATTGGCGGTTCAGCAATGCGCTGCCTGGCGGAACCGACTCAAGCAGAAATGCGTCAGAGCCTGTAAGGTAAACCGTCTGCGCCAGACTAAGCTGGTGTCGCTAACCTGATTGTTGGAGTCCTGCCATGCTGATTCACCGCCGTCCGAACGGAATCGATTTGCCGTTTTCTTCCGAAATCACGCCGCGTGACGTGTTCGAATCGCGCCGCAACTTCATCAAGCAAATGGCGCTTGGTTCGATCGCTGGTGGCGCAATGTTTGCGACCGGGTCGGCCATGGCGCAGGGCGGTAATGGGCAAAAACTGGGCGCCAAACCGAATAGTGCATATGTCGTCACGGACAAGCAAACCAGTTATCAGGATGTCACGACTTACAATAATTTCTACGAATTCGGCACTGACAAATCGGAGCCGGCGAGAAATGCAGGAACGTTGCAAACGCATCCCTGGCAAATTTCGATCGAAGGCGAAGTCAAGAAGCCACTGGTGCTCGATCTGGACAGCCTGCTTAAGCTGGCTCCGCTTGAGGAGCGGGTTTATCGTCATCGTTGTGTCGAAGGTTGGTCCATGGTCATCCCCTGGGTCGGCTATTCCCTTTCCGCCTTGCTCAAGAAAGTTGAGCCGACCGGCAATGCGAAGTATGTCGAGTTCACTTCGCTGGCGGACAAGAAACAGATGCCGGGTGTGCGCAGCCCCGTGCTGGAATGGCCTTATGTCGAAGGGCTGCGCCTTGACGAGGCAAATCACCCGCTGGCACTCCTGACCCTGGGTCTGTATGGCGAAGTCTTGCCGAACCAGAATGGCGCACCGGTGCGGATCGCGCTGCCATGGAAATATGGCTTCAAGTCGGCCAAGTCGATCGTCAAAATTCGATTTACCAAGGATCAGCCGCGCACCGCATGGAATCTCGCCGCTCCGCAAGAGTACGGTTTCTATTCCAACGTCAATCCTGAAGTCGACCATCCGCGCTGGTCGCAGGCCAGCGAGCGCCGCATCGGCGAAGACGGGCTGTTTACCAAGAAGCGCAAGACGCTGATGTTCAACGGTTACGGTGATGTCGCGTCGCTCTACACCGGGATGGATCTCAAAAAATATTTCTGATTGAATCGCCCCATGTTTAATCCCACACCCCGGCAATTTACGGCCTTGAAGGCGGGGCTATTTGTCCTGGCGCTACTGCCCTTCATTCGTCTTGTTGCATTCACGCTGCTCGACCGCCTGGGCGCCAATCCGGTCGAGTTCATCACGCGCAATACCGGCGACTGGACGCTGTACTTTCTGTGCTTCACGCTGGGCGTGACGCCTTTGCGCCGGCTGTCGAATTGGAATTGGCTGTTAAAGTTGCGCCGCATGACAGGTTTGTACGCCTTCTTTTACGCCTGCCTGCATTTCACCACCTTTCTCTGGTTCGATCATTTTTTCGACCTCGATGAAATGTGGAAGGATGTGGTGAAGCGACCTTTCATCACGATCGGTTTCATTGCCTTTGTGTTGCTTATTCCCCTGGCCTTGACCAGCACGAACGGCATGATCAGGCGCCTCGGGGGCAAGCGCTGGCAGTGGTTGCATCGGCTCGTTTATGTTGTTGCGCCACTCGGCATCCTGCATTTCTGGTGGATGAAGGCCGGCAAACACGATTTTGCGCAACCGATTTTGTTTGGCGTTGTGATCGCATTGTTATTGCTGGTTCGCGTCTATTGGGCAATGGCAAAAGGGCGCGCTGGCAAGGTCTTGCCGAAGCCGGCTTGAATAATTGCCATCTGTTAACATATGATTGAATCGCTGGCATAATGGCCGGCGATGACCAGCCACCTCCTGATTCCGTCGGAACTGCCCCGATTTTCGCAACGCGTCGCCGCCCGTTTATTGGCAATATTTGGCTGGCGCGTGCGCTTTGCGCCGCTTCCGGGACCGCGCGGCGTCATCGTCGTTTATCCGCACACATCGAATTGGGATTTCATTGTCGGCGTCGTCGCAAAATGGGCGGTTGGGGTACCCATACGCTGGCTCGGCAAGGAGGCGTTGTTTGCCGGTACGTTCGGATTTTGTTTCGGACGCCTCATGCGCTACCTGGGCGGCGAGCCGATTGAGCGGCATGCCTCGACTGGGGCGATTGACAGGCTGGCGCAACGCATGCGGGCCGAGCAGTCATACTGGCTAGCCCTGGCACCTGAAGGCACACGCGACTACCGGCCGCACTGGCGCAGCGGTTTTTATCACATTGCATTGGCTGCCAAGGTGCCGCTGGCTATCGCATACATCGACTATCCGACGCGCACGATCGGTGTCGTCGATCATGTTGAATTGACAGGCGACGTTGGCGTCGACATGGCAAAAATTCGTGCGGCTTACGATGGGTATAGGGGATTGCATCCGCAGTTGGCCGCCCCTATTGAATTCCCGCCTCCTGCGCGCTAGCCTGGCCTGAAACCGGCGTCAAAAAAACTGCGCCGGTAGATTGGCGTGATCAGTTTGGCGATGCGGCTTTCTTTTCCTCAGCCGATTTCTGTGTTTCAGGCGCGGCGGGGGCGGGCGTTGATTTCGCAGCCGGCTCCGGCGCCGGCAAATACAATGGCCCGCGTTGGCCGCACGCTCCCAGCATGCCCGAAAGAGTGAGGGTCGCGACGAAGGCGAGTAGTGCTGGTAATTTCACTTTGGCATTCACGATTACAATGGCGGGTGAGCGCGCGTTATTTATGGGTCGATTATTCGTTGAATTTTACTGGAGTGTAGCATGAGCGAATCCGAATTCCTTGAACTTGCCGAGGCGACACTGGACGCCATTGAGGCGGGATTGGATCGTGCCGCGGCCGACAGCGACCTCGACGTGGAGTGCAGCCGCAACGGCAACGTGCTGGAAATTGAATTTGTCGAAAACGGGTCGCGTATCATCGTCAACAGCCAGGCACCGATGCAGGAGATGTGGCTGGCCGCCAAGGCAGGTGGATTTCACTACAAGCGCGAAGGCGATCAGTGGCGCAACACGCGCGACGGTTCGGAATTTTTTGCCGCACTGTCGCAATTGGCTTCGGCGCAAGCGGGATGCGCCGTCAAGCTGGTCGAAAACTAAAACAATTCGTTCTTGACCGCGTCCTTGGTTTTCTCGTCCTCGGGAAGTTTGTCGTCCAGTCCAAGGCTCTTGACACCGGTGCCGGGCGGGTTTTCCGCGTAATAATAATCTCCGCCCGCTTGTATGATGCCTTCCGGTATTGGCCGGTCGGCGTTAGGCACATCCTTTAGCGCCTTTTGCATGTAGCCCAGCCAGATAGGCAGCGCCAAGCCGCCGCCGGTTTCCTTATTGCCCAGATTGTGCGGCTGATCGAAACCCACCCAGGCGATACCCACCAACTTCGGTTGATAGCCGGCAAACCAGGCGTCGAACGAGTCGTTGGTGGTTCCGGTCTTGCCGGCGATATCGGTTCGCTTCAAGGCCAGCGCCTTGGTCGCCGTGCCGTAGCGTACGACGTCTTTCAGCATGCTGTCCATCATGTAGGCATTGCGCTCATCAATGATGCGGTTGGCAGGGTCGCCGGCATGATCCGGGGTGACTTGCGACAGGACCTTGCCCGCATTGTCGGTTACCTTGGTGATCAGGTAGGGGTTGATTTTATAGCCGCCGTTGGCGAACACGGAATAGGCGCCTACCATCTGCCACGGCGTGACGGCGCCGGCACCAAGAGCGAGGGTAAGGAAAGGCGGATTCTTGTCGGCGTCGAAGCCAAAACGGGTGGCATATTCCTGGCCGTATTTGGCCCCGATCTTGTCGAGAATGCGTATCGAGATCATGTTTTTTGATTTGGTCAGGCCGCGGCGCATGGTCATCGGGCCTTCGTACTTGCCGTCGTAATTCTTTGGCTCCCAGGCTTGGCCGCCGGTGTGTCCCGCGTCGAAACTGATCGGTGCATCATTGATGATGGTGGCCGGTGAAAGGCCCTTTTCCAGCGATGCGGAATAGATGAAGGGTTTGAAAGAAGAACCCGGCTGGCGCCACGCCTGCGTCACATGATTGAATTTGTTGAGGTTGTAGTCGAAGCCGCCGACCAGCGCACGCACGGCGCCATCGTCGGTATTCGCGGCCACGAAGGCCGACTGTACTTCCGGCAATTGTGTGATCGACCAATCTTTGCCATCGAGCGTGACGCGGATCACGGCGCCGCGCTGGACGCGTTTATTGGGCGCCGCTTTTTCGCTCAACAGGCTGGCCGCAAAAGTCAGGCCCGGTCCGGTGATGTCGATTTCTTCGCCGCTTGCCAGCACCGCGCGTACGTTCTTCGGATTGGCATCAAGTACGACGGCCGCGACGATGTCGTCGCTATCGGGATGGTCAGCCAGTTCGGTTTCGATGGCATCGTCGGCTTCGTCTTTCTTTGCCGGGATTTCCATATAGCCTTCCGGCCCGCGGTAACCGTGTTTCTTTTCATAATCGATCACACCACGGCGCAGGGCCAGATAAGCAGCGTCCTGATCGGCCTTGGTGATGGTGGTAAACACATTCAACCCGCGCGTGTAGGCATCTTCCTTGAACTGTTCATAAACGAGTTGGCGAGCGATTTCAGCCACGTATTCCGCGTGCATGCCGAATTCGCTGCTGTCGGTCTTGACGTGCAATTGTTCTGCTTGCGCAGTTTTGTACTGCTCATCGGTGATGTAATGCAAGTCATGCATGCGTTCCAGGATATATTGCTGGCGTGCACGCGCGCGCTTTGGATTGACCACCGGATTATAGGCGGAAGGCGCCTTGGGCAGACCGGCAAGCATGGCGGCTTCCGCCGTCGAGATTTCCGACAATTGCTTGCCGAAGTAGATTTGTGCGGCCGAGGAAAATCCGTAAGCGCGTTGTCCCAGATAAATCTGGTTCATATAGACTTCGAGGATCTGATCTTTCGTCAGATTCTGCTCGATCTTCCATGCCAGCAGCATTTCGTAGACCTTGCGCTTCATGGTCTGTTCGCTGGAGAGGAAGAAGTTGCGCGCGACCTGCTGCGTGATAGTGGACGCGCCCTGGCGCGCGCCACCGCCCGCGTTGTGCAGCATGGCGCGCAATACGCCTTGATAGTCGACTCCGCCATGTTCGTAGAAGCGGTCATCCTCAATCGCCAACACGGCTTTTTTCATCACATCCGGCACGTCCTTGATGCGGACCAGATTGCGCCGTTCTTCGCCGAATTCACCGATCAGCACGTTGTCGGACGAGAAAACGCGAAGCGGAATCTTGGGACGGTAATCGGTCAGCGAATCGAGGGCCGGCAGGTTCGGGTACGCCATGGCAAGGGTGAATCCAAGCAACAGCATGCCTATCGCAGCAATACTTGCAACAATACCAATGCACCAAAGAACGATACGCACCGCAAGGCTATAGCGGGGCGGTTTGTCGTGTTTACTCGGTGTGGTGCTGTCTGGCTTGGACTTTTCGGCGCTCATGCGGGGGAAGGAAAATAGATGTCCGCAGGATTATAGCTGGCACGGCCCTCGACCGGGTTATGAACTGTGATGTAGTAACCGGACAACATCTGAAACTTCGGTCGATCGATGACGCAAATGCCTACAAAGCTGGGTTTGCGCAAGCTTGGACACCCATAAAATTTCGATGAATGCAACAGGATTACCCCCAGATTGTAAAAAAAGTGGGGTTTTGGCAACGGAATTGCAAATTACTATGCGGAAATTGCTTTACACTTCGGGAAGCTTATTGCTACGATTTAATGTAATCATTGATAAATGTCGCCTAAACATTGGTTTTTAAACGAATTTTTTTGTCTGAAAGCATTTTTTCACCAGTTGGACAGGCCTTCCGAGGCTGAGTTCAAAGGAAAAATCGTGTTTTTAGGGGGAGCTGCCCTTGGCTTTTGATCTCGGATCATTACTTGGCAACAAAAATCCGCCGCTCGTTGGGCTGGATATCAGCACGTCCGGAGTAAAGCTCGTCGAACTGGCCCAGGTCGGCAAGGGTGAGCTCAGCCTCGAGCGCTTCGCGTCGGAGTCGTTGCCTCGGGGTGCCGTCGTCGACGGCAATATCGAAAACATCGAACAGGTGTCGGAAGCAGTCCGCCGCGTCTGGAAGAAAAGCGGAACGCGCGCCAAGCATGTGGCACTGGGTATGCCGCCGGCTTCGGTCATCACCAAGAAGATCATCCTCCCCGGCGGGATGTCGGAGGACGAACTGGAACTTCAGGTCGAAACCGAAGCCAGTCAATATATTCCGTTTGCGCTTGACGAAGTCAGCCTCGATTTCGACGTGGTGGGGCCGGTAGCAAATTCGCCCGAAGACGTCGAAGTGCTGCTTGCCGCGACACGCAAAGAAAAAGTGGAAGACCGGGTGGCGGTGGCGGAAGCGGCCGGACTCACGCCAACGGTGATGGATATCGAATCGTACGCGGCCCGCGCTGCGATAGACCGGATCATTGCGCAGTTGCCAAAGGGCGGGCAAGGACAAATTGTTGGCCTGTTCCAGATCGGCGCGCAGGTAACGCATGTATCGGTTTTGATGGATGGCCAAACCATATACGAGCGCGAACAGCCGTTCGGTGGCAATCAACTGACGCAGGATATCGTGCGAGCCTACGGTCTTTCGCACGAAGAGGCCGAAACCAAAAAGCGCGCCGGTGAATTGCCCGAGGGCTATGAACGGGAATTGTTGGAGCCGTTTCTGGAAAATGTCGCACTTGAAGTGACCCGCGCAATTCAGTTTTTCTTCACCTCAACCCCCTATACACGTATCGACCAGATATTTCTCGCCGGCGGTTGCGCCATCATCCCCGGCTTGGTCGAGATCGTTGCCGATCGTACGAAGATATCGGCCTCCGTGATCAGCCCGTTCAAAGGCATGCAGCTTGCGTCAAGCGTACGCGAGAAGCAATTGCGCATCGAAGCGCCGGCTTTTCTCGTTGCATGCGGGTTGGCAATGCGGAGATTTGACCGATGATCAGAATTAATCTTCTCCCTCACCGCGAGGCCAAACGCAAACAGAATAAGAGCGCGTTCTATCGTCTTCTTATTCTGGCCGGCGCGTTTTCCGGCGTGATCGCATTCGTCATCTGGCTGTTTATCCAGGGACGTATTTCGGACCAGAATCAGCGCAACGATTACATCAAGGCTGAAAACAAGAAGCTCGACACGCAAATCGCTGAAATTGCGACCTTGAAGGATGAAATTGCCGCCCTGAAGGCGCGCCAGCAAGCTGTGGAAGACTTGCAGAGCGATCGCAATCAGCCGGTATATCTGCTCGATGAATTGGTCAAGCAAATTCCCGAAGGCGTTTATCTGCGCTCCTTCAAGCAGGAAGGCCAGCGCGTTGCACTGGTCGGTACGGCGCAGTCGAATGAACGGGTTTCGAATTTGCTGCGCAATCTGACTTACGATTCGCCATGGCTGGAAAAACCTGATCTGGTCGAGATCAAGGCCAGCACCATCGGGCAGGGTCGCGACGTGAAGCGGGTATTCGATTTCACCATGAATGTCGCCATCAAGCGCCCACGTGACACTGAGAAGCAGAACGCTGACGGGAAGGGCGCAGCCGCTGGTGCTGTCGTTCCACCACCAGCGGCCAGTGCGGGCGCCAGCGCCTCAAGTTCCGTAGCCATGCCGGCCGACAAGAGTGCGGCGGCCGCTTCCAAATCGTCTTCCGATGCCGCAGCAAGCGCGGCGCCGGCTAGCGCACCGAAGAAACCGTAGAGCGAAAGGCGCGCCATGGCAGATATCAATAGTATTGGGGCGACAATAGCCTCGCAATTCCGCGGCTTGAACGGCCGGCATCCGGGCCAGTGGCCCCTGATTCCGCGCCTGATGTGCGCTGTTCTCGTTTTCGTTGCAGTCATTGCTGCTGAATGGTTCATCTGGTCCGATGGCCAGATGGATGAACTCGACGCTGGGCAACAGGCAGAAGTCAAGTTGCGTGACGAGTTCAAGTCCAAGGTGGGCCAGGCTAATAACCTGGACGCCTTGCGCCAGCAAAAAGCGCAGGTCGGCGAATATGTCCAGACGCTGGAAAAAGCCTTGCCGAGCAAGTCGGAAATGGATGCCTTGCTGGAAGACATTACGCACGCAGGTTTGGGACGTGGACTTCAATTCGAATATTTCAAACCCGGCCAACCCGTCGTCAAGGATTATTACGCCGAGCAGCCTATCGATATCAGGGTCACCGGAAATTACCACGACATTGGCCAGTTTTCGAGCGACATTGCCAACCTCCCGCGTATCGTGACCTTGAACAATCTGACAGTCAATTCTTCGAAGGATGGAACTTTGAGTCTCGAGACAATAGTCAAGACGTTCCGCTATCTCGATCCTGACGAAGTCGCGACGCAACGAGGCGCGGCCAAGGGAGGGAAGAAGAAATGAGCCCGATTCGCATAGCAGGCAGTATTGCCGTGTTGTTGACGCTCACCGCACTCGGCGGTTGCGGGGGTGGTGCGCAGGAAGAATTGAAGCAATGGATGGCCCAGGTTCGAAAAGAGACCCGGGTCAATGTGCCGAAGTTATCGGAACCCAAGAAATTCATCCCCTTCGTCTACTCGCAATTGGGGGCAACCGATCCGTTCAACCAAAGCAAATTGACGGTTGCGATCGCCAAGGCGCAAGCCGGTTCGCACAGTGCACTCGCGCCAGATCCGAATCGCCGGCACGAACCGCTGGAGAGTTTCCCGCTGGACTCGATTGTCATGGTCGGCGCGATTAAGGACCGCACCGGTGGGCAGCATGCCGTTTTGCAGGTTGACAAGACCGTGTATGACGTAAAGGTAGGGAATTACCTCGGACAAAACGAGGGCAGGATTACGAGTATTACAGAATCGGCAATCGCCATAACTGAGCGTGTTCAAGATGCGAGCGACGAATGGGTCGAGCGCAAGACAACATTAGAGTTGCAGGAGAACAGGAAATGATCGTGTCAATCAAACATACCCAGCATTGGGCTGTAATCTTGCAGAAAGTTCGGCGTCATTGCGTCGTGCTCATGGCGATGGCTTTTTGCGGCGCTGCAACGGCGCAACAAAATGCAGTCGAATCTGTCGCAGTCAATCAGCAGGGACAAAATGTCGTTGCCAAGATCAAGCTGAAGACTGCACTCTCCAAAATTCCGCCTGACTTCAAGATCACCAATCCGGCCCGGATTGTTCTCGATTTTGAATCGACCGGCAACGATACGGGCAAAACGACGCAGGATGTGGGGATCGGCGATGTGCGTAGCGCAAGTGTTGTGCAATCGGGTGAGCGCACGCGCCTTGTGTTCAACTTGTCGCGCCCAATGAACTATGCAACCACGATGGAAGGCGACACGGTTATCGTCACCATGGGCAACGCAAACGCTCCGGTCGCCGCAGTTGGTTCTACGGGCATTCCGGTTACGAAGCCGGTTGCCTACCTCGCGAAGCAGGATTTGCGCGACATCGACTTCCGCCGCGGTTCTGCCGGCGAGGGGCGCGTCGTCATCAACCTTCCCAACAACCAGATGACGGTTGATGCGCGCCAGCAAGGCCAGACCATTGTTGTAAATTTTCTGAAAGCCGGCTTGCCGGAGAGTTTGCGCCGTCGCCTTGACGTGTCCGACTTCGGCACACCGGTTCAGACCATCACCACGACGCCCGAAGGCGAAAATGTGCGCATGGTAATCGAGCCGAAGGGGCTGTGGGAACATAGCGTCTATCAAAGCGAAACTCAGCTCGTTATCGAAGTCAAACCGATCAAGGAACAAGCCAATAAGTTGACGCAGGGAACACAAGGCTATCGTGGTGAGAAGATATCGTTCAACTTCCAGGATGTCGATTTGCGCGCTGTGCTGGGTATTATTGCCGACGAGTCCAATCTGAATATCATTGCCAGCGAAAGCGTGTCCGGCAAGCTCACCCTGAAAGTAAAAGACATTCCGTGGGATCAGGCTCTCGATGTCGTCATGCAGGTCAAAGGTTTGGACATGCGCAAGAACGGCACCGTGGTGTGGATTGCGCCGAAAGACGAGTTATTGACCAAGGAAAAGCTCGAACTGGAACAACAGGCGCAGATCAGGGAGCTGGAGCCGTTGAAGACTGAAAGTTTCCAGCTGAACTACGAAAAGGCGGAGGCATTCAAGACCGTATTTGGTGTCGATGGAGCCAGCGGTGGCGGAGGCGGCAAGAACCGGTTGCTGTCGCAACGTGGATCGGCAACGATAGACCCGCGCACCAATCAACTGTTTGTCACGGATATTGCCGCGAAGCTTGAGGAAGTCCGTGCCTTGATCAACAAAGTAGACGTTGCAACGCGCCAGGTCCAGATCGAAGCGCGCATCGTTGAAGCAAATGAAAACTTCAGCCGCAATCTTGGTGCGCAATTGGGCGTGACCGACCTGCGCCAGGCACGTGGAGGCACAGCTGGTTATGAAATCGGCGGCGGCAATAGTGTCTCATTGACCGGCACAATGCAGGGTGTGCAAACGCAAACCGGCCAGATTCCACTGACCGACACGACCGGATTGCTCAATCAATTCGTTAATTTGCCGGCCCAATCTATCAACGG
The DNA here is from genome assembly GCA_036561005.1 of Burkholderiaceae bacterium. Taxonomy (GTDB): domain Bacteria; phylum Pseudomonadota; class Gammaproteobacteria; order Burkholderiales; family Burkholderiaceae_D; genus PKWO01. The sequence goes on along the minus strand of DATBQE010000039.1, from coordinate 18,066 downwards.
GTTCAACCCTACCAGCCTGGGGGTCAGCTTGTTTTCGGCCGCAGCGAACCGCTTCCTGAACCTCGAATTGTCGGCATTGGAAGCAGACGGTAAAGGCAAAGTGATTTCAAGCCCTCGCGTGGTGACGGCTGACCAGTTGAAAGCGTTGATAGAACAAGGTACGCAGATTCCTTATCTCTCTGCATCAAGCAGCGGTGCGACGACTGTTTCGTTTATCAAGGCCAATCTTTCTTTGCAAGTTACGCCGCAGATCACGCCAGACGGGAATATCATTCTCGATGTTGAAGTGAACAATGACTCCATCGGTATCGCAACGGCGGCAGGTTTGGCCATCAATACCAAGCACGTCAAGACCCAGGCTTTGGTGGAGAATGGCGGTACGGTTGTGCTTGGCGGTATCTTCACTCAGGATGTGGAAGACAACGTGACCAAGACACCCTTGCTCGGCGATATTCCGGTTCTCGGCAATTTGTTCAAGACCACGTCTAAAAAGGATACTCGTACCGAATTGCTGATTTTTATTACTCCGAAGATCGTGACCGACAAATTGTCGTCCCGGTAAACGAATCAAGACTTTAGGATAGCGAACATGGCTTTCACAAACGGAAAAGCAGCATTGCGCAAGGCCCTTCTTGGAGGCGTCGCCGTCGTCACTGCCCTCATGCTCAATGCATGCGGCGGCGGCGGTGGATCTTCCGGCACTAACTCGTCGGGCGGCGGAAGCACCACGCCCACGATCGCTTTGAGTCTGGTTGCGCCAAGCACCAGCACAACAAATCTCGCCGCGTATGCATCCACGACAATAACGGTCAAGGTATTGTCCAATAACGTTACCGATACAGCTCCCGTGTCGGTAACCTTTGCATCGCCATGCGCAAAAAGCGGCAAGGCAAGTCTGCCCGCCAGCGCAACGACCACAAATGGGGAAGTCACGGTGACTTACACCGACATTGGTTGCAGCGCAACCGATGCCGTCACAATTGGCACAACGGGCGCGACGTCGATCACAGAAATTTTTGTTGTTGCCGCGCCGACTCCTGCGTCAGTTGAATTCGTGTCGGCGATTCCTGCAACTGATTCGATTGTCATTGCGGGGTCGGGTGGAAACGGGCGCGTGGAAACGGCTACTCTGACCTATAAGGTGCTCGACACCGAAGGCAATGCCTTGCCGAATCAAAAAGTCAATTTCAGCCTGGTTCCAGCGGGTTCAGTGACGCTGCAAACGACATCAGGGTTGACAAATGCGAGTGGGCAGGTTGTGGCCACTGTTACATCCCTTAGTACGGCTACAACATTCCGTGTCGTTGCGACGCTTCCATCTGGTCAGTCGACAATGTCGGACACAATTACGGTGACGACAGGGCAAACCAACCCGGAATCGCTGTCACTTAGTGTTGGTACGTTCAACATAGAAGGCTGGAACTACGACAATGTCACGACGAACGTCAATGTCCTGCTCGCTGACATAAATGGCAATCCGGTTGCTGATGGAACTCCGGTAGTATCGCAAACCGACAGCGGAGCGATCGGCACCTCTGCAATCGGCGGTTGTGTAACGGCCAATGGTGCTTGCGTACTTGATTTCCGAAGCCAGAATCCGCGTTACGGCGCCGGTGCATTGGCAGTCCCAACTGGTAAGAGGGCGGGCTTGGCGACAGTGACGGTCAGTACGACCACTGCTAACCAACCAACTGCGATTTCCGGGCAGGTCGGAATTTACCTCAGTGGTAGCTTTGCAGTTGGCGCAGTTCCGTCTGTTGACCCCACGTCCGGCATTACAGTTATTGCGCCGTCTGGAAATGTTAACTGGTATACACTCAAAGTCCCGAATTGCAACCAGGCGACAATGGCACTACAAATAAATGATGTGAATAACAATCCATTGCCTGCCACGACTACGCTTGTGCTTTCGAGTGCTCCAAAGGGAACAACTGTAGCGGGGCCAGCTAATCCCCCGCTCGGCGCTGGGGCAATATTTCCTACCTCGGTTCCAAATATTGGGCCCGACGTTGCAAATCCACTGGTGCCTGTCTTCCAGGGTTCATACCATACTGTTACATTTACGCCGGGTGCAAATTGCAAGACAGTGACCAGTGGCGGTGTATATCTGACGAATCCTGACTCAACGATGAACCTTGACGGTGAAATCGACATTTTGGCGACGGCGCCGAAGGGGTCCCAGTCGATTGTCAAGGCATACGTCTGGTACCCTCAATAAAATCGGATTGTTCGTATTGGATGCGCACGATAATATATTTTTGGTAGGGTTGATGGGGGCGGGCAAGACGACAGTCGGGCGCGCCCTCGCAAAGAAGCTCAATAAGCGGTTTATTGATTCCGACCACGAGATCGAGGCGCGCTCCGGCGTCTCGATTCCGGTGATATTCGAAATCGAGGGCGAGGCCAGCTTTCGTCAACGGGAAGCGGAAGCGATACGAAGCCTGACCGCGCAGCAGGGCATTGTATTGGCTACCGGCGGCGGCGCAGTGTTGCGGCCGGAAAACCGGGAATTGCTCAAATCTCGCGGCACGGTGATCTATCTGCGCGCCAGTGTCAGTCACATCCTGCAGCGCACCGGCAGGGACAAAAACAGGCCGTTGCTCCAGACAGCCGACCCGGCAAAACGTCTTGAACAATTGACGCGCGAGCGTGAACCCCTCTATCGTGAAGTGGCCGATATCATCATTGATACCGGCCGTCCGAATATATCGACCCTGGTTCAAGTTATACTGACGCAATTGGCCGAACTGGCCGCTGCATCAGGCGGGTCGCCGCCCTAATTCCATGTCCGGTCTTGCTGTTTTATCTGATACTCATCACATCACCCTCGAAGTAGCGCTCGGCGAGCGCAGCTATCCCATCCTCATTGGCTCCCAACTTCTCGGCGATACTGACTGGTGCAGGCATATCGCCGGCGAGCGCGTGGCAATAGTCACCAACACAGTCGTCGCACCACTTTATCTCGAGCAACTGACCGCCACTTTGCAGTCTGTCGGCAAGAAAGTCATATCCGTCGTATTGCCCGATGGCGAGGAGGAGAAAACCTGGGCTGGCCTGATGTTGATTTTCGACGCCTTGCTGCGCGAGCAATGCGACCGCAAGACGACCCTGATCGCTTTGGGCGGCGGCGTGGTTGGCGACATGACCGGGTTTGCCGCAGCGAGCTACATGCGCGGCGTGCCTTTCATTCAGGTGCCGACCACCTTGCTGGCTCAGGTTGATTCTTCGGTTGGCGGCAAGACCGGCATCAATCACCCGCTCGGCAAGAACATGATCGGTGCGTTTTATCAGCCGCAAGCCGTCGTGGCCGATATTGCGACCCTCGACACCCTGGCGCCGCGCGAGCTGTCGGCGGGTTTGGCGGAAGTCATCAAGCACGGCGCCATCATCGACGCCGCTTTCTTTGACTGGATCGAATCCAATATTGCGGCGCTGATGCGTCGCGATCCAAAGGCCATCGCCTACGCCGTGCAGCGCTCCTGCGAAATCAAGGCCGATGTCGTGCGCCAGGATGAACGTGAAGGCGGGTTGCGCGCCATTCTCAACTTCGGCCACACTTTCGGCCATGCGATTGAATCGGGCATGGGTTATGGCATATGGCTGCATGGCGAAGCAGTCGGTTGCGGCATGGTCATGGCGGCGGATTTGTCATGCAGGCTCGGCTATCTCGACGTTGCAAGTCGCGACCGGGTGACCGCGCTGGTACAAGCGGCAGGCTTGCCGATTCGCGCACCCGCCCTTGGACGCGAACGCTGGCTCGAATTGATGCAAGTGGACAAGAAGAACGAGGGCGGGAAAATCAAGTTCATCCTGCTCAAACCCCTGGGCGCGCCGATCATCACGAATGTGCCGCAGGAGCTTCTGTTCCAGACCCTCGATAGCTGTGTAAGCCAGGAGTAGACCGGCGATGCGTTTCCCCACCTCTCCAAAATCATGAGCCAGGAAACCCATCTTGCCCCCTATGCAGCCCATGCCGCGGCCTCACGCGGGCGGCGCTACGCAGAGCCTGCGTCGGCATCGCGTACCGAGTTCCAGCGCGACCGCGACCGCATCATTCACTCATCGGCATTCCGCCGCCTCGAATACAAGACCCAGGTCTTCGTTAATCACGAAGGCGACCTGTTCCGTACGCGCCTGACACATAGTATTGAAGTCGCGCAGATTGCGCGCTCGATCGCGCGCAACCTGCGCCTTAATGAAGACCTGGTCGAAGCGATATCGTTGGCCCATGATCTTGGCCACACGCCGTTCGGCCATGCCGGGCAGGATGCATTGAATCAATGCATGAAGGACTACGGCGGCTTCGAACACAATCTGCAAAGCCTGCGTGTGGTCGATACGCTGGAAGAGCGCTATGGTGCCTTTGACGGTTTGAACCTGGTTTTTGAAACGCGCGAGGGCATACTCAAGCATTGTTCGCTGCCCAACGCCGCCAAACTCGGTGACGTCGGCCTGCGTTTCATCGAGCGCAAGCAGCCATCGCTGGAAGCGCAATTGGCAAACCTTGCCGATGAGATTGCCTACAACAATCACGACATCGATGATGGCCTGCGTTCCGGCTTGCTCACCACGTCGCAACTCGACGACATCGATATCTATGGCCGGCACCGGCGTGAAGTCGAACAGGCTTTCCCCGGTATCGGCGGGCGGCGCGCCATACTGGAAACCATACGCCGCATGATCAATGCCCTGATTGTCGATGTGATCGAGACATCGGCGCAATTCATTCGTGAAGCGGACGTGCAGCATATCGACGACGTGCGCCGCGCCCCGTCACTGATCCGATTTTCCGACGCCATGAATGCCGAGGCCACGCACCTCAAGCGCTTCCTGCGGGAAAACCTCTATCAGCATTATCAGGTCAATCGCATGACCAGCAAGGCAAGACGCATCGTCAGTGAAATGTTCGAAGCCTTCATGCGCGAACCGAAGCTGCTCGCGCCCGACTATCAGGTTGTATCAGACAATCCTGCCCATCAGGCGCGCAAGGTTGCCGACTACATTGCCGGCATGACCGACCGCTATGCGATGCGCGAGCATCGGCGGCTGTTTACCGTCGACGAACTCTGACAGCGTTAGGCCAGAAAACGTAAGGGATGCGCATAGGAGGGCCATGCCGGCTCGAAAAAGCGCGCCACCATTTCTGCCGTCACGTCCTCGATATTCGAGGGCTTCCAGTTCGGCGCATTGTCCTTGTCGATCACCAGCGCGCGCACGCCTTCCAGAATTTCGGCACCTTCGAAGCAACGCCGAACCAGGTTGCGCTCCAGCCGCAGGCAATCGGCAACTTCCAGTTCCGCGCCGCACTTGAGCAGTTCGAAAGTCACGCACATCATCAACGGCGAACGCTTGGCGAGGATTCCTGCGGTCTTGATTGCAAAGGGATCGGTATCTCCCTTGAGCGACGCCATAATGCCTGCCACAGAGTCGTGCGAGAAATGCTTGTCGATGAAAGTGCGATGGGCCGCCAGAGTGCCCGGAAGTGCCTGCAGTTCGGACTGGAAGGGCGCGGCAAAATTTCGGATCGCGCCGCGAAGGTCATGTGTGCTTGCCACAACTTGCAGCAGATCCGGCAGGCGCGATGAAGGAAGGTAGACGTCCGCCAACCCTGCATGAAGCGCATCGGCTGCATTGATCGTTTCGCCGGTAATGCCCAGATACATGCCGATTTTCCCAGGCGCGCGCGGCAGAAAATAACTGCCGCCCACATCGGGGAAAAGGCCGATGTTTACTTCCGGCATCGCCATTTTGGTACGTTCGGTCACGATGCGCAACTGATTCGCCCGGCTACTCTGGGCGATACCCATGCCGCCTCCCATCACGACGCCATCCATCAAGGCAACATATGGCTTCGGATAGTGATGGATCAGATGGTTCAGCGCATATTCTTCGGTAAAAAAATCTTCCAGCAATGCGCTGCCACCGGCCGGCGTCGCGCGGCCGGCGTCATAGAAGAAGCGGATATCGCCGCCGGCACAGAAAGCCTTCGCGCTGCTGCTTTTGATCATGACGGCGTCAATCAGGGCATTGTCGCGCCATGCCATCAGAATTTGCGTGAGCGAACGGATCATTGCCAATGACAGGGAGTTCAGGGCCTTGGGCCGGTCCAGCGTCAGTACGCCGGTACGGCCAATGACTTCGCTCTTGATGTGTTCGTTCATAGTTGGTCGTTTTCAATGGAAACGGAATGGATGCGCGCATTTTATCGGCTTGCCGGCGGACTTGCACGCAAGATGAATTTCCATGGCCTGGAAAAACAAAAAGGGCGCATCGCTGCGCCCTGCTTCATGTGTTGCAACCTCAATCGGCCAAATCGGCCTCAGGGCGCTGTTACAGCTGCCGGCTCAGGCATGTGCTTGAGCGCCTGGTGCTGATGGTCCTGGATCTTGGTTTTGTACTTGATGACCTGGCGGTCGAGTTTGTCGACCAGACTGTCAATTGCAGCATACAGGTCTTCGGCGATGCTTTCGGCATGTAAATCCTTGCCGCGCACGTGGAGGTTGATTTCCGCCTTTTGTCGCTTTTCTTTCTCGGGGAGCTTATCGACGGTCAGGATGACCGCAATGTCAATCACATGGTCGAAGTGGCGTTTGATGCGTTCCAGCTTGCTTTGTACATATTCACGGATAGCTGGTGTCAATTCGAGATGATGTCCACTGATTGTGAGATTCATACTTGCTCCTTAGGATAGCGCTACTGGAGGTTCCGGGCTGCTATAAACTCGTATTGCTCCGGAACACAGCAACAGGTAACACTTCAATCACTACAACGACTTGCGCAGACTGACTGGAGGTATCTTCAAAGCTTCACGGTACTTGGCAACAGTTCGACGCGCAACTACCATGCCTTGTTCCGCCAACATGTCTGCAATCTTGCTATCGGAGAATGGGTTTTTCGAGTCTTCTGCTCCTATCAATTGTTTAATCAGTGCCCTGATCGCGGTGGAAGATGCTTCGCCCCCCGCTTCCGTCGCAACATGGCTACCGAAAAAATACTTCAACTCAAACACGCCATGCGGGGTCAGCATGTATTTCTGCGTGGTGACGCGAGAAATCGTACTCTCGTGTAAACCTAGTGTATCAGCTATTTCGCGCAAGACAAGAGGGCGCATCGCGACCGCACCGTGGGAAAAGAAATTGCGTTGCCGTTCGACAATCGCTTGTGCAACGCGCAAAATCGTATCGAAGCGCTGGCGCATATTCTTGATCAGCCATTTGGCCTCTTGTAGCTGCGAAGTGAGCGACCCCTCACCTTTGCTCTGCTTCAAGATGTTGGCGTACATATTGTTGACGCGCAAACGCGGCATGACATCCTGATTCAGGTGTACCTGCCAGCCGTTCTTTGTTCGTTTGACAATAACATCCGGCACCACGAAATCGGCAGCGCCGCGCCCAAAAGCGGCGCCAGGGTGCGGATTGCATTGGCGGATTACGGTTTGCGCTTCGCGCAAGTCCTCATCATCGCAATTCAATATCTTCTTCAATTTATTGAAATCGCGCTGGGCGAACAGGGTCAAATGTTGCTCGACCATGGTCAGCGCAAGACGGCGCGTGACGAAGGGGATGTTGGGCAACCGCTTGACTTGCAAGGCCAGGCATTCCGACGCATCGCGCGCGCCGACGCCTGGCGGGTCGAAGGTCTGCAGCAATGCCAGAGCAATCGACAATTCCTCCAACAGGATGCCTAGTTCCTCGGGCATGCGCGCTTGGATTTCAACCAGCGGTTCTTCCAGGTAGCCGTTCTCGTCGAGCGCGTCGATCACCAATTCGAGCAAAGCACGGTCGCGCAGTTCGCGCACGGTGACGCGCATCTGCTCAAGTAAATGTTCGCGCAGCGTGACTTCGTGCGCCTCAAGCTGGGGGCGCGCGTCTTCGTCGTCCGGGCTCTTGGCACCGGCCGGCGCGTCGTCAAAGCTCCACTCGGTTTCGGCAGCTTGCGCGTCGCCGCTTTCGCTTGAGTCGAAGCTGTCTTCGCCGCCGGCAGGCGGCGCTTCCATTGCAGGCGCCTCGGCTGCGGTGTTGGTGGCGCCGCTGATGGCACCGTCAGCCAACAGGCGCACCGAGTGGTCGAGTGGGTCGTCGAGGCGTTCGAGCAGGGGATTGTCCGACAGGATCTGCTCGAGCTCCTGATGCAGTTCGAGCGTCGACAACTGCAACAGGCGTATCGACTGCTGCAGTTGTGGCGTGAGCGCCAGATGCTGCGAAACACGCAGCTGCAGGCTTTGCTTCATGCGCGATTCCCAATACGACCGCTTGCGGTATGCTTCTTCATTCTGTCGATTGCCTACATCCGGAAGTGTTCGCCCAGGTAGACGCGCCGCACCGATTCGTCGGCGATGATGTCGTCCGGCGTGCCGCTCTTGAGAACCGCGCCCTGGTTGATGATATAGGCGCGGTCGCAAATGCCGAGCGTTTCGCGGACGTTGTGGTCGGTGATCAGAACGCCAATGTTGCGTTCCTTGAGAAAGCGTACGATGCGCTGGATTTCGATGACGGCAATCGGATCAACGCCTGCAAACGGTTCGTCGAGCAATACGAAGCGCGGGTTGGTGGCCAGCGCGCGCGCAATTTCCACGCGACGGCGTTCGCCGCCGGATAGCGACAAGGCCTGGTTGTCGCGTAATTTTTCGATCTGCAGTTCTGCCAGCAAGGTATCGAGCCGTTCGTCGACGCGCGCCTTGGAAAGCGGTTTGCCGTTCTCGCGCTGCAACTCGAGCACAGCGCGAATGTTTTCTTCCACGGTCAGCTTGCGAAACACTGACGCTTCCTGCGGCAGGTAGGATAAACCGAGCACGGCGCGCCGGTGGATGGGCAGGCGCGAGATGCCGATGCCGTCCAGGCTGATCTCGCCCGCATCCGACGGCACCAGGCCGACTATCATGTAGAACGAGGTTGTCTTGCCTGCGCCATTTGGTCCGAGCAGTCCGACCACTTCGCCGCTTTCGACTTCGAGCGAAACGTCGCTCACTACCTGGCGTGCGCCGTAGCTCTTTTGCAGGCCACGTACAATCAGGGTGCTTGCCATTATTTTCCCTTTGGCTCTTCCGGCACGTGCGGTTGTATGGTGACAGTCACCCGCCCTTCGCCTGGCTTGCTCACGCCGCTCTCGTTGTTTGCGCCGGTCACGATTTCGGTCTGGCTGTTATAGGAAAGATAGGCGCCGTCGGACTCGTCGGTGGTTTTTGTACCGGTCAAGCGGCGTACCTTGGCATTGGAAAACAACTCTGCCTTCGACGATTTCTCGTCGTAGGTAATCTTGTCGCTGGCCTCGCCTTCGACCCAAAGATCGACGCCGCCATCACGCTTTTGCCGCATCGTCGCCCGCCCGCCCGGAGCTGCATACAAAGTGGCCAGGTTGTAGCCTTCCTTGGTGGTGACGTCGACCAGTTTAGCGCCCTTCAATATCAGCGTTCCCTGTGTCACGATGACGTTGCCGGTGTAGGTGTAAATTTGCTTGACGTTGTCGACCTCGGTATGGTCGGCCGTGATCTTCTTTTCCTTCAGCGAATCGGCCTTTTCGGCATAGGCGGAAAGAGTCAGCATTGGCAAGATCGCCGCCAGTAAAACAGCAATAATTCGTTGTGTCATGGTCGCTCTCTGAATATTTTCTAACTTGTGACCTGCCTGCTACCCGCTGAGCTGCTTAATGCTTGTGGGGTTGCAAGACCGCTTGCACATTGTGAAACAACTTGAACGTCAATGTAGCGTTGTTGGCGTACATGCCGACGCCGCTGGTTTCGGCCGCGCCCTGATTGATGGTGACTGCCTTGTCGGTCTGCATGGCATCGTCGTCAGGAAAGATTTGCAAATACTCGGTCGTCATATGAAAATTCGGCGCAAGCGCTGATTCCGGTCGATTCACTTGCACATCGTCGAACATCTCCACCTTGCTGGCATCGCTATTGGCCGTGGCGCGCCGCGCGACTGCGGTCATCGAAGGACGATCCACGTTCAAGCTCTTGACGACAGGCAGCGTGATTTCGTAATTGTCGTCCTGCGGCAAGTGGGTCAGGCGTACACCCGAAACCGCATAGCGCGCCTGCCCGGTTTTGGATGTCTTGATGAAATTGAAGTTGTCGACGAAATAGTCAGGGTCGGTGCGCGCCGCTTGTGCCGCCGATTCATCGATGCCGCGCCTTATCACCTCGCGCACCCAGAAACTGCCCAAAGCCAGCGCGGCAGAGATCACCAACGCCACGATCATGCGCAGGCGGTTCGATGAATTGACGTTGCTCATGCCAGATACGGCGCCAGCGCCGCCTCATAGTTGCCCTTTGCGCGCAGGATGAAGTCGCACAATTCGCGTGCCGCGCCGCATCCGCCGCCGGCCTGCGTGACGTAGTGCACGCGGGAACGCACCTCCGGGTGTGCCGAGGCCACGCTGGCGGAAAAGCCGACCCGCAACAACACCGGCAAATCGATCCAGTCGTCGCCGATGAAGCCTGTAGATTCGGGTGGGACGCCGGTCTTGGCCAGCAATTGTTCCAGTGCGCTTTTCTTGTCATGCGCACCCTGCTGCACATGGTCAATGGCGAGGTCGGCCGCGCGTTTGGCAAGAATGGGGGAGTTGCGCGCTGTAATGATCGCAGTGGCCACACCCGATTGGCGCAGCAGTTTGAGGCCCAGGCCGTCATGCACGTTGAAGGTTTTCAGGCTCTCGCCTTCGGGGCCGTAGTGCAGGCTGCCATCGGTCAGAATGCCGTCGACGTCGAAAATCATCAGGCGTATCCGCGCTGCGCGCGCCACGGCAATTTGCAACGCGTCGGTCATCAAATCACCTTGGCGCGTGTCAAATCGTGGATGTGCAGCGCACCGACCAGTTTGCCGCTCGTATCGGCCACCAGCAACTGATTGATGCGGAATTCTTCCATGATGTGCACGGCGTCGACCGCCAACTGGTCCGGTCCCACGGTGCGCGGGTTGGCGTGCATCACGTCGGCAATAGTCAGGTTGCGGAAATCCTGCACTTCCTCGATCAGACGGCGCAAGTCACCATCGGTGAAAACACCGATCGCACGAAAATCTGCGTCGACAATGGCCGTCATTGCCATGCCTTTTTTCGTAATTTCGAGCAAGGCATTCGATAGCGGCGTATCGGCCGTCACTGCCGGTATGGCGTCGCCATCGCGCATGATATCGCGCACGTGGGTCAGCAAGCGCCGCCCCAGCGCTCCGCCGGGGTGCGAACGGGCGAAGTCGTCTTCCTGGAAACCGCGTGCGTCCAGCGTTGCCACGGCCAGCGCATCGCCCACCGCCAGGGCGGCGGTGGTGGAAGTGGTTGGCGCCAGATTCATCGGGCAGGCTTCCTTGTCCACGCTGACGTCGAGGTGTACATCCGCCAGTTGGGCGAGATTCGAGCCGGGTTTGCCGGTCATGGCAATCAGCTTGGCGCCCATGCGCTTGATGATGGGGACGATGGTCAGCAATTCGCCGGTTTCGCCGGAATTCGAGATGGCGATAAAGACATCGTGCTCGGTCACCATGCCGAGGTCGCCATGGGCTGCCTCGGCCGGATGGACGAACAGGGCCGGCGTGCCGGTCGAGGCCAGTGTCGCGGAGATCTTGCGCGCTATATGACCAGACTTGCCGATGCCGGAAACAACGACGCGACCGTCGCATTGCAGCAACAGATTCACTGCTTTCGGGAAAGTCTGATCCTGGTCGCGGATCATGCGATTCTTTATCGCTAAAATTGCATCAGCTTCAATTTGCAGCGTTTCAAGCGCGAGTTCGAGCGCGCGCGCCGCGTCGGCAGCATTGAAGGACTTGGGCGTGGTTTTTGCATGGGGTACACTCATGCCCAAAGTATAAACGAATTCGCTCGGGAGGGATTTGCTTAAGCAAAAAACTTGCCAGATGGTTGTTGCTGCGCACCATTTTTTGCGAAATATGTGATTTCGAAGTCAATCGTAGCGCGTCGGACAACGGCGACTCAATATTGCAAAGACTCATGTTTTCCCCATTGGAACTAGCTCTTTTACTGCTCGCCGCCGCTGTCCTGGGCGTGGTGGCATTCCGCATGCTGCAGTTGCCGCCCATGCTTGGTTATCTGGTGGTCGGCATCCTGATCGGGCCGTTTGGCTTCGGCCTGGCGAAAGACAATGAAACCACGCACACGCTGGCCGAATTCGGCGTGGTATTCCTGATGTTTTCCATCGGCCTGGAATTTTCGCTGCCCAAGCTGTCGTCCATGCGCCGCACTGTGTTCGGGCTCGGCATGGCACAAGTACTGGTCACGCTGGTCGCGACCATGGCGTTCGGCTGGGCGTTGGCCTACTTATTACCAAACGTTGCCGACATCAGCTGGAAGGCGGCATTCGCTCTTGGTGGTGCACTGGCCATGTCGTCCACAGCCATCGTCTCGAAACTTTTGACCGAGCGACTGGAACTGGAAAGCGAGCATGGGCGCCGCATCATCGGCATCTTGCTGTTTCAGGATCTGGCACTGGTGCCACTGCTGATCATTGTGCCCGCCATGGCGCATCCACAGAGCGGTTTGATGGCCGAGCTGGCCTGGGCCGCCTTGAAGGCGGTCTGCGTCCTGGTGCTGCTGCTGGTCATCGGGCAAAAATTGATGCGCGGCTGGTTCAACATCGTGGTGCGGCGGCGCTCGCAGGAATTGTTCATGCTGAACCTGCTGCTGATCACGCTCGGTGCCGCCTGGATCACGGAGAAGGCCGGCCTGTCGCTCGCGCTCGGCGCATTTGTTGCAGGCATGCTGATCTCGGAAACGGAATACAAGCATCAGGTGGAAGAGGACATCAAGCCGTTTCGCGACGTGTTGCTTGGTTTGTTCTTCATCACCATCGGCATGTTATTGGATCCGGTGCTGGTCGTGCGCCACTGGTGGCTGGTACTGTTGCTGCTATCCGGTCCGTTGTTGCTGAAGTTCGCCGTGATTGCCGGGTTGGCGCGCCTGTTCGGCGCCACCACCGGCGTGGCATTGCGCACCGGTCTTGCATTGGCCCAAGCCGGTGAATTCGGTTTTGTGCTGATCAACCAGATGGGCGGATTGAAGATGGTCGACCCGCTATTGGTCCAACTAGTGTTGGCCTCGATGGTGATATCCATGCTGATGGCGCCGTTCCTGATCGCCAAATCGGACGCCATCGTCATGAAGCTGTCGGCTAACGAATGGATGATGCAGTCGCTGGCACTGACGCAAATCGCCAGCCGCACCATGACCACCCAAAAGCACGTCATCATCGCCGGCTTCGGCCGCAGCGGCCAACATCTGGCCAAGCTGCTTGCCGAAGAGGGCATCGCCTACCATGCGCTTGACCTGGACCCCGACCGCGTGCGCGAAGCGCAGGCTGCAGGTGCCAATGTGTCCTATGGCGATGCGGCGCGGCGCGAGAGCCTGAAAGCGGCCGGCATACAGCGCGCCGCCGCCATGGTGATCACCTACGCCGACACTGCGGCCGCAATCAAGACTCTGCATTTTGCCCACGATATCGCACCCAAGCTGCCGGTCATCGTGCGTAGCTACGACGACATGGATCTCGACAAATTGCGTGCCGCCGGCGCCAGCGAAGTCGTGCCGGAAGCGTTGGAAGGCAGCCTGATGCTGGCCTCGCATGCACTGGTCATGCTCGGCGTGCCGCTGCGCCGCGTCGTGCATCGCGTGCAGCAGGCGCGCGACGAGCGCTACGAATCCTTGCGCGGCTATTTCCACGGCAGCGGCGATGCGCCGGACGACGAGCTGAATATTCAGACACGTTTGCACTCGGTCTCGATCAACGAGGGCGCAAGAGCGATCGGAAAAACACTAGAATCGCTGAAGCTGGAGGACCTTGGTGCGGAGGCCGTTTCGCTCCGGCGTGGCAAGAGCAATATCGGGTCCACATCGGAAACACCATTGCAGGCCGGCGATATCGTGGTGTTGCGCGGCGCGACCGAAGGCGTGGCGCGCGCCGAGGCGCGGCTACTGAAGTAAGCAGCCTTGCAAAAATCTACTTTGCGGCCAATTTTTCGATCGGTTCGGGCGCTGGAAACCGCTTGGCAAACGTGAACGCCTGCGGCGAAGGGCCGCGCTCCAGCAGACTTTGCAATGCCGCTTTGGCATCGGCAATGGTCGGTTCGGTTCCGGCGGGAATCCACCACAGGGCCAATATCGGTGAAGTCGGCCGTTCGAACCAATTTTTCTTTTGCCGCAATATGGTGAGATGATCGCCCGAATAGGCGTACTTTTCCAGCGATTCGATCGACTCCCACACCGACATGTTGACGATCACCTGCTCGTCGTCCGAATACGGGATGGCGGTTGCGTCGCCTTCCTCGCTCTGCAGGCGCCAGACGAAACCATCGCTCTGTTCGGCCAAACGGTTAATGTGGTCGAGTTGCTCGACAAAACCTTGCATGACCGGATCGTTGAGTGGAGCGAGTGCGCGGGCGATATTGACTTGGGCGAGATGGAAATGTGTGGTCATTGGTCTATCCGGTTGAAGTAGCGGGGTGCAATGTGATGCCATATTGAGGCCGCCGGTCGCACCTACAAGGTCGGACGTATGCGGAAAGACGAAAAATTCTCGGCTGCATCTTGCGCCGGCGTGGCCGTGACTTCATCAACTTGCGCCGCAGGTGGCCCGCGCTTGGCCCAAGTCACGATGGCATCGATGCTATCGTTTGATCCGTGCAAATATGCTTCCACCGAGCCGTCGTGCCGGTTGCGCACCCAGCCGCGCAAGCCAAGCTTGATCGCGACTTCGGCAAATGTGGCGCGATAGCCGACGCCTTGAACTCTTCCACGAATGAGCAAATGCATGGACGTCATTTGTGCCCTCCGAATATTTCATCGTTGTCCACCGGCAGCGATCCATGGATCCAGCCTGCCTTGGTGCCGCTGAGCGTCAGCGACATCTGCCTTCTGGTGTAGGGCGCGCGGCATATCGCGCCGAGAAACAGGTCGCGCAAGCCACTGCCGACACGTGAGTGCGATTGGAACAAGGGCGTCAGCAATCGGCTCGCATTTTGATAATAACGCAAGTGCGCCTTGCGCTGCTTGGAGTATGCCGCCAGCGACGATGGTATGTCACCCTGTTCGGCGATGCATTGCGCCAGGGTCATCGCATCGACCAATGCCAGGTTGGCCCCCTGGCCTAATTGCGGGCTGGTCGCATGGGCGCAATCGCCGATACAGACAACGCGTCTGTCGTGCCAGAATGGCATGGCAATATCGGCATAGCTGGCAAAGGTCAATTGCGCCGGGTCTTTAATATGGTCGAGTACCGAGGAGATCGGCGCCAATGCCAAAACAGTCTTCTTCCATTGGTCGAGACCGCCGTCGCGCCATGGCGCCAGATCGTTTTGATGCAGGCTCCAGAAGAAGCTCAACAGTGGCGCCTGCTTTTGTTGCCAGCCGAAGCCGGTCGGCATCAGGCCCAGCATCTGGTGCGCGTTGCAAAACCATTGGCGCAAGGTCTTCGGCGTCGTACCATCGTCCGGCAGCATCGCCCACAGCGCACCCCAGGGATACGGTTTGACGCTCACTGGAATGGCGAGTTTGCCGCGCAACTTGGAGCGGCTGCCATCCGCGATTATCACGCAATCATAACTGCCGAGTTCAGCGCCTGTTCCATATAACTGCGCTTGATCAGCTGTTTGTGCAATGTCGTGAACATCGACACCGCTGCGCACATCGACGCCGGCACCGGCGAGCGCATGCCAAAGCGCGGAAAACAACACGCCCCGGTGCAAACCGAGGCCGAACGAGTTGGGCGCATAGTGACGATAGTGCACGTCCAGCACCATCGATTCTTTGGCACTGATGCCCTTGGTGCCGTACAGCTTTTCAATGGGCGCGCAGTGTGAAGCCACTTCGTCAAGCAAGCCCAGTCGGTTCAGCACTAGCATGCCGGTTGGTTGAAGCAGAATGCCTGCTCCGACTGCGCTTGGGTCGGGCACGCGTTCGAACAAGGTCACGCGATGGCCGGCGCGTGCAAGGAACAATGCGCTGGCGGCACCCGCAGTGCCGCCGCCGACTACGGCAATTGCCTGTGAGCCGGCGCACACGTTGGTATCAGCTCAGTTTCAAAAGCGGCGCCAGATATTTTCCTGTAACGCTCTTGGCATTCTTCGCTACCTGTTCCGGCGTGCCGGTGGCAATGATTTGTCCGCCTCCCGCACCGCCCTCGGGGCCAAGGTCGACGATCCAGTCGGCAGTCTTGATCACGTCGAGGTTGTGCTCGATGATGACAACCGTATTGCCCTGATCACGCAGGCGATGGATCACCTTCAGCAGCAAATCGATGTCGTGGAAGTGCAGGCCGGTAGTCGGTTCGTCGAGAATGTAGAGCGTGCGGCCCGTATCGCGCTTGGACAATTCCAGCGACAGCTTCACCCGCTGCGCCTCGCCGCCCGACAAGGTGGTTGCGCTCTGGCCCAGACGGATATAGCCGAGCCCGACGTCGAGCAATGTGTGCAGCTTGCGCGCAATGATGGGCACGGCCTTGAAAAATTCGTGCGCCTCTTCCACCGTCATCTCCAGCACCTGGGTGATGTTCTTGCCCTTGTACTGCACTTCCAGCGTCTCGCGGTTGTAGCGCTTGCCGTGGCACACGTCGCACGGCACGTAGACGTCTGGCAGAAAGTGCATTTCCACCTTCAACACGCCATCACCCTGGCAGGCTTCGCAGCGCCCGCCCTTGACGTTGAACGAAAAGCGTCCGGCGGCATAGCCGCGTTCCTTGGCCGATGGCACGGTGGCAAACAGATCGCGGATTGGCGTGAACAGTCCGGTGTAGGTGGCCGGGTTCGAACGCGGCGTGCGCCCGATCGGTGCCTGGTCGACCGAAATCACCTTGTCGAAAAATTCCAGGCCGCTGATCGATTCATGTGCTGCCGGTTCCGCCTGCGAACCATACAGGTGGCGTGCCGCCGCGTGGTAGAGCGTGTCATTCACCAGCGTCGATTTGCCCGAACCGGAAACACCGGTCACGCAAGTGAGCAGCCCCACCGGCAAGTCGAGCCTGACGTTTTTCAGGTTGTTGCCCGTAGCGCCCGTGATAACGAATTTACGCGCCGGGTCCGGCGCGGTGCGCTTTTTCGGCACGGCAATCTTCAGGGTACCGTTCAGATATTTTGCAGTGAGCGATTTCTTGTTCTTCAGGATATCGGCTAGCGTGCCCTTAGCGATCACGTCGCCGCCATGCACGCCTGCGCCTATGCCCATGTCCACCACGAAGTCGGCGCAGCGGATTGCGTCTTCATCGTGCTCCACCACCAGCACGCTATTGCCGATATCGCGCAAGTGCTTGAGCGTGGTGATGAGCCGGTCGTTGTCGCGCTGATGCAGGCCGATGGACGGTTCGTCGAGCACATACATGACGCCGGTCAAGCCAGAGCCGATTTGCGAAGCCAGGCGGATTCGTTGCGCCTCGCCACCGGAGAGCGTGTCGGCGCTGCGGTCGAGTGAGAGATAGTCGAGACCGACATTGTTCAAGAACTTCAGGCGCGAGACGATTTCCTTGACGATACGATCGGAAATTTCGCGCTTGGCGCCGGTAAGTTTCAAGGTTTCGAAGAAGCGCAAGGTCTCGCGCAATGGTGTCGCTGCCACTTCATAGATCGCACGCTCCTGCGCGCCGACGCCAACCTTGACGAAGCGCGCCTCGATGCGCAGGCGATTGCCTTCGCAGGATGGGCATTGCTTCTTGTTGATGAACTTGGCCAATTCTTCCTTGACCGCCATCGAATCGGTTTCGCGATAACGGCGCTGCAGATTGTTGACCACGCCTTCAAAGGTATGCTCGCGCACCACGGCGCGTCCGCGCTCATTAATATAGGTAAAGGGTATGGTTTGCTTGCCCGAGCCGAACAGCACGGCCTCCTGCGCTTTTTCCGGCAGCTTTTCGAACGGCACGTCGAGGTCGAAACCATAGTGCTCGGCCAGGTTGGTCAGCATCTGGAAATAAAACTGGTTGCGCCGGTCCCAGCCCTTGATCGCGCCGGAAGCGAGCGAGAGATTGGGGAAGGCGACGATGCGCTTCGGATCGAAAAATTCAATGTGCCCGAGGCCGTCGCATTCCGGACAGGCGCCCATTGGATTGTTGAACGAGAACAGCCGCGG
>DATBQE010000038.1:0-11276 GCA_036561005.1 Burkholderiaceae bacterium | reverse complement strand
ATAGTCCGCGCAACAGGTGGACAAAAGACGAACGCATTCCCCTAACGTACGCTGTTTGCATACGCCCTCACTTTCATTGCTTAAATTTTTGGTAAACACATACACACCGAGATCGCAACAGAAAAACCCGTCAGAGCGATGTCGGTGGCTGAATTATTTAATGCTGGATTTACTGCAGTCGATTTGCTGCTTATTCGACTTTCTACTGCTTTACAATTTCGAGGACAATCCGTGAAGCAGCTCCCTGCTTCATTGCATGCCTTTTTGATGAGGCAAGGCGATTCTCCGATTTATTACATTCTTGTTATTGAAACTCTTTTGAGTTCTCTTATGGCACTTCGATTCTTCTATTTTTCCTCGAAATGCAGCTTGCCTGAAACGTTTGTTTTCGTCAACAAATTCTGGAAATAAAACAAACAGTTACCCAGGGGAAATATCCCAATCAATTTGCGACGCATTATATTAACTGTGCACATCCTCGCCCGAGAAAAAACTTTGCCTCATGGGACGCGCAACTCTTATTTTTGGCTTGTCGTCGAGTTGAAATATTTCGAGAATGTCATCAAAACCGATGCCCAGCTCAAGGAGGATAATCTGCAATGGTCTTTTATCTCGAACGAATCAATTTTCAGCGAGCCGAGCTTCACAGGTTGCCGGCGCCAGATTTTTCTAAGCCGCTCTTCATCGCGAGCCAATACACACAGAAAGTTCTTGTGAAGTTTTCCGCCCTGACGCAAAAGGAGTTTCCAAATCGGACGGGCCTTGCAGACACTCTTATGAAAAGGGTCGGCGCGGACGACAGGTTATGGCGCAACCCCGCGATGCCGTTGATGGGCATTAATGAGAGCTACGTCTCGCCGGTCAGGATGCTCCGTATGGGAACCTGAATAGCCGTCGTAAGCTTGGGTCGAAGTGGATGCTTCATTTTGCAGACACCAACCCAATCAATTCACATTGTGTTTTTGAGTTTCGACTTGGAAGGCCGGCTGCGTGGTAATTTTGTAACGACTTCAGTCGCTTGGTCGACGTCGGCATCAGAGCGCTTTTCCTGATGCCGAATGCGCTTTATGTAGTACGCCCCGTCAAGGCACTATAAACCAGCTTCTTGAACCGGCTCCAGGCCGCCGTCATGGTGTCCCAGCCGGCGAGCGTGAGCAAACGATGCAACATGTGCAACACCAAATTAGGCATATGGATGCGCACCTTGCATTGGCCGATGGCTTCGACCAGTGCCAGGCCGCTGTTGGGGACCGAATATACCTGGCCTTGGGTCAGCATGTGGTCGTCCAGCTCGTTGTAGGCGGTGATCCACACGGTGCCGTAAAGGCATTCAATACGGTGGCCGCGCGCCTTGGAGAAGCGCAGGGGATGATTTTCCGTCAACACGTAATCGAGCGAATTCCTGGTTGAATTCAACAGCTTGGGTTCCATAACGTCACTTTCCCTGTTTTATGACCTGACGCTCATCTTACGGGAGCCATTCATGCGAATACAGATGCAATAAAGCAGAATTGTAATCGGCACAGTTCGCATTGGGGCTAACTGTCATGGTAACAATTCAGTGCAACTGTATCTGGCTGCACCATGCAAACTATCGCACAATCTTCTGATGTCCTTGCCACTTAACCTGTACGAACAACTTGCCGACGAACTGGGCGCCCTGATTGCCGACCGCGTCTTCGTTCCCGGCGACCGGCTGCCCTCGGTACGCCATCTGGCTCAGCAAAAAAGGCTCTCCATTTCCACGGTCATGCAGGCGCTGCGCCTGCTGGAAGACCGTGGCCTGGTCGATGCCAAGCCGCAAGCGGGCTTTTTCGTCCGTGCCCGGCCGCGCGCTCTGGCAAGCCCGCCAATTGCTGCCAATCTGGAGGCGCCGCGCTTTGTGGGCATCAACAACAGGCTCATGCGGGTGCTCCAGGTCAACGAAACATTGGGGTCCGTTCAGCTCGGCGCGGCGTGGCCGCAGGACGACCTGTTGCCGGTAAAGCGCATTCAGCAAATCGTTGGCACCCTGTCGCGCCGCCGCCCTGAACTGCTCGGCGAAGTCACCTGCACCAGAACCAACGAGCCCACTTTCACGCGCCAGATTATCCGCCGAGCGGTCGATTGGGGCAAGCTCGATCCTGCTGAAATTGTCGTCACCGCTTCCTGTACCGAAGCGATCAGCCTGGCCTTGCGCGCCGTTGCCAAGGCCGGGGATACGGTCGCCGTGGAATCGCCGACCTATTTCCTGTTGCTGCAAGTCATTGAAAGCATGGGCATGAAGGCGCTGGAGATTCCCACCCATCCGCGCACCGGCCTGTCCATCGATGCCCTGGAGCTGGCCATGGGCGCAGGCTTGGTCGATGCCTGCCTGTTCCTGCCGAATTCGAATAATCCGCTCGGCAGCGTCATGCCGGAGGAAAACAAGAAGCGCCTGGCCGCCCTGCTCGCTCTGCACGACATTCCCTTGATCGAAGACGACATCTACGGCGACCTGTGCTTTGCCACCGAGCGGCCATGGCCGGTCAAGGCTTACGATACGAGCGGCAATGTGCTGTTGTGCTCGTCGTTCTCGAAAGCGATCAGCCCAGCCATGCGGGTCGGCTATATTGCGGCGGGAAAATACGCCCAGGAAGTCCAGTTGATGAAGGCGTTGTCCAGCGGCGTGACGAGCCACTTTTTCCAGGCGGTACTGGCCGAATATATCGATGGCGGCAGCTACGACAACCAGTTGCGCAAGATGCGGCGCACGCTGATGCAGCGCATTGCACAGATGAGCGACGCCGTGCAACGCTATTTTCCGGCCGAATGCTCGATTTCGGAACCGCAAGGCGGCATCGTGGTCTGGATCCGCATGCCGGAAAATGTCGATGCGCTGGCCTTGCATGAACATGCGGCGCTTAAGGGGATTGCCAGCATGCCCGGGCCGCTGTTCTCGTCGTCGGGGAAATTCCAGAATTACATACGACTCAATTGCGGCAATGTGTGGAGCCCGACGATTGAAGCTGCCGTGCGCACGTTGGGCATGCTGGCGCATGAAGCCGCAGATGGTGCGCTGGACCCTGTGATAGGCGCAGGCGGTGCAAATGCGGCCCCACCGACAAAGGAACGATTGCGCCTGGTTGGCTGAGTCGCCGAGAGCGCCGATTAAAGGTGGCGGTAATCACGCATGGACAATTCCCAGGCTCCGTTGCGGGATTGCAGGCGTGCCTGTGCCCCTACCGCGAGCGTGGCCTTTTGCAAAACATGGCCGAAGGGAAGCCCGGCGATCACGGGGATGCCGACCCGCTCACGGATATAGGCGAGCATGGTATTGAAATCGTAGCCGTTGTCGTAGTCAGTCAGGCGATAGGCGGAGAAGTCGCCCAGCAGCACGGCTTTCTGTTTGCCCAGGATGCCCGCATGCAGTAGTTGCAGCAGCATGCGTTCGACACGGTAGGGATGTTCGGCGATATCTTCGAGGAATAATATGCCGTCTTCGAATTGCGGCAGATGGGGTGTGCCGACCAGATGCGTCAGCATGGCCAGATTGCCGCCCCACAGCACGCCAGAGACGTCCACGTCAGGATTGCCCTCCATCTGCCCTGCCACTTCATGCGTGGACGAAGTGAGGCAGTGGCGGAATTGTTCCATGGCGAAGGCGTTGAGCGGTTCGGCGGTGAAGTCCGGGAAGATGAACGGCCCGGCAAAACTGGTGGCGCCTGCGCCGAGCAGGCCCAGGTGTATCGGCGTGAAATCGCTGTGGCCGACGAACAGCTTGCCGCTGGCAGCCATTTTCTTGAAATCGAGCTCGGGCAATATGCGGCTGATGCCGTAGCCGCCGCGCACGCACAGCACGACTTGCACATCGGGATTGTCGGTTGCTTCCTGCAACTGGCGCAGGCGCACGTCGTCTGTCTGCCCGAAGCGCTGGAATTTGTCTTTGGGGTCGCTGTAGTTGTGGATGCGAAAGCCCAGCTCGGCGAGCTTGTCGAGTGCGTGCAGGAAAGCGGCTTCGTCGGTGGCATAGCCGCTGGGGGCGACGATTGCCAGCCCGACGTCCTGAAACGGCCCGGTTGGTGTCTCAGGCATAAGTCATTTGCGGTACTGCCTGCTCTTTGCAATGGGCGCTAATCATGTCGAGCAGGGGCCGGTTCAAGCCGGGCGGAAAATCGTGGCCCATGCCTTCGATTTCTCGCAGCACCGAGCCCTGGACGAGTTGTGCGGTATCGCGGCCGCACGCAACGGGAACGAGCGGGTCGCTGGTGCCATGGATGACCAGGGTTCGCGCACGCAGGGACTTTAACAGATCGACCCGGTCGCCCGACGCCGCAATCGCCGCAAGTTGGCGCAGCACGCCGGCCGTATTCACGTTGCGCTTGATGCTCACCATCATGCGTTCGCGCAGTTCCGCCTCGGGCGTGGGAAATGCGGGGCTGCCGATGACCTTGAAGGTGCGCATAAGATGGCGCACCACGGCTTCCATGTCTTTCGGATCGGCCGGCCGGCTCATGATCGCCTGGCGCGCTGCCGGAGTCGGCCCCGGCAGGCCGCGCCGGCCGCTGGTCGACATGATCGACGTCAAGCTCAGCGTGCGTTCCGGATATTTGGCGGCGACGATTTGCGCAATCATGCCACCCATCGATGCACCGACGATGTGCGCCTTTTCTACCTTGACGGCGTCGAGCACGGCGATGGCATCAGCCGCCATGTCGTCGAGTTTATAGCCCGCCGAAATCGGCAAGCGCAAAAAAGTTTTGATATAGGCCACCAGCAGATTCGGTTTGCCAAGGTGCGTCATCTTGGCCGACAGCCCGGCGTCGCGGTTATCGAAGCGAATCACATAAAAGCCCTGGTCGACCAAGCCCTGGCAAAAAATTGCCGGCCACGAAGTCAGTTGCATGCCCAGTCCCATGATCAACAGGATGGCCGGGTTCTTGGGGTCGCCCTGGGTTTCGTAAGTGAGGCTGATGCCCTGGCTGGTGGTAGTTGGCAAAAAAGGCCCTCTGTAGGTTGGTTTCGCTGGGTGGAAGCTATTGCAGGATATCAAACCGGCAAATTGACGGCCAAATGCTCCGGCAGGCCGAGCATCAAGTTCAGGTTCTGCACTGCAGCACCCGACGCGCCCTTGCCGAGATTGTCGAGGCGTGCAATCGCAACGGAATGTCCGAACTCGCTCGAACCGAAAACAAAAATGTCGAGCATGTTGGTGCCGTTGAGCGCTTCCGGCTCCAGGTAAGGCGCTGTCTCGGCGTCCAGCTCGTTGTAAGGGCGCACCTTGACGAAAGCTTGGTCGCGATAATGGTCTTGCAGGATGCGATGCAGCTCGACCGGCGTCGCAGCCTTGGCCAGCGCAGCATGATCGAACGTCGTTTGCACCAGCATGCCCTGCTTGAATTTGCCGACGCCGGGCAGGAAGATGGGCCGCTTTTCCAAACCGGACCAACGCTGGATTTCAGGAATGTGCTTGTGTTTGAAATCGAGGCCATATTGGGCAAAACCGGAAACCGGGCGTTCGCCGGGTTCCTCATATTTCGCGATCATTTTGTTGCCGCCGCCGCTATAGCCCGAGACGCCGCTGATGGAGATGGTCCGTGCCGGATCGAGCAAGCGGGCATCGCTCAAGGGGCGCAACAGGACGGCGGCGCCGGTGGCATAGCAACCAGGATTGGAAACATTCTTCGCAGCGCGGATCAGGCCGCGTTGTTGTGCAGTCAGTTCGGGCAAGCCATAGACCCATGACGGATGCACACGGTGCGCCGAACTAGCGTCGAGCAGGCGGCAATCGAGCCCTTCGGCCATCGCAGCCGTTTCATGGGCAGCATCGTCCGGCAGGCAAAGGATGACCACGTCGACCGAGGCCATCAACTTGCTTTTTTCGGCGGCAACCTTGCGCAACTCAGGGTCGATACTGACCAGTTCAATCTGCTCGTGGCCGGCCAGGCGCTGGCGTATCTGCAAGCCCGTGGTGCCCGCTTCGCCGTCGATGAATACTCTGTGTTTATGTGTCATGCCGTTTCCCATGTTCGCCAATTTTGCGCCTGCCATGAAGCGGCAGCGCTTTTGGGCGATTATGCCGCAATTTCCAATTTCCTATTGTGTCAGCTCGATGACGTCGCCAGCGCCAGCCGCAACGACAGCGCAATCCCTTTGGCCGCCTCGGTGATTTCCGTAAGCGAAGGGTAGCTCGGTGCGATGCGAATGTGGCTGTCATCCGGGTCTTTGCCATAAGGGAAAGCTGCACCTGCGCCGGTCAGCGTGATGCCGGCCTCGCGTGCCAGCGCGATGGTGCGCTTGGCGGCGCCCGGCGGCGTGAGGAGGTCGATGAAATAGCCGCCGCGCGGTGTTGTCCAGCTGACGCCCGGCACATCGCCGAGGTAATGTTGAAACTGCGCCAGCACGGTATCGAACTTCGGCTTGAGCAACTGGCGGTGCGCTTCCATCAGGCGCTCGACGTTGGCCTTGTCCTTCAGATAACGCACATGGCGCAACTGGTTCACCTTGTCCGGACCGATGCTGCGCACCGACACATGGCTTTGCCACCAATGCACGTTGGCCGAAGACGATGCCAGGGCCGCGAGCCCTGCGCCCGCAAACGTAACCTTGGAAGTGGAGGCAAAGACGAAGGCCCGATCCGGGTGGCCGGCCTTGGTGCAAGCGTCCAGGATATTGGCGACGGCGACCTTCTCGTCGGTCAGGTGATGAAAGCGGTAAGCGTCGTCCCACATCAGGCGAAAGTCCGGTGCGGCGGTCGGCATCGCGGCCAGGCGCGCCACGGTGGCGTCATCAAACACGCTGCCGCCCGGGTTGCTGTACTTCGGTACGCACCACATGCCTTTGATGCTGGCGTCGGCGGCGACGAGTTTTTCGACCATATCCATGTCCGGGCCCGACTGCTTCATGGGGATGTTGATCATTTTGATCCCGAGCGCTTCACAGATCGAAAAGTGACGGTCGTAACCAGGCACCGGGCACAGGAAGCTGATCGGCGCCTGCGAACTCCAGGAAGCATGGCCAGGCATGCCGTACAGCAGGCCGAATACGATCACGTCATGCATCAACGCCAGGCTGGCGCTGCCGTCGACCACAATATGTGCTGCGGGCACGTCGAGCAGGCTGGCGAACAGCGTGCGCGCCTCTGGCAGACCGACTGCCCCGCCATAGTTGCGCGTATCGGTGCCGTCGCCGGCCTTGTAGCCGTCCATGGCGCCGAGCAAGGCGTTGGAAAGATCAAGCTGCTCGGGAGCAGGCTTGCCGCGCGACATGTCGAGCTTGAGGCCTTGCTGCTTGAAACTATCGTATTGAGATTGGGCTTCGGCTTGTGTCATGACTTGGTTCTCCAAAACTTCGACGGTAGCAAATGGCTACGCAAGTATTGTGCAATTAATTAGACGGTGCCGGGCGGAGTTTCCGCAGGTTTTTTTTCGGCGGCGCGCCGTTCGGCAAAAAATTCCTTCAACACGCTGGCGCAATCTTCGGCCAGCAAACCGCCGACGATTTCAGTGTGGTGATTGAGCTTTTCTTCAGCAAACAGATTGACCACAGAACCGCACGCGCCCGTCTTGGGGTCGGAAGCACCATAGACCACACGTGCAAGGCGCGCATGCATCATCGCGCCGGCGCACATGGCGCACGGTTCGAGGCTGACATAAAGTTCGCAACCGGGCAGGCGATAGTTGCCGAGAATTTCCGCGCCGGCGCGCAAGGCCATGATTTCGGCGTGGGCGGTCGGGTCGTGGGTGCCGATGGGCTGGTTGAAGCCGGTGGCAATGACCTCGCCGTCGCGCACCAGCACGGCGCCGACCGGCACTTCGCCCAGCGCCCACGCATTGTGCGCCTGATCGATTGCCTGGCGCATGAAGATCGTATCCTTCATGGTTCTCGTTACGGTTGCTTGGTTAGCATTGCTTAGTTGCCATTAACCTCGGCCCAACAGTTCGGCGTTTCGAACAACTTGATCTTGCTCAGCGACAGTCCGGTGGAATAGCGATCCTGATAAACCGGCTTGAGGATGTCAAAGGCAATTTTCGCCAGGTTTTCCACCGTCGGTACGCGATTTAGCACCACTGTCTTGTGGTTCGGCAGGGAATCGAGGAATTCCTTCACCTGGGTGTCTTTCTCGTAGACCAAGAAGGCGTGATCCCACAGGTCAACCAGGCTTTCGCGCGCGAGATTCTTGACGTCGGAAAAATCCATGATCATGCCGTTGTCCGATTGACCATCATGATCGACCACTTGCCCGGTTAGGGTGATTTCGAGCGTATAGCGGTGCCCGTGCAGATTGCGGCACTGGCTGGTGTGGTCAGGAATGCGATGACCGGCATCGAATTCCAGTTTGCGTGTAATGGTAAGCATCAGGAGGGTATCAGGTGAGCGTCAGGGTATTTGTAGGTATTTATGGGTTTGCAGGCTGAGTTTCCATTTCGGATTGCGCTTGCAGGTCTCGATCGCCGTTTGCGTATTGCGCTGGGCCGCCGGCCCATCCATGGGCTGGACAAAGAAATTGGCAAAGTCGAGCTTCTCATAGGCCAGCAGGTTTTGTCCCAATTGGGGAATCACGACCTTCAATTCATTGCCCTTCTGCACCACCAGTTTGGAGCCCATTTTGGGGCTGACGCAAACCCAGTCTACACCTTCCGGCACAGGCAGCGTGCCGTTGGTCTCAATGGCAATCTCGAAGCCGCGCGCATGCATGCTGTCGATCAGGGAAGTATCGAGTTGGAGCAGCGGTTCGCCACCGGTAAATACGACATATTTGCTGGCAGTATAAGCTTGCGGCCATAGTTTGTTGATGGTCTCGGCCAAAACCTCGCTATCGGCAAACTTGCCGCCACCTTCTCCATCGGTGCCGACGAAATCGGTGTCGCAAAACTGGCAAACGGCCGTCGCGCGGTCTTCCTCGCGGCCGCTCCACAGGTTACAGCCGGCAAATCGGCAGAACACAGCCGGACGCCCGGCTTGGGCGCCCTCGCCTTGCAGTGTGTAGAAAATTTCTTTGATGCTGTAAGTCATGCCTGTTTGCGCTTGTATTTGCCCATGGGATTCGTTCGCCGGCCCTGCTCGTTAGAGGACTGTACCAGATGATTCGGAAGTGGGCCGATGGGTGCCGGGTATTGTGGCCCGAGGTTGCATAAATTGCGTAAAAAATGAGCGGGCATTATAGCAGCCTCGCGCGTTAAGGCCCTGTTCCGGCCTTTTCAGTGCCTGGGACAGCCATCATGACAGTTCGCGCGCCAATCCTATGGCATATACTGCAACAAAGGAGACTACTCTCATGCCACAGCGAACTGTCCTCATTGCCGGATCCACGGGCTTGGTCGGCAAGGAAATCCTCCTCGGCCTTCTGGCTGACAATACCGTGACAAGGATTCACAGCCTAGTCCGCCGCAATCAGACAATCGAACACGCGAAATTGACCTCGCATGTGGTCGATTTCAACCACTTGCCGGCCCTGCCGCTGTGCGATGAAGTCTATCTGGCGCTGGGCACGACGATCAAAGTCGCGGGTAGCCAGGCGGCATTTCGCGCGGTCGATTTCGATGCCAACCTTGCCGTGGCGAAGGCGGCGCTGGCTGCGGGTGCCAAAACCCTTGGCCTGGTCAGCGCAATGGGCGCAGATGCCGGCTCCAGCGTGTTCTACAGCCGTGTGAAGGGCGAACTGGAAGAGGCATTGGCGGCCTTGCCGTACAAGGGCGTGGTGTTCGCGCGCCCTTCCCTTCTTGCAGGCGACCGCCAGGGTTTGGGACAGCCGACGCGGCAGGGCGAAGAATTGGGCTTTGCAGTGAGCAAGGCAATCGGGTTCCTGATTCCGCGCAATTACCGGCCAATCGAAGCGGCGGCTGTGGCAAAGGCACTGCTGAAGGTCGTGCCGACTGCCGCTGGAAAGGTGGTATTGCTGTCCGGCGCGATGCGTTGAAGTTGCTGGAACGACGCATCGCAAAGTAAAAAAGCGAAGCCGGCGGAATCCTTGACCGTTGCCGCCAGCAAGGGACTAACCAAACTTCCTCACCGCATCGAGTCCCAGCCCGGTGCCGATACTGCCGAACAAGTCCCCCTCCACGCGCCGCGCCGACGGCACGATTGCGCCGATCTGTGCGCGTAGCGCGGGCACGCCGCTGGAGCCGCCGGTGAAGAACACGGTATCGACCGCATCGGCCGACACGCCGGCGTCGCGCAGCACGCCCAACACCGTTGTCGCCACGTCGTTCACCTGCCGTGCTATCGCGCCATCGAAGTTGTCGCGCTCGATTGCCAGGTCGATGGCCGGCGACAGGCGGTCGAGCCGCAAAGTGCATTGTTTGGCATCGGACAATGCGATCTTTGCTTCCTCAACCCGCAATGCCAGCCAATGGCCGGCGCGGTGCTCGATCAGGTTCATGAGGCGGTCGAATTTCTCGCGCTCCAGGGCGTCGCGATACAAGTCTTTCAATTGCCCCCAGACTTTTTGCGTGTAGGCGAGGTTGATGGTGTGCCATGTCGCCAGGTTGAAGTAATAGCTGGAGGGCATCTCGGCATTGTTCTTGAGCCTGCTGCCCATGCCGAGCAAGGGCATCACGGCGGACAGGCTCAGGTACTTGTCAAAATCGGTGCCGCCGATGTGGATGCCGCCATTTGCCAGAATGTCGCCGCGCCGGTCGCTCTTCCCGGCGTGCTCCGGGGAAAGGCGAATTAGTGAGAAGTCGGACGTGCCGCCACCGATATCGGCGATCAGAACAAGCTCTTCGCGATCGATTTGCGATTCGTAATCGAAGGCGGCGGCGATGGGTTCGTATTGGAAGACGATATCCTTGAACCCGGCCAGGCGCACAATCTCGGCGAGCGTGGTTTCGGCGAGCTGGTCGGCAGCAGGATCGCCATCGACAAAGAAGACCGGACGCCCAACGACAGCTGAAGCAAATTCACAGCCGGCGGAGCGCTCGGCACGCTTCTTCAGTTCACCGATGAATTGCGCCAACAGCTCGCGATAGGGCAAAGCGCGCCCCTGCACTTCTGTTTGACCGTCGATCAAGCTGGTGCCCAGCAAGCTCTTGAGCGAGCGCATGAGCCGCCCGTCATAGCCTGCCAGGTAGTTTTCGAGTGCAGCCCGGCCAAAATACGCCTGGTCTTCGTCGGCATTGAAGAACACGACCGATGGCAGCGTGACTTTGCCGTCTTCCAGGGCCAGCAATGCCGAGTGGCCCGGCCTGCAAAAAGCAACAGTCGAATTTGAAGTGCCGAAATCCAATCCGCAAGCGTGCGCCATGACATTCAACCAGAGCGAAATTAAAGGGGCGCCAATGATAGACGTTTGATGTGCGCTTGTCAGCGACTTTTGG
>DATBQE010000037.1:0-8335 GCA_036561005.1 Burkholderiaceae bacterium | reverse complement strand
GCTGCAATGGATGGAGAAAAGTCCCACTTCGCCCCCGTTTTTCCGGCTGTAGCTACGGCTACAGTCCTCAAAAGCGAGGCCAAATTGGGCCCTTTTCCCACCCATTTCGCTTCGACTCGTTCTGCCGTGCAGTCTCCTAGTTTGCAACTTCAAGTACACTTGAAGTCAAGATCATTTTGCAGGAGCATTTGTGAGCGAGACTTTGCTTTCGATCGGTGAGCTGGCGCAGCGTTCGGGCGTCGCACCCAGCGCCTTGCGATTTTATGAAGAGCGAAATTTGATTCGCAGCACCCGGCCGCCCGGCGGACAGCGCAGGTTTCACCGCGAAACCCTGCGTCGCGTTGCCTTTATCCGCGCGGCACAGACAATAGGGTTGACGCTGGAAGACATAGCCTCGGCGTTGGCCACCCTGCCCGATGGGCGGACTCCAGGCAAGCAGGATTGGGAGCGCCTGTCGCGCTCATGGCAGCCATTGCTGCAACAGCGCATTGACGCCTTGATCGCATTACGCGATCAACTGACCTCATGCATAGGCTGCGGTTGCCTGTCATTGCAAAAGTGCCGCCTGTATAACGCTGGCGATGCGGCTGGCGGGTCGGGAGCCGGTCCACGATACCTGATGGGAGACCGGCCATTGGTTGCAATGGAGACCGCGACCAAAAAGCGCTCAGCTGTTTGAGGCTTTGAATGCATCCACAATGGCATTGATCTCCTTCATTTTCGGCTTCAAAATTTGACCGAGACGCACGCCAAGTTCTGTATTGCGCTCATTGATCAGTTGCAGCGGTGCCTGCTGGAGTGCGGCGGAGATCTTCTCTGCGCCGTCGTAGTAGTTGCTTTGACTCGGCTTCGGCAGCGCGTTCAACTTGCGCACGAAACGCTCATGTTGGCCTTTGAGTGCGGTGCTGGCCTTATCCCATCTCTGCAATGTCGGCTCGTCCATGGTTGGATAAGGCGGACGATTGATGGTCTTGAGCCAGGCACCGCATATGGCGCCATCAATGCTCTCTTCCCAAAAAAGCCTGCCTTCCGGTTTTTCAAAAAATTTCGCGATGTATTGCAGATCGTCCGGCTTTTGTGAGGCGAGCACCTTGTTCAACACCGACGCCGTCGAAAAGGAAAAAAGGGGCCCATTCGCGGCATGGTCTTCTTCAAAGCTGGCCGCAACGACGGTTCGCGCCTGTTCGTAGCGCACATCGCCTTTTGTCCATTTTTCTCCCAGGCCCATTGATTGGCGCATCCCTTGCAGAACCAGATCGGGCTCCATACGCTCCAGTTGCCGGCTCATCAATTCCAATGCCTCCTGGGCGCAGGGAAGCTGTCCGGTCGACATGATTTTTGCAGTCAATTCCTCCCGCTCATCAGCCATCGCGAGACCAGAATACAGGCCCGCAAATAAAATACATGACAAACCGACAAACTTCAAACTGGTATACATTCGTGACATATAAGATGCGACAGGCATGCGTCTTTCCCCTTGGTGAAGGCCTTCGTGATCGTGCAAAGTTGTCTAAGTGGTATTGATCTCTTTATTTACTTAACCTGCAAATATCGTGCCCGAAATGCGAACCGCGAGATAACGTGGGACGCAGTTGAATGCGTTGCACCGCCGCATGCGCGACCGGCGCCACTGTGCCATTGTGCCGCTTCGTAGCGGTACCATGGCGCGACTGATCAAGACCGCCTCAGTGAATTCCCGCACTGTTCTGCACACGTCGGTATTGCGCCGAGGCCCGGACCTCGCGGATTGCCGTCCATATCGCCTTGATCCGCTTTGGATCGTGCTCATAGACGCCGCGGCCAACTGCAAGGTAGAGAGGCAGGATTAGATAAGAGGGTTCAACGCGTTTTACATTTGCGCTGAAGCGCGGATCCCTGGCGGCCAAGGATTGCGCCTCCACACCCTGCAGCACGGCAGCATCTGCCATGCCGTGAGAAAGAAAACGCAAACCATCTTCGGCCGACTTGGCATATTCAACGACGTTGTAGCCGCGATCCCGCAACAAGGCCGCAACGTAGTAGTCGCGTTGCGCAATAATGGGGCGCTCAGGGCTACTGAGTGTCATGCTGTTCCAGGATGCCCGCCCGCCAATCCGGAGATAAACGTCGAACCGGTCTTCGTACAGCGCTTCTTCGGGATCGGATTTACCGTCGGGGAGAGTCGGATAGACACTGTACTGACGCCGTTCGCTCGTGTCCGAGACGCCGAACACACCGTCGGAAGTGCCATTTCGGACCTCTTCCTGGCAGCGGCTCCACGGTTTGGCTGAGTAGGTAAAGTGTTCGCCGAGTTGGCGCGCCACGCGCTGCAACAGAACAATGTTGAGTCCGGTGCCGTCCGGCTTGGTCCAAGGCCTTTGCAGCACATCTTCAAAACAGAAATTCAGGGATGGCGGAGCGGCAAATGCCGACAAAGGCATAAGAACTAGTGAAACAAACAACTTCGGCAGGTTCGGCATTTTATAATTTTCGGTCGTGCCTCGCTCAGATCAGTCTACTTCACCCACTTTCAACATGCAAGAATTGGTGGGCTCGGCGCCGGGCACGAAACCAAAAGATTATTTCTCTTGGGCCAAGGGCTTGCCCTTGTCCATCACCTCGCGGCAATCGCCCTTGAAGGTCGAATTGTCGTAATCGGACCAGCCGTAACTGTCGACATAGCGCTTATGCCGCTTTAATTTCTTGCTTAGAAAACTCCGGTCCAATTGCTCCGTGCTGTAACGGATATTGGACATGTCGAGCAAGGTGTGGAAGATGTTCTCGGTAGACAGACGCGCATTCTTATTTCGTTGCAGCAGCGCGATTTTATCCGGGTAGGTTTCCTGATACAGGTCGGAATACCAGACCAGCGCCGGGATATGGAATTCGAATTGCGTATTGTGCCCATGGAAAGCAAGGTTGCAGGTTCCGTCATACAAGGTTTGGCCGTGGTCCGACACGTACATCATGGCGCTCAGCTGCTTCGATTGCTTGAGCGCGGCAATAACTTGTTCGAGGAACCAGTCGGTGTACAAAATCGAATTGTCATAACTATTGTTAAGCAGCGGCTTGAGCTTCAAATCGGTGTATGCCGGATTCTCGACGCCGAACAGCGATGGCTTCCACTTGTCGAAATCCCTTGGGTGCCGATGGCTGTAGTTCCAGTGATTACCCAGGCTGTGCAGGACAATGAGTTTCTTTTGCGCCGGGTCTGCGATGGCACGCCGCAAGGGATCGAGCAACACTTGGTCGAAGCTGGAGTTGTCGGTAAAGCCGCCGAGGTTCATGAATTCAATTACGTCGGCCTCCTTGGCGAATACCGAAATTGGGGTATCGAATTGTCCAAACGACATCTGGTTCGACAGCCAATAAGTCTTGAAGCCGGCCTCCTTGTAGGCCGAGAGGAAGGATTTCTCTGAAAATCCGGCCTGCAGGCTTTGCGTGGCCGGCTTGCGCGAGACAATCACGGGTACCGAAAGCCGCGTGGCCGAGACTGAAGTGACCATGTTCGAGAGGCTGACCAGATTGCGCTCGGTCTTGAGCAATGGGTTCGTGTCCCTCGTGTAACCATTCAGGCTCCATCTGTCGTAACGCGACGATTCGCCAATCACCATCACCACGATTTGCGGCATGTCGACAGTCGGGCCCACTTGGTGGCTGCCAAAAACAAACTGCTTGCTCTTCTCTGAAAGGGTGGCAAGGTATTTGCGCTCGGTCCAGAAGTCAATGCCGCGCACAACCAGGCCAAACGGCCAGGTGCTTCCAAACTGTTTGTCATCAAACGGAATTTTGGCCCAGGACGGCAGCTTGGGCATTGCACCGGCGCTAACCGGCGCGGCGCTCGGAACGGCCGATGCCACGATACTGTCATCGCTGCTGTCGTCAGAAGCGCTGTCGTCGTCGGAAGAGTCGTCCGATGCAGCTGTAGATGCGCTGACGCTCGCAACAACCGAAGCGCTTGCTTGTACCCCATAGTGTTCACCGTACCACCACACGGCTGCCCCGCAGGCCAATAGCACAAAGACAACCGGCCGCGATCTGCCGCGCCAGTCGAGATCGCGACTGCGCCAGGCAGCCTTCCAGCTGTACCACCACCAGCCGATCACGCTGAGGATGACCACTGCAAGCAGCCAAATCTTGCTGCCAAGGAATTCGCTGGCTTCTTTGGGGCTGGTTTCGGAAATGATGCCTAAATGATGCGTCGAAAGGCCCTGCCCGTAAAAGGATCGCAAATACAATTCGATCGGCAAAGCAAGGAAGGCCGGCAGCAAGAAAATATGAAACCATGCCGGGCGTTTGAAGATCGACCAAGCCGCCATCCAGAGCAATAATTCCAGAGTCAGGATGCGAAGCGGCGCCTCCACCGTTTGGCCGGCAAATAACAGTGGCGCCAGAGGCACCACGGACAGCAGCAAATAGGTTATCAGTACAAACAGATTGCCTGGACGCAACAATGAACGCATGAAAGCAGGGTTTTGGTTATTTAAGTGACACACCATTATCGCCCAATACAGGCACTCATTTAGTTTCCTGGCAACATTAATTCCAGTGAATCGGCCGCTGCGATTATCTGAGTAGTTGACTCGTCGATTCAGTAGGGCTATACTCGCGAGTTCTCGAATTTAAGCTTTGTATGGCTTAAGCGCTCTTTGGTCTGCCCACGCATCCGGCGCGCTTTTCCCTCCTCAGCCGAATCCGATTTTTTCGAAAGCCCTGCGTGACTTCGTCACATCCGCGCGGGTTTGGAAATACCCTTTACCAGTTTAGTCCCCGGGCAGCTGCAGTCAGGTTGTTTTGGGTTTGTGTCATTAATGTGTTCATTTTGTTGGATTTAGAACGATGCCAACCATCAATCAATTGATTCGCCAGCCGCGTGTTTCCGCGCGCGTCAAGAGCAAATCGCCGGCGCTGGAAAACAGCCCGCAGAAACGTGGCGTTTGCACCCGCGTTTATACAACGACTCCAAAGAAGCCGAACTCGGCTTTGCGTAAAGTCGCCAAAGTTCGTCTGACCAATGGTTTCGAAGTCATTTCGTACATCGGCGGTGAGGGCCATAACCTGCAAGAGCATAGCGTCGTGTTGTTGCGCGGCGGCCGTGTGAAGGACTTGCCGGGTGTGCGTTACCACATGGTGCGCGGTGCATTGGATACCCAAGGCGTCAAGGACCGTAAGCAAGCTCGCTCGAAGTACGGTGCAAAACGTGCCAAGGCCGGCGCAGCTGCCAAGGGCAAGAAGTAATTTGTAGGTTTCGTAGATTTTTCGCCGATGGTGCAAGGTTCGGCGAAATTGGAGTCGGTCCCAAATGGGCCGAGTAAGTGGATGGCTATGATGGCTGTCCGCGGGCAGGCAAGGAAAGTGTTCCTGCATGCCCAACTGAAGATTGAAAGGAATAGCAATGCCACGTCGTCGTGAAGTTCCCAAACGGGATATCCTGCCAGATCCGAAATTCGGTAATGTTGATGTTTCGAAGTTCGTCAACGTCCTGATGTTGTCGGGTAAAAAGTCGATCGCTGAAAGCATCATCTACGGCGCATTCGATCACATCCAAACCAAGAGCGGCAAAGATCCGCTCGAAGTGTTTGCCGCCGCAATCAACAACTGCAAGCCGCTCGTCGAAGTCAAGTCGCGCCGCGTCGGCGGTGCCAACTACCAGGTGCCGGTTGAAGTTCGCCCGGTCCGCCGTATGGCCTTGTCCATGCGCTGGTTGCGTGAAGCTGCGAACAAGCGCAGCGAAAAATCGATGCCGCAACGTCTGGGCGGAGAATTGATGGAAGCCGCAGAAGGCCGCGGCGGCGCAATGAAGAAGCGTGATGAAGTTCACCGTATGGCAGAAGCGAACAAGGCGTTCTCGCACTTCCGCTTCTAACAGTTGTCAAAGTCGCCTTGGCCGTGCCGAGGCGATTGCATGCATAGTTGATATGCAAAGCATAAAAGAACCGAGCGGACACCTTGTAAAAGTGGCGCTCGGTTTCGTTCATTAGTTCATCAGTATCGTTTATCGTTAATTAACGACTTAGGATTCATTATGGCTCGCAAGACCCCCATTGAGCGCTACCGCAATATCGGTATTTCCGCTCACATCGACGCCGGTAAGACCACCACCACCGAGCGCATCCTGTTTTACACAGGCGTGAATCACAAGATCGGCGAAGTGCATGATGGCGCAGCCACCATGGACTGGATGGAGCAAGAGCAAGAGCGCGGCATCACGATTACGTCGGCCGCGACGACCTGCTTCTGGAAGGGCATGGCGAACAACTACGCCGAGCACCACATCAACATCATCGACACACCGGGCCACGTTGACTTCACAATTGAAGTTGAGCGCTCGATGCGCGTGCTCGACGGCGCTTGCATGGTTTATTGTGCAGTCGGCGGCGTGCAGCCGCAATCGGAAACGGTATGGCGCCAAGCCAACAAGTATCACGTCCCGCGTTTGGCGTTCGTCAACAAGATGGACCGTACCGGTGCGAACTTCTTCAAGGTGTACGAGCAAATGCGTGCCCGCCTGAAGGCCAACCCGATCCCGCTGCAGATCCCCATCGGCGCGGAAGAGCACTTCCTCGGCGTGGTCGACCTGGTCAAGATGAAGGCGATCTACTGGGATGAGGCTTCCCAGGGCATGAAGTTCGACTATCGCGAAATCCCTGCCGAGTTGCTCGAGCAAGCCAAGGAATGGCGCGAAAAGATGGTCGAAGCCGCTGCAGAAGCGACTGAAGAATTGATGAACAAGTACCTCGAAGAAGGCGACCTGTCGGAAGCTGAAATCAAGGCTGCCTTGCGCCAGCGTACCATCGCTGCCGAAATCGTTCCAATGATGTGCGGCACCGCGTTCAAGAACAAGGGCGTACAAGCCATGTTGGACGGCGTCATCGACTACCTGCCTTCCCCGTCGGATATTCCGCCGGTCAAGGGTCTGGACGAAGACGACAACCCGGTCGAGCGCAAAGCCGAAGACAACGAAAAGTTTTCCGCTCTGGCATTCAAGATCATGACCGACCCGTTCGTCGGCCAATTGATCTTCTTCCGCGTCTATTCGGGCACGATCAACTCGGGCGACACCGTCTTCAACCCGATCAAGGGCAAGAAGGAACGTCTGGGTCGTATTTTGCAGATGCATGCAAATCAGCGGGAAGAAATCAAGGAAGTGCGCGCCGGCGACATCGCCGCAGCAGTGGGCCTGAAGGATGCAACCACGGGCGAAACCCTGTGCGATCCAGCTTCGATCATCACGCTCGAGCGCATGATTTTCCCTGAGCCGGTGATCTCGCAAGCTGTTGAGCCGAAGACCAAGCAAGACCAGGAAAAGATGGGCCTGGCCCTGAACCGTCTGGCCCAGGAAGATCCGTCGTTCCGCGTGCGTACCGACGAAGAATCGGGTCAAACGATCATCGCCGGTATGGGCGAGTTGCACCTGGAAATTATCGTCGACCGTATGCGCCGTGAATTCAACGTCGAAGCGACCGTCGGTAAACCGCAAGTTGCGTATCGCGAAACGATCCGCAAGGTTTGCGAAGAAATCGAAGGCAAGTTCGTCAAGCAATCCGGTGGTCGTGGTCAATACGGTCACGTGGTGTTGAAGATCGAGCCGCAAGAACCAGGCAAGGGCTTCGAATTCGTCGACGCGATCAAGGGCGGTACCGTTCCGCGCGAATACATCCCTGCAGTTGAAAAGGGTGTGCGCGAAACCCTGACTTCGGGCGTGATGGCCGGCTACCCGGTGGTCGACGTCAAGGTCACGCTGTTCTTCGGTTCCTACCATGACGTGGACTCGAACGAAAACGCGTTCCGCATGGCTGCTTCGATGGCGTTCAAGGACGGCTGCCGCAAGGCCAGCCCGGTCATCCTCGAGCCGATGATGGCAGTGGAAGTGGAAACGCCGGAAGACTACGCCGGTACCGTCATGGGTGACTTGTCGTCCCGTCGCGGTATGGTGCAGGGCATGGACGAAATCGCCGGCGGCGGCGGCAAGATCATCAAGGCTGAAGTGCCGCTGTCCGAAATGTTTGGTTACTCGACTTCGCTGCGTTCTGCAACGCAAGGCCGCGCAACCTACACGATGGAATTCAAGCACTATTCCGAAGCACCGAAGAATGTGACTGAAGCGATCGTCAGCGCCAAGTCCAAGTAAAAATATGCAATGCGCATCCCGCCAGGCGGGGTGCGGCAACCAGTTAATTATTGAATAAATCGTTCTTTTTGAAGGAAGAATAAAATGGCAAAGAGCAAGTTTGAGCGGACCAAGCCGCACGTGAATGTGGGCACGATTGGGCACGTTGACCATGGCAAGACCACGCTGACAGCAGCGATCGCAACCGTCTTGTCGAAGAAATTCGGCGGCGAAGCCAAGGCCTAC